>JBKDZL010000026.1:0-6676 GCA_047971145.1 Erysipelotrichaceae bacterium
TGGCTATAAAATATTTGATGTAAAACTCTATAACTGTTAAAATAATAAAAATGAGCTCTATGTCAAACACTAAAACAAATAAACGAAGTAGAACACGATTTGACTGATGCTATGATTGTATTATAGACCGTTATTAATAAGATTCAAGTATAATATTAATAGCATAGATAGGTAATTATTATGACTTAGTTAATAGTAACACCAATAGTTACAAAATTAACTTACATTTTTATTATAAATTATACTTATCTATGAAATATACAGGTGTACAACTCCATGCATGGCAATATGAATTTGCCAAATGATCACCATAAGGTGAAAATTCAATATTATTAGGATCATATAATTCCCAAAATGTATCTGCTCCTAATTCAATCATTCCGCCCCAATATGTTTTAATATGTTCTTTCGCTTCTTCAATTAGACCTGCGTCAAATAATGCCTCTACATAGAAATGTTGTGCATATGGTGTAGTTAATTGAATAGCAGTTTCCAAATTGGATATAGATTTAAGTGTTTTCTTTTTCTCATCTCTACTCAATATATCAGCTAGAACCATCCACATTTGGCTATGAATCGAATACTGATTATTACAAATAAATAATCCTGATTCCTCATTGTACAATTTATTAAGAGCTGATTTACTAAATCTTGCTATCAGCTTATCTATATCTTTTATATCTTGCTCTTGCCCTTCACATTTTTTTGCTAGTTTCCTCATATTCTTTAAAGTAAATATGAATAATCCATGTGTAGCAGTTGCCTTTAATAACTCATCATTCCAATCCATAAATGACCACCAATAGTCTTGTTCAATAAACAAGTCATCTTTATTCGTAACGGTTAATGCAAAACCTACTTGTTGCTTTGCCACATTATATAGTTCCTTTACAGTTTCTAAGTCATTAGTAGTAGCCATATAATCACATAAGGTATTTACAAAATGCAGGCTATAATCAACTAAGTATGTATCGTCGGGTAATACATGTGGCTTAACAAAGATATTAGCTGCTACCCTATCTGATTGATCTAACGTTCCTGCAAACAGATACAAACATCTCTTCACTAAATTAACATCTTTAAATGAGCAATAATTTGCTTGTGCTTCTAGGTATAAATCACCTAGCCATAATCTTCTATCTCTTTTGGGTCCATCTTCGTACACATTTTGCATACAATTTTGAAGCGTTCTTAAACTAACCTCTGCTATAACTTTAAACTCTGGACTAGATTTAATTGCTACTTTAGACACATCGACTGCTGAATATGACCTAGCTTTGATATTTTTAAATTTAGCTTTATACTTCTGAGATGTATCCCATATTTTTATTTTAACGTATCTAAAGGCATATCTTCTTTTACTATAGTATTCTGTATTAGGTTCATCAATGCACTCTCTTGCGGTTTGAATCCAAGATTTTGAAATCCATCCTTTGTAATTCTCTAAACTTCCATTAAATTCGATAGGCATTTCAGCATATTGAATATCAAATAGTAATGGGGCATCGGGAGGACTACCGACTGTCTCAATATCAAAATGTACGCCTCCTACTACATGAGTACCGAAATCAATAATGATCTCATCATCTTTCCCCATCTCTTTTGTCTCAATAATATTTTTAGTTATTACTTCGGTTCCAAGTGACAATAGCATCTCTTTGTCTTGGACTACCTTTACAAACGCAATTGGTTCAATCTCAAACTCATTTAATATAGGCTTACACTCTTTTGCTATTTCAAGGTATTTTTTATTATAGTTAATTTTTAAATCTTTATTTATTTGCATCGACATACTTAACTCCTTTTACTATTTAATAGATGCTTTAATCTAGTTAGCTCATCACTACTTAATGTTATATTATGAACTTTTATATAATCGGCAACAGGGTATTTTCCAAATTTTTCACGAACTTGCTTATCCTCAAATAAGTTTAAGTAATAAGGACAAAACTCAATTACTTGATTCCAAATTTTTTCATCAAGCATCACTTCATAGATTGGAGTTTCCATTGTAAATTCCTTCTTAATCTTATAATCAATATTAATATTAGCATTTATTATAAAAATTCCATTAGATAGTTTTTTATCTTTCGGAAGTACATTTCCATTATTTTCTATTGAATTTATATTTATTTCTGTTTGATCAACTTCAACTGTTACCCCAATTGGTACATTTAATTCAATAATCATTTTATAATTTTCTATTTGCCATTCAACCGCTAATTCCCCACAAGACGTTTGAATTTTACAATTGATCTTTTTTATTATATCTTGCAAACCTGGTTTAAATTTAAACTCTTTTCGAGCCGCAGCCACTTGTCTTATCCCAACCAGATACTCAATTATCCACTCTTCAATTGCTCCATACGAATAGTGATTTAATGAATTCATCATTGTTCTAGACATTTTTCCATCAGGAGTTACCGAGTTCCAACGTTCCCAAATAGTTGTAGCTCCCAGGTTTACACAATACAACCATCCAGGGTAGCCTTCATGTAAGAAAATTTCCATAGCCATGTTATGGAAACCATATTTAGTAAGCATTTTACAAATTAATGGAGTTCCAGCAAACCCTGTTTGAAGCATTGTTTTATCACTTCTAATTCTGTGCACTAAGTCACTTACAACTCTTTCTTCTTGAGGTCCTGAGAGTATTTGTGATTCTAGCATTAATAAGTATGCTGTTTGAGTTTTTACTGCCAGTGATCCATTTGCAGTTATGTACTCATCAACAATGGCTTTTTTTACAAAACTTTGGAGTTCCTTCATTTCCTTGATATCTTTTCCTAAGACTTCACCACTTTTTATTACATTTGAAATTGTCATATAATAATACATAGTTGCAATGTAGCTTTCATCTGTTCCACCATAACGAGCATCTTCATTCGTCGCATCTAAAGCAAGCCAGTCGCCATATTGATAACTACCATTCCAGATATAATTTTCCGTATGAGGCAGTATCCATTTAACCCAGTCGATCATTGCATCATAGTTTTCACGTAGTATCTCTGTATCACCCGTTGCATAGTACATGTTCCAAGGAATAAAGGTTATTGCATCTCCCCATATTGCCGATTCATTTGGCCTATTATTTAATAAGGGAGCATAGTCCGGAACTAAACCATTATGTATTTTTTGTTCAATTCTAATGTCTTTCATATACTTTTTAAAGAATTGAAGAACGCTTGCATTCATACTTGCTGTTCTAGAAAATATATTTGCATCTCCAGTCCAACCTAAGCGTTCATCTCGTTGTGGGCAATCTGTAGGGATATCAACAAAATTACTTTTTTGACCCCAAATTACATTTTTAATCAATCTATTTACTTTAAGATTATCAGTTTCAATTGTTGTTCCAAATATAATATCTGAATAAATAACCTCAGAACGTAAATTTTTTAAACGTTTTAATTCTTCTATCGTTAGTCCAGTCACTTTTGCGTATTGATAGCCAAAATAAGTAAAGTGCGGTCTAATTGTATTTTCAATCCCATCACTTGTATATTCAAATGCAGCTCTGGCGGTTCTCAAGTTTTCCCTATAAAATTTACCGTGTTCTAAAAATTCGCTATATTCAAACTTCACTTTCTTATTTTCTGGCAACGTGTTATCAAATGAAATCCATCCTGAATGATTTTGTCCAAAATCAATTATTAATTCATCAAATTCATTTATGTATATCTTTTGTGGCTTTATAATCTCTTTAATTTTAATTGGCAAACTTAATCTATCAGTATATGGATATGGTTTTGATAGATTGCATGGTATTAACTCCTCAGATCTCACAGTAGGATCATAATCTTCTCCATAATAAATTCCAGATTTACTAATTGCTCCTTGCGTATAATTCCAAGTAGTATCAGTACCTAATGCCTCATGTGAACCATCTTCATATTCTATGTCTATGTCACATATTACCGCATGTGTATCTCCATAAACACATTCATTTCCTCCGTCAAAGCCAATTCTACTTTTTAACCAACCATCACCTACACTTAATTTTATGTCTAAGTTATTGTTATCTACAATTTCAGGTTCTATTTTATAAGTTTGAACTTGAGTCCAAGTATCATATTTAGTAAATCCCGGAGCTAGATATTCATCTCCGATTCTAACACCATTTATGTAAAGTTCATATACCCCTTTTGCAGTTGCATACGCTCGAATTTTCTTTATTTTTTTATCTATATTTACTCTTTTTTTAAAAATATTATTTTGGTTTTCTTTTTCCCCTTCTATCCAGTGTCCGTTAAATTTTGTACCTAACATTCCAGTTTCAAATCTTGTCGACACTGTATTTTCATTCTCTATAACTGTTATTTTATACTCTGTTTTAGGTAGTAATTCAACATCTAGTTTGTAGTTATTATTTGTTACTGATATCTGGTCGTATGTAATAACTTTATTCAGATATTCAAGTTTAATAGAATATTCATCTAATTCACCAACTCCTGAGAACGTTGTTTGAATAAAAACATTTTTCATATCGAAGCCTAATGGTTCAACTATGTTATTAACTAATATTTTATTTATCATAATAGAGCAATAGAACTTTGTTTAAAGTGAACCCAATTAGTTGTAATCAACAAATTAATGTTAATTGTTTTCTAATTGAGTTCTTTTTATTTCTTATGAACTTTATGGATTCAGTTTAGTTCTATTGCCTCCTCTCTATTTTCTTCTTACTTCCACCAATTTACTTTCTGATAATGGATACATTATAATGAAAAATACTCCTAATAACATTATTAATGGTGAAATACCAAATGTTGCTACACTCAATTTCGATAGCGTATCCACACTTTGTGCGGTCGTACTCACATCAAAGCCAACAATTGTTAATGCTATACCACATGCAAAACTACCGAATGATTGTGCACATTTTGATAAGAAGGTATACACTGACATAAATGTCCCTTCTTGTTGCATACCCGTTTCTATGTATGAAACTTCTGCAATATCAGATAACATCGAAAATATTAATGGTACTGACATTATTTGACCGAACCAATACCCCGCATTCCCTAAAGTAAACATAATTGTTCCTGTTGAAGTTCCAGGTTCAACCATATTTGTTAATAGTAAAAATAATAGTATAAAAGCTGAAAATGATCCTATACACACAGCAATTGCTGCAGCTATTTTTTTAGAATATCTTTTAGCAAAATACATACCTACTGCACTACCAGCAGCACCTGCTAGCATCGTACTACCATTTGCAATAGTTTTGTGTAAGCCATCGAACATCATGTAATAACTATACATATATCCTTGTAAATTTGCAACTAAGGTACTACTCACATAAACTGTTAAACCAAATAAAAATAAAATGATTAAATATTTATTTTTTACTACATTTAAATAATCTAAGAATACTTTCTTTGGACTATGTTTTTCTTTTTTTGTAGTATCTACTTGTTCTGTGCTCTCAATTTTAGTTCTTAGATATAAAAGAGTTATTACTAGAGTAATTGTAGCTACAATAATAAAATAATTACCCATAGCCTCATATTTACTTACATCTGCAACATCTTCAGCTCTAGGAAAGAAGATAAACCACGAGATACCAGGACCAAAGAAATTTGCTAGCATATTAATTGATTGACGCATACTTTGAATCTTAGTTCTTCCATCAAAGTCAGTAACTAAATCCATAGCCATCGCTCCATAAGGAACTAAATATACAGTGAATAAAGTTTTAAATAATATATTGACTATTACTAAGTACATAAATAACGATTGCTGAGTTTCTGTAAAGAATGTTGGAACGTGCCAATAGAAATATAATAAAACTAATAACAATATTCCACCAATAAATATATAGGGATATCTTCTACCATACTTACTATGTGTATTATCTGAAATATAACCCATCACTGGATCAGTGATTGCATCCCACGCAACGGACAACGATAGCGCTAACCCAGCGTAAGCTGGACTAAGTCCTAATGCACTTGTAAAATATAACATTACAAATGTTCCGATACCATTTTCTGCAAGTGACCTAGTAACCTCTCCCATCGAGAATCTTATCATCTCATTATTTGACATTTTTTTTTCATTCATAATTTCATTTTATAATTTACTTTATAAAATTTGCTCCTCTCTTTAACTATTAATAACTAGTTTACTAAATGATCTAATACTTAGTACATAACTACTATCTTAGTTATTGTACAATAAAATAATAACAATTAAAGCAAATATTTACAATATTGCTTTTTTTATAAAAGTATCATTTCTTTACTAAGACAATAATACTAGAACTTAATTTAAAATTCATTTACTATTCTTTGATTTAAATCAATACCAAAACTCGTAACTTAATCAACAATTTCTTCTTTTTTATTGTATTTAATCGAGTAAGTAAGCGGTACTTCCCCACAAACTTCTCAAAGAATCGTCCGTGACACTCTCATGTCATACCGCTCAAATTATTCTCATTATAATATTAACATACTTCCCAACAATAAATAGTTTGTGTTCGTCTTTGCCAACCTAAATGTTATAACCCCTTATATTATTAGTAAATTGACGTGAAAAAAGGAACCTAATAAGGTCCCTAAATTAATAATTATATTAGACTAAATAATAAAGTCTCCATCTATCATAATTTGCTCTGTTGTTCCATTTGATAAATGTGCAATTACACTCATATCATCTGTACCGAACATAA
>JBKDZL010000027.1:0-4795 GCA_047971145.1 Erysipelotrichaceae bacterium
TAGATGCTAATACTAAGGGATCATGCCGAGAAACACTCAATAGTATGTTGTTTAATAATTTACAACTGAGTGAAAAGCAGGTAGTTTTCTTTGATGGGGCAAGCCAAAATTTGACTACAGAATGTGAGCGAATCAATATGGCAATAGAATGTAGTGGCGGGCTTGATTTAATAATTCTAGGAATAGGAATGAATGGTCACCTTGGATTTAATGAACCAAATATTATTACAGAGGAGGCATCTATTGTAGCATTAGCGGAAGTAACAAAGAGTGTTATGGGTAAATATTTTGACGACGAACTACAATTGACTCACGGTATCACGCTAGGGTATAATCAAATATTAAGTGCAAAGGATTTAATCCTGATGGCTAGTGGATCAAGTAAAAATGAAATAATAAATAAAGTTTTAAAGTCAGATCCAAGTTATGATATCCCAGCAACGATGTTAAAGACGAATAATAATAGTAAGTTGTATGTAGATGTAGATGCAATTGGAGGTAGCAATGGAAAAAGTATTTATTAAAGGAATTAAAGATGGGAAGGATATTCAAATAGGTGTGTCTAAAGTCATCTTGGGAGCAAGTGATTACTTTAGAAAAGATAATATTGAATATGCAGAAAATATTATAAACAAGTATCATCAAGTTGGAGGTAACTGCTTTGATACAGCTCATCATTATCGCTATTGTGATGAAGCAATTGCTGAATATTTTAAACGAAATAATAATCGAGAGGAATTTGTAATTTTTGCTAAAGGTTGCCATCCAGTTCGTGAATATCCACATATTCCAAGAGTTAATAGAGAAGGAATAATAAAAGATTTAGAAGCAAGTTTAGAGAAATTAAATGTTGATTTTGTAGAATTATTTGCTTTACATCGAGATGATGAGAATGTACCGGTATCAGAAATAATGGAAACTTTAGATTATTTGGTGAAATCTGGAAAAATATTGGCAATTGGAACATCAAACTGGAGTACTAGCCGTATCATTGAAGCTAATGAATATGCACTAGATAATAACTTGGTTCAATTTACATTTAAAAGTCCAAATTTAAGTTTAGCAAAACCAGTTAAGCAAAGGTGGCCAAACTGTATTTCAGCAGACGAGGAAATGTTGAGTTGGCATCATGAAAATAACGTTCCGCTACTTTCATGGTCAGCTCAAGCTAGTGGTTTCTTATCGGGAAATTTTAATCCTAAGGATAAATCAAATGAG
Organism: Erysipelotrichaceae bacterium; assembly: GCA_047971145.1. Classification (GTDB taxonomy): domain Bacteria; phylum Bacillota_I; class Bacilli_A; order Erysipelotrichales; family Erysipelotrichaceae; genus JBKDZL01. The sequence continues at coordinate 1,219 of JBKDZL010000027.1, forward strand.
GAAATGGTAGAGTCTTTTTACTCAAATGATAATTGGAAACGTATGGAACAAACTCAAAAGTATGCAGATAAGCTTAATGTGACTCCGATTACCGTTAGCTTAGCATGGGTCTTAAATCAATCATTTCCAACTGCAGCAATTATCGGTCCTGAAACACTAGTCGAGTTAGACCAATCTTTAGAAGCATTGGATATCAAATTAAGTGGGGAAGATTGCAATATACTAGATGTTAAGAAGAGCGTTAATATTGACCATAAAATTGCATTACAGCTATATTCGGTTAGAAAAGAATTGGAAAAAGATATGAGTGGAACTTTAAAAAGAATTGCTAACATGGGATATAAGTATGTCCAATTAGATGGATTTAGAGGTAATAACATGTGGGAATTTAGAGAGGAGTTGGAAAAAAATAATTTACAAGTAGTTGGGATTCACTTTAAACATAGTCGTTTTTGGAATGACATTGAAGGGATAATACGTGAATCTTTAATCTTTAACTGTAAAAACATTTATGACAAATATATTGATGAAGAAGATCAAAATACTGAAGGATATAGAAGTACTAAAAAACAGTTGCTTAAAGTTAACAATTTACTAACTCCTCTTAACTTCCATATTGGCTTACATAATCCTGAATACGATTTTAATGCAAAAGTTGATGGCCTTAATTGTATGGATTATATATGCAAGCCAGAGGATGGGGGATTTATATACCCTGAATTAGACACATACTGGATCTATGTAGCTGGACACAATCCAAATGAATATATTAATAAATATAAAGGTAAAATAGATATTATTCATTGTAAAGATATTGATCCGAATATCAATAAAATGGACCTTACTAATAATTTAGTTCCATGTGGTCGTGGAGCAATTGATTTTAAAGAACTTATTAGAGTAGGTGAAGAAGCAGAGATAAACTATTACGTTATTGAGCAAGACGTTGATAGTAGCCAAGATATAATGAAAAGTATTGAAGAAAGTCTGATTTACTTACAAAGAATTGGAAGAGAGGTGCTGAGTTGATGAATAAAGTATTAGTTGTTGGACGTGCCACAATTGATTTCAACCCGCTTGATGGTGGTTGTACACTTGACAAATCAACTACTTTTAAAAAATATGTTGGAGGTTCTGCATGTAATACAGCAATCGGACTGAAACGTCAAGGAATAGATACTAGCTTGCTTACAAAAGTATCAACAGACCAGTTTGGGAAATTTATATATGATTATCTAGAGCAAGAGGCTATAAATACAAAAGCAATTAAATTTGATGAAAACACTAAAGTAGGACTAACATTTACAGAAATGGTATCACCCGAGCAATCGAGTATATTAATGTATCGCGAAAAAGTATCAGATTTAATGCTGAATATAGATGATGTAAAAGATTCGTTTGTTTGTGAGCATGATTGGGTTTTAATCTCTGGAACTTGTATGTCAAGTGACGATTCGAGGCTAGCGATATTGAAAATTGCAGATTTATGTAAAGAGAACAATATTCCAATTATATTTGATCTAGACTATCGACCATACACATGGAATTCAATGAATGAGATTGAACTTTGCTATTCGATGTTGTCAAAAAGTGCACAGATTATTGTTGGTTCCTTAGAAGAGTATAAATTAATGTCTTCAATATGCCTTAATCGAAATAAACAACAAATTGCACAATATTTTTTAAATAAATCAGCGGAGCATGTAGTGATTAAAGATGGAAAAAATGGTTCCAATTATTACAGTGATAAAGGAAATTATAAAGTAGAAATATTTCCAGTAGAAGTGAAAAAATCATTTGGTGGAGGTGATGCGTATATCTCTACCTTAATTGCTGGAATTTTAAACAATGAACCGATTTCAAATGTTTTATTCAAAGCAACAGCACATGCAGCAATGCTAGTGAATAGCCATAGCTGTTCAGAAGCACTTAGCTCAACAAAAGCGATAATGGAGTATATAAAAGATAGTAATATAGAAAAGAAAACCGTAATTAAGGAGTCAAGTGAAAATAATCGAGAATGATCAAGGTGAAATATTAACACGACAAATAAATTTAGAAAATGAAGAAATAATTACTTCAGACAAGAATGTTGAAACTGGAATTTTATTGCTGAGTGGACATCTGGAAGTACTACTTAACTTGGACCAATGTAAAGTTGCAAGAAGTGGAGTCTTTCAAGAGAAACCAATATTTATTCATATTTCAAAGGGAGATTCATGTAGTATAAAGGCGCTTGAAAGTAGTGAGGTAATAGTAGTTGAGATTTCGAATGAAAAAGTGTTTGACTCAAAAATTTATTTTCCTAATAGTCTTGAACAAAAGGTTTTAACAATTCCTAGTTTGAATGAAAAAGATAAGCGAACTATAGTCGATATAGTAAACTATGATATTGAACCTAAAGCAAATATAGTTATTGGAGAAGTAGTATCAGATCAAGGGTCGTGGTCTAGTTATCCACCGCATAGTCATAAGCAACCAGAAAAATATATATATAAATTTACGAATGATGTTGGTTTTGGAATTTCAATAGTAGGTGAAGAGGCGACTATCGTGAAAAATGATACAATTACGGTTATCCCTGGAAATGTTTCCCACCCCCAAGTATGTGCCCCAGGATATAAAATGTACTATGCATGGATAATAAGAAATTATGAAAATGATCCATGGACAAAACGTGAATATCAATTAGAGCATAAGCATTTATTGGAGGACAAGTGAGACTAACTGTAGCAGATTACATTGTAAAATATTTAGATAACCAATTTATTGAAATAGATGGAAAGGAAATAAAATTTGTAGAAGGAATATTTACAATATTTGGACATGGAAATGTTCTTGGATTAGGTCAAAGCTTAGAATTTGAAGAACATAACTTAAATGTTTTACAGGGTAAAAGTGAACAAGGCATGGCTCATGCAGCAATCGGTTTTTCGAAGCAGAGAAATCGTCAGGCAATATATGCGGTTACAACAAGTATTGGTCCTGGGTGTACAAATTTAGTAACAGCTGCAGCAACCGCAACAGTTAATAAAATTCCACTATTGTTATTTCCAGGGGATACCTTTGAGAGTAGGCAGCCAGATCCGGTATTACAGCAGTTAGAACACCCGATATCGGCAAGTGTAACGGCAAGTAATACACTCCACTCTGTTTCAATGTACTTTGATCGCATAACACATCCAGAACAAATTCAAAAAACACTTGATAATGCCTTTTCAATACTAACTTGCCCAGAGCGAACAGGAGCAGTGACGATATCTTTGCCTCAAGACATTCAAGTCTCAGTAATAGATGTTGATGAAGAGTTATTGAAAAAGAAGGTGTGGAACATAAAAAGAAGGATACCGTCTGATGCAGAAATTACAATGTTAACTAGTTGTATTAAAAAGCATGAAAAAATTGTGTTTGTTTGTGGTGGAGGGGTTAAATATAGTGAGGCTTCACAGGAATTACAGGATATATGTGAAAGCATTAATGTACCACTTGTAGAAACCCAGTCCGGAAAATCAGCAATTCCAAAAATTAGACAAAACATGGGTGGAATTGGCGTAACTGGAACACTTGCAGCAAATGA
>JBKDZL010000028.1:0-91436 GCA_047971145.1 Erysipelotrichaceae bacterium
AATTTCTTTTCTTTAATTTCTAAAACATCTACTTTAAAAGTTACTTCTTTTCCAGCTAAATGTTCAGCTTGATAAGCTTCAGGGAAAGTTACTTTAACATCTTTTTTATCACCACTCTTCAAACCAATTAATTGTTCTTCAAAACCAGGAATGAAGCTGCCAGAGCCAATTTCTAAAGGATGATTTTCACCTTTACCACCTTCAAATGCTACATCATCTAAAAAGCCTTCAAAGTTAATAACAGCAGTATCACCATTAACAACACTGCCCTCCTCTTTCAGCAGTAACTCAGCAAATTCTTCACGTAATTTTTCTATTTCTTTATCAATATCAGCTTTTTTAACACTGACTTTTTCCCGTTTAATTTCTAAGCCTTTATAATCACCTAAAGTAACATCAGGCTTAAGGGCAACTACAAACTTTAAATCAGCAGCTTCTTCAGAAATAGCAACAATATCTAATTCCGGACGACTAATTATTTGTAAATCATGTTCTTTTATTGCCTCAATTAATAATTCAGAAGCAACCTCTTCAACTGCTTCAGACAATAATGCTTGTTTATTAATTTGTTTTTCCACCAAATGTTTAGGGGCTTTCCCTTTTCTAAAACCATCAATTTTGGTTTCACTAACAACTTTATTAAATACTTTAGTTTGAGCCTTTTTCCAAGTCTCTCCACTACTAGTAACTAAGATTTCTCCAGTTGAATTTTCTAATTTTTTAAATTTTGAACTCATTGTTTTCTCCTTTTTTAGCACTCTAAACTTTTAAGTGCTATTTCTATTATACAGTAATCTTTTATGTTGTCAAAAAATAAACACAATTTAATACTAAATAATTATAAACTATGTGTGAGCTAAAGTATAGTTGAGTCATAATTTTTTTTGATTTTTTCTAACTCTTCTCCACTAATATTAAACACATCAAAGAACTTATTTTCATTACTTAAAGCAACAAAAGCTTGATACGCTAGATAATAAGCGAAATCTTCTGCCTCTTCCTCTGCAAGCTCTAAAGGTAAAATACTATAACTATAATAAGTTAGATTGGCCAAACATATTTCAACTATATCAGGATAATCATTGCTTAAGTAATCACTAATAACACTCATAACTTTAACAAAACCATCTGTTTCAGCAGGACTAAGTAGCTGTTTAGGGATAAAATAGTACTTCAATCCCCTATTATTATATTCAAATTCTTGATTTATGCCTTGGTTAATTAAGACATCAATCAATAAACCAGCCAGCTCAGAGCTAGGATCACTTAAAAAATAGTCTTTTATTATTTGATGATAATTTCGAGCATTGAGTTTATCTAAACTATTAATGGCAGCTAATTGTTCCTCAATAGAGCCTTTAAGTAAACTGCTCAATTCCGACTCATCACTAATAACTTTAATTGCTTGATCTCTTTGATTCAGTAAATCATAAATTTCTTTTAGTTTACTCTCTAGCTTGTCTGGAATATAAGGCATTGCTAATTCTTCCTCAACAATTGACTTCACTTCTTCATATTTCTGCTCACTAATTAGTTTTTCAATATTATGTATTAATTTAATATAATAATTATCCATTTTTCCATTTCCTTCTTGCTATTTTTTTATCTTTTTGTTAATATAATATGGCATTGTCCTTGTAGCTCAGTTGGATAGAGCATACGCCTTCTAAGCGTACGGTCAGGGGTTCGAATCCCTTCAAGGACGCCATTTGTTAACTTAAACCCTTAAGGGTTTTTTTATTTATACGGAATAATTTCCACATCAATATCGACTTCACTAAGGTGAATCAACATATAACTTAGAGGATTCCCATCTCTATTATAGTTTAATGAGCCAGGATTTAACAATCTAACCCCATCAATTGTTACATTAACTATTTTATGAGTGTGTCCAAAACAAACAATATCACAGCCTAAAGTTTTAGCTTTAGTTACTAATTGTTTCTCAATACTATGATAAAAATATCTATGACCATGAGTTAGTAAAATTTTAAAATTACCAATTGTAAAAACTCTTTCCTCAGGATAGTTCGAATAATAATCATTATTACCCGAAACACTAATAAAATTATATAAATGCTCTTCAGAAGTTTCACTATCACCAGCATGTAATAATAAATCTACTTGATTTCGATACTTATTACTTAATTTTTCTAAACGTGAAAATCGACCATGGCTATCACTTACCAATAACACTTTTTTCATTATTGAACCTTAACGCTCATATGAAAGAAATCTTCTAATTTATGTTCAAACAAATTCTTATCACCACTACTATAAATTACTAAAGTACCATTACCAGTACCCTGAAGTAACTCACTGTCCTCAAGCGCCATTATTGAATCAAAAATATCAGCTTCTATTATTTCTGATATCAAATCAGCGACCAAAGGATAATGTGTGCAACCTAAAACAATCGCATCGACATTAGTGAAATCTGACAAAAAATCATTTAAATAGTTTGCGATAACATGCCTATCAGCTTTATCCTCAATTAGCTTACATAAACCAGGTAGCGCTAGTGGAATTAGCTCAGCTTGAGAAACCTTATTTAGCTCTCTAAGATAAGCTCCATTATTAATGGTAGCCTCAGTTGCTAATATTAATATACGCTGATAAGAACTATGAGTTAATAATTCGCAAGTAATATCAATGATTCCAGAAATTATTACTTCAGGATACAGCTCTTTGATTTCTTCAAGACAATTAGCTGAAATAGTATTACAGGCAAAGAATATTCGATCCGCTCCTTTAGCTAATAAAAAATTGATATTATTCTTAGTTATCCTCATTAATTCTTCTTTTGTTTTATTACCATAAGGAAGATTTTTTTGATCAGCAAAAAATAGATAATCATTTTTTGGATTAAGCTCTCTTAATTTATTTAAAATGGTAATTCCACCTAAGCCAGAATCAATTAAACCTATTTTCATAATATTATTATATCAAATATCATTTAAATATTGATAAACATTTAATCCTATCTTATATCCAATGACAGCCTGAATATCTTTTAAATCAGCGTTTCTTAAATTATCTACATTTTTAAAATGCTCTAGTAATTTCTTTTTTCTATTACCACCAATATTAGGACAATTATCTAAAATAGAAAAACTCATTTGTTTTTTTCTTAAAAGACGATGATATTTTATGGCGAAACGATGTACTTCATCTTGTAATAAAGTGAGAAAATGAAACACATCTTTTTGTTGATTTAAAGATAAAATACTACCGTCTTCTAAGATAACTCTATCGGTTTTATGATGCTTATTTTTAGCTAATGCGATAATTTTGAAATCAAGATTTAAACTATCTCTTATATCAATTGCGACATTTAATTGTTGCAGGCCACCATCGACAATTAATAAATCACAAGGATTAAAATCACTGTTCATGAGTGCCTTATGATAGCGACGATATAAAACTTCTTTAAAAGAATCAACATCACTTAAATTTTCTTGGAGTTTGTAAGTACGATAATCCTTCTTACTCAATTTGCCATAATTAGCCACTATCATCGCTGAAACATTTAAACTACCGCTAATATGAGAATTATCAAATACTTCAATTCTATCAGTACTATGATTAATTAATTCACTTAAAGTTAAATATGCATTTGTATTATCTTTAAAAGAATCAAGCTTTTGTACCATTGCAGCCTGAGCATTATTGGCAGCCATTAATAATAAGTTGTCATACTTACTTTTTTTATAACTTACTACTTGTGGGTGCTCAAATATTTCTATATTATTGGGGATAACTATCAAAGTATCGTCATCTCTTTTTTGTAAATATTGATTTAAATATGAATTAAAATCTTCATCGACACTATTGTAATGCTCAAAGACTTTTACATAACTTTCAAATAATTGTTGATTCCTGATCAGTAAAGTTTCAATGGCAATAAAACCCTTATCAGCAAAGTAATTAATAATATCAACATTGGCTAATTTTGCACCAACTACAGATTGTTTTTCTAATACATGCTTAAGTGAATTAATGTCATCACGATATTTACTAGCACTCTCATAATCAGCATTAGAGGAAGCTTTAATCATCTTTTCTTCTAATAAGGATAAGAACTCTTTACTTCCATTAGCTAGTAAGTTTTTTACTTCTGCAACTAATTTTTGATACTCATCATTAGATACTGGAAACTCACACATCCCAAGGCATTGATTTAAATGATAATATAAACAAACTTTCTTGGGCAAAGTGCGACATTTTTTAAGTGGAAATATTTCATTAATGCGCTTAACAATAGTTCTTGCACTAGAGCTCTCTGGGTATGGTCCAAAGTAAATAGCCTTTTTATCTTTATTTTTTTTCTCTCTAACTACACTTACAGTAGGAAATTTTTCATTACTAATTTTAATATAGGGGTAAGTTTTATCATCCTTAAAAATAATATTAAATTGAGGATTATACTTTTTAATTAAATTAAATTCTAATAAAAGTGATTCTTTTTCATTTAATGTTATAAAATAATCAAAATCAACAATATTTTGCACTAATCTAGTAGTTTTAAAATCATGAGCACCAATAAAATAGCTATTAACTCTATTAAATAGATTTTTAGCTTTACCAACATAAATAACTTCATTTCTACTATTCTTCATTAAATAACAACCTGGTTGTTTAGGTAGTAATTTTAATTTGTTTTTTAATTTATCCATTCTATTTAAAGTATACAACAGTAGCACCTGATGAGCCTTCTGCTTGCTCTCCTAAGCGATAAGAATCGATAAAACTCATTTTGGATAAATACTGCCAAACCATCTTTCTTAAAGCGCCAGTGCCATAACCATGAATTATAGTACAAGTTTTAATATTAGTTAAAAGACAGCTATCTAAATAATTAGCCAACTCACTTTGAGCTTCTTCTACTCTTTTACCAATTAAATTACAAGACATCGAAATATTTTTTGAAACGCTATGATTAGAAGATTTAACTTTAGCCGTAGGTTTTATATAATTAGCAACCTTAGTTACTTTATTTTTGGTTGTAACAATACTTAAGCCACCTACTTTTAAAATAACATTATTCTTTTTAATTTCACTTACTTGAGCAATTTTTGAGCTAGATAAGATTTTAACATAATCGCCTACCACAATAGTATCATCAACAATAATTGGTTTTTCTTGTTCTGTTTCATTTAATTCTTCTAATTTCTTAGTTAATTCTATTGCATGATGATCCACATTACTTTTTTTATACTCAGCAATATAGCTTTGAGCTTGATTTGTGATATCTTTTAATTTATTATCAAGCTCATTTTGAAAATTATTTAAAATTTTCTCTTTATCATGCTCTAAATTATTAATCTTAAGTTTAAGTTGTTTTTCTAAAGTCTGATAATTGTTAATTTGATCTTGTAGTTGGTTTTTTTGTTTTTGCACTGACAATAATTGCTGATTTAGTTGATCAATAAGCTTATCAGACTGTTGTGTTTGCTGATTTAAAAAAAATTGAGCTCTTTTAATTATATCAGTGGGGATATCATATTTCTTCGCAATCTCTAGGGCATATGAGCTACCAGAGTAGTCATTAAGAATATGGTAAGTTGGCTGATTATTATCCAAATCAAATTCCATTGAAGCCAGTTGAATACTCTTCTGTTGATAAGCATAATTTTTTAGTTGATTATAGTGGGTAGATATGATGGCAAAACTACCAATTTTTAATAGTTTTTCTAAAATAGCTTGGGCAAATGCTGCACCTTCATTAGGATCAGTTCCACTACCTAACTCATCTAAAATAACTAAACTATTTTCATTAACATTTAAGAGAATTTGCTTCAGTGTGGATAAGTGTGCCGAAAAAGAAGATAATGATTCACTTATTGATTGATGATCACCAATATCAATAAAAACATTATCAAAGAAACCTATTTCAGCCTCACTTGCTAAAATTGGCAAACCAAGATAAGTAGCCAAAACAAATAAACTAACTACTTTTAAACTTACAGATTTACCACCAGTATTAGGCCCACTTATTAATAAAATATTTTTTTGAGAGTTTAAAAAATAATCATTTGCCACAACTTTATCACGATCAATTTCAGGATGTTTAGCTTGGATTAAATTAATTATTCTATTATCGCTTAATTGCGCATTAATGGCGCTAAATTCCGCCATAAAACGAGCTTTGGCAAAGTAAGAATCGATAATAATTAAAGTTTGATAATTCTGATTTAAACTATCAGCTAAACTTTTAATACTAAGAGTTAAGTCCTTATAAATAGTAAAAACTAAATCAGCCCATTTCTCTTGTAATCTTATTAATTCATTATTTAAATTAATTAAAATCGGTGGTTCATAATATAGCGCTAAACCACTACTACTCTCACCATGAATGAAACCACTATTAGTATTACTACCAGCCTTTACTAAAACACAAATTCTATTATTGCGATTACTAATAATATCATCCATCATAATACTATTATTACTATTAATGAAATTACGTGCAGCTTTATTTAAATCTAATTTTCCATTAATAATTTTTTTGTTTAACTTGCGCAGTTCACTAGTAGCTTCAGCATTAATAGAACCATCAGGCAAAATATACTTATTTAAATCATTATATAGCTCTGAGTGAAATACTAAAGTTGTAAAAATATCTTTAAATTCATTTTCACTTAAGGCTTTAGCATAATTAGTACTTTCTTTGATTAAAGTTAGTAATGATTTAATTTCATTTAATTCACTACCATCTAAAATTATTTCTTTAGTAGACTTAGTAAGAATATCAGTTAAATCACTTAAACCACTATAACTAACAAAACCAAATTCATTAAGGGCTTGATAACTCAATTGATTAATATTTAAGACCTTTTTAACTTCGATTTTATTTAAATAAATATCCGTGCAAATTTTATCTCTAACTAACGAAAAAGTTGCGAAACCACCAATCAAATTTTGATAATTAGCAATTTGCACTAAATTATCATTTAGAATCACAATTAATTACCCTGCATTTCATCAATGATTTCCTGAATTTCACCAAAGCTATATCCAGCATCACTTAACCATTGTTCTAACCAAAGCATTTGATCTTCAGTAATTTCTTCAGGATTATTTAAAAAACTTTGAATTGCCAAACCTTCAGTAAAAAGATCACTGACCAAAGCACTATTAACTGCACTATCCAAATAAGTAAAAAAAGTTTTGCTTTTAAATTCCATACCATTCATAAAAAATGGCATTGTTAAAATAATTGATACTAAGAATAAAACTACCAAGGCTTTCGCAAAGCCAAAAAACGCTCCTAAAAATTTATTCAGTAACTTGATTATTGGCAGCGATACTACCACATGAAAAACTCTTCTAGTAAAAGAAAGTAAAATCAATACTAACACAAAAATTAAAATAAACCAGACTACTCCATTAAGCTTATTAAGTAAAATTTCATTTAAGGCTTCACTGGGAATATTATTCATAGGGATATTCACAAGTCTTAATAACTTAGAAAATGGTCCGCAAAACAAAAAAGCCACAATCGCTGCGACCAATACAGAAAATAAACTAAAAAACTGATTAACTAAACCACTGAAAAAACCAGAAATAGTAAACCCTACTAATATTAATATTATGATCCCATTAACATAAGGGATTAGTGCTTCATTTAAAATCATCTTCTTACCTCTTTAATATTTTAACCGTAATTAATAAAAAGTGCAATGGAAATATGTTATAATATCTTAGATGAGAAGTATTAAAATAGATAAGAGCTATATTGCGGATTTGAAAAAAGATTATCAAGCATATATTGTTCATAGTAATGAAAAACATACTGCTTTTATGGCCAAAATTCAAGGTACAATTATAGTAGCATATCATACTGGAACAGTAGTCTTTCAAGGTAAAGACTATGAATTCTTCTATGATATTATTTCTAAAAAATACTTAAATGATATGGCTTATACTTGTGGAAGTGATGAGGTTGGTACTGGTGATGTTTTTGGACCAATTGTTGTCTGTGCTTGTGCTATTAGAGATAAGGATATCTATTTATTGAAAAAATATAATATTCAAGATTCTAAAAAAATCACTGACAAAGAAATCAGAGAAATAGGACCTATTTTATATCGAAAGTTATCAAATAGTCTTTTAATTCTAAAAAATAGTAAATATAATGACGTTATTAAAAATAACAATCTTAATAAAATAAAAGCTAAATTACATAACCATGCATACCTAAACTTATCAAAAAAAATCAATCTTGATGACTATAAATGTTATATAGATCAGTTTACACCTGCAAAAAATTATTTTGATTATCTTAGTGATACCAAAAATATTTATTCTAATTTAATTTTTGCCACTAAGGCTGAATCAAAGTATCCTGCAGTCGCTTGTGCTTCAATAATTGCACGTTATTGTTTTCTAGTAGAATGGGATAAAATGTGCTTAAAATATGACTTTATGTTTCCCAAAGGAGCTGGTAGTAAGGTAGATATAGCACTCCAAGATTTTCATGATAACAACAAACATAGCTTAGCAGAAGTAGCCAAACTAAATTTTAAAAATCTAAAGAAAATCAATTAAAATTTCATTACTTATATACCAATAGTCTTTTTTTATCGCAATTTGAGTACTGTTAATAACAAGACAAGCAGAATTTTTTTTAATAGCACACTCATATTCAACTAAAAAATCTACTTGGAAAAGATTATTGAAAGCTTGAAGATTTATCCCACTTTCTAAGCGAAAATTCATCATTAAATACTCGAACATCTGATCTTTTTTTGCTAGTGTTAAATATTCTTTTTTAGCTTTAAAATCTTTGAAATATTCTTCAAAATTATCAACATTGGTATATCTAATATTACCATTCTTTCCACTTGCAGAAATTCCCACAGCATAATAATCTTGATAATGCCAATAAAGTAAATTGTGTTGAGCCCTATGATTATCTAAGGCAAAGTTGCTAATTTCATAGTGATGATAGTTACTTAATATCTCTTGGGCTAAATGATAAAAATCATTCATCATTCCCTCATCACAATCAGGAAAATTCAGCTTGCCCCAGATGGAATTCTCTTCTATTGTTAGACCATATAAAGAAATATGAGGCACTCCAAGGTTTCTAACAATAAGCAAATCTTTTTTGAAATCAGCCAAAGATTGATTAGGTAAACCATAGATTAAATCAATTGAATAATTAGTAAAGTATTTCTTAACTAAAGCTAAAACAGTAAACGCAAAAGCTGAAGTATAGTTTCTATTCATTTGTTTTAATAAATGATCATGAAAAGATTGAATACCGATTGATAAGCGATTAACACCATATTTTACTAATAACTTCAAAAAATCCTCACTAATATCCTCAACGTTACACTCAATAGTATACTCACCCAAACATCTACCTTTTAAATAACTAAGCAAATCAGCTAAATCATTATTGTTTAGCATTGATGGTGTTCCACCACCAATATAAATTGTGCTAAAGTGTTTATCTTTAATGCTATTTAATTCAGTATTTAAAGTTTTTAAGTATTGTTTACCAACTTTTTGATAATTAGTATAACGGCAAAAATCACAATAATTACAATATACACGACAAAAAGGAATATGGATATATAATCCTTTATTAGACATAGTTCCGCTTATCTACAATGGCAATTTTTTCTTTCATTATTGCTTCTACATCTAATTGATAAAGATCTACTATTGCTAATAAATACATAAAAACATCAGCAACTTCTCCTTTTAAATTTTCTAAATCTGGTTTTTCTTGATAAATTTCTTGTAATAACTCATTAGCTTCGATAACTATTGATTTAGCCAATGCATGAGGAGTATCACTACTCTGCCAATCATTTTTTAATCTCATTTGATTCATCATTGCCATAAGTGTACTAACACTAACTTGATTATTCATCATCCATTGATAAAACAGCCATAAAAGCTTCTTGTGGCACTTCAACAGAGCCTACATGTTTCATGCGTTTTTTTCCTTCTTTTTGTTTTTCTAATAGTTTTTTCTTTCGGGTAATATCTCCACCATAACATTTTGCCAAAACATTTTTTCTTAAAGCTTTAATATTACTTCTTGCCACTATTTTACTATTAATAGCTGCTTGAACTGGAATTTCAAATTGCTGTCTTGGTATTAGTGTTTTAAGCTTTTCAGTAATAACTTTCCCTCGATTATGCGCAAAATCTTTATGGACAATGGTCGATAAGGCATCGACAATTTCACCATTTAATAAAATATCCATTTTAGCTAATTTGGCAGCAGCATAACCAGAATCAGCATAATCAAAAGAAGCATAACCCTTAGTGGCAGACTTTAATTTATCAAAAAAATCAAAAACAATTTCACCTAAAGGTAGTAAATAACTAATTGAATTCCTTAAATCATCGAGGTATTCTAGATCCAAATAAACTCCTCTTTTCTTTTGACAAAGATCCATGACAGCTCCAATATATGCCTCTGGTACAATTATATTTGCCTTTACAATTGGTTCTTCAATTCTCTCAATTTTAACAGTTTCTGGCATTGCAGAAGGGTTATCAATTTTGATCATGGAACCATCTTGCATATAAACATGATAGATAACAGATGGAGCAGTAGCGATTAATTCAAAATTAAATTCTCGCTCCAAGCGCTCTTGAATAACATCCATATGTAGCATTCCTAAAAAGCCACAACGAAAACCAAATCCTAAAGCAGCAGAAGATTCAGGTTCATACTGCAGTGCAGAATCATTTAATTGCATTTTATCTAAGGCATCTTTCAAATCCCCATAACGTTTAGAATCAATAGGATATAAACCACAATAAACCATTGGTTGTAATTTTCTATACCCTGATAGAGCTTGTTTTGCAGGATTATTTGCGAGGGTAATTGTATCACCAACATTAACATCTTTTATTGATTTAATCGAAGCTTCAATCCAACCAACCTCACCACACTCTAAAATTTCCTTCTTTAATTCTTTGGGCGTTCTTACTCCCACTCCATTAACCAAATGCTTAGAGCCATTAGCCATAAATTGAATTTCATCACCAATTTTAATTTGCCCCTCTTTTACCCTAACAAAGACAATAACCCCACGATAAGCATCATATAAAGAATCAAACACTAAAGCTTGAGTAGGATTATTAGCACTACCTGAGGGAGCGGGCACTCTATTTACCACGGCCTCTAAGACATCTTGAATATTCAAACCATTTTTTGCAGATATTAGAGGGATATTTTCAGTATCCAAGCCAATAACTCGCTCTATCTCTTCTTTAACTCTCTCAACATCAGCAGCAGGCAAATCAATTTTATTAATTACAGGTATTATTTCTAAGTCATTATCTAAAGCTAAGTAAACATTGGCCAAGGTTTGAGCTTCAATGCCTTGAGCGGCATCAACTACTAAAACTGCACCCTCACAGGCAGCTAGAGACCTTGATACTTCATAAGTAAAATCAACATGTCCTGGAGTATCTATTAAATTAAAAATATAATCTTTATTTTCTAAAGAATGATATTTTAATTGTACCGCATTTAACTTAATAGTAATACCTCGCTCACGTTCCAAATCCAATGAATCGAGTATTTGCTCTTTCATTTCTCTTTGTTGGACAGTTTCAGTCATTTCTAAAATTCTATCAGCTAAAGTAGATTTACCATGATCAATATGCGCAATTATGGAAAAATTTCTTACTTTATTTTGATCCATGTATCTGTTTCCTTAATCTTTTACTAACCATTGGAACCAATAATAAAGCAATAAAAACACTACTTAAAGCTTGAATACTATTAGTAAATACAGACGGTAATAATGAAGCAAAACTACCGGTTAAAATGACATCAGCAGCACCGTAACCCAACAATAAAATAAGAATCACTGCTAAATATGCTCTCATTTCTTTATTTCGTGAAAATAAATAACTAAAAACTAAACCTTCACTTCCTTTAATTAGAAAACTAAATACTGCATATTGGCTATAATTTAGAAAAATATCAGCGAAAGCACTACCAAGACCACCAAATAAAAAACTAGGAATCGGACCAAAAATACTAGCTCCAATCATTATGACTACATCACCCAAATTCAAATAACCTAAACTCCCCACTGGAAAAGATAAAAACATAGTAGTAACACATACTAGTGCAATCATAATTGCAGTATAACTTAATAATTTCACTTTATTATTCATCAAATTTTTCTCCTATTAAATTTTTTCCAGCACCATTTTTAAAGTCTTTAGCACTGATTTTAGTTTTACCTTCTATTTGTAATTCTAGTACCCTAAGGATTTTACTATCAATTGCTATTAGCATTGCTTCATTATCAAATCCGATAATTGTGCCATTGGGCACTCTGCTTATTTTATCACTTATTTCAACTTTATGAAACTTAAATTTTTTACCTTTCAAAAAGCTGTAACCTACTGGCCAGTCAATTAGCCCCCTGATATGATTGTATACAGTATTATAATCTCTATTTAAATCAATATACTCATCACTTGAACTAATGATTTTGGCAATTGTTTTCTCATTTTCATTTTGTTTAGTATAAGTAATCTTGCCAATTAAAATATTATCCAAGTAACTATCTAATAATTCTAATGAAGCCTTAATCAATTTTTTTTCTAAGATACTAGTAGTATCATTAATATCAATACTGACACTCTTACTAGCAATAATATCACCGGCATCCATTTTAATACTTGATTTCATTAAAGTTATACCTGTTTCGCTATCACCATTTATAATAGCTCTATGCATTGGTGCCCCGCCTCGATACTTTGGCAATAAAGAAGCATGGATATTCACAACATTTAGATCAATAATTTCTTGAGGTAAAAACTGTCCATAGGCACAGGTCAAATATAAATCTGCCTGTAAATTAACCACCTCAAAATAATCCTCTTTAATATTAAATGGTTGGATTATTGTAAGAGCATATTTTAAAGCTAATTCTTTAACAGCTGAAAATTTCAATTGTTTTTTCCTACCTACTAAACGATCAGGCTGAGTAATTACAGCAATTATCTGATAATTATTTTCTATTAAATACTTTAAAATTTCAGCTGCGAAACTTGAAGTTCCCATAAATACTATTCTTTTCATAATTATTATTATATCAAAAAATATCATTTTATAATAAGTAATAGTATGATATTATATTATACAAAGGTAAATTGGTGAAAAAGATGAATGAAGAAAACAGAATCTATGAAAGTGAACTAAAAGTATTAGAAATTATTTGGGAATTTCAACCAATCACTGCTAAAGAAATTAGTGTAATTGCCCATGATAGAATAAATTGGAATAAGAATACAACTTACACCATAATAAAGAAACTAATTAATAAAGGAGCGATCAGAAGAGATGAACCCAACTTCCAATGTACTTCTTTAGTCCAAAAAAGTGATTTTCAAAAAGTTTCAATCGATAATTTAATTAGTAAATTATTTGATGGTGATAGATCAGAATTTTTTAAAGCCTTTGACAAGCGAGAGTTAACTGCTGATGATAAAAAAGTTCTACAATCTTTATTAGATTAATCATAATATTACTATTAACATAATTGTTGTTTGCATAATAATCATTTGTTTGGTATAATTTCTAAGCAATTATAATTGTAGATAAGGAGGATTATTGTGCCACAAATCAAATCACAGTTCAAGCGAGTTAAAACTAATAACAAGAAAAGACTTGCGAATGCTGCTAAAAAATCTGATTTAAGAACTTCAATTAAAACTGTTAATATAGCAATTGAAAACAAAGATAAAGAAGCAGCTGTTGTCGCATTTAATGTTGTCAACAAAAAGCTAGATAAATTAGTTAATGCCAATATTTTTCATAAGAAAAATGCGGCTAGACAAAAATCAAAACTAGCTCAAGCAATAAACTCATTAGATAAATAATTAGTTTTAAACTGATCAGCAGATCAGTTTTTTTATTCTTTAATAATTTCTTTTATTTGTTTTAAAACAATTTTATAATATTTAAATAAATATATGACTATTGCCAACACTAATAAGAAAACTGCAGTAATTAGCAACATATTACTATTGATTATTAAAGCAATGCCACATGTCAAAACACTAGCTCCAGCCAGTGGTAATTTTTTCCAATGTTTAAGCGAAGTGAAATAATAAAATACTATTCCATTTACTAATAAAGCAAAAAGATAAATAACCTGATTAAAAATTATACTATTAATAAAATTTAAAAACATTTCCTTTAAAATTATATTAATTGGCTCTAAAACCTGTTGAGAAAAAAGAATACTCAAAGTATCATTAGTAATACCAAGATCACCAAAACTGACTGACATCCAAGCAGTATTTCCAAAAAGCTTAGTAAGGACAGAAAAATTTTTAGCTAAGACATTAAGTACACTAGCATGCTCATCAATTTTAATAATTCCTGAAAGATCAAGATATGAAAAATCAATTAATGAAACTAATATAGTAGCAACAATACTCATCAGCACCATTGATATAAAAGAAAAAGCTACGAACAAAAAGATAAATACAGCACTCATTCTCAATAATGAGTTAATTAATTCTCTCACATTATCTTTTTTCATTTCATTAATTATTAATTGATAACTTAAAATAATCATTTTAACTATCAAATAAGTAAGAACTATAAACAAAGAAATACTTAGTAAAACATCTAAAAAATTTAACCAACTTAAGTTTTTAAATATTAATGTAAAATTTAAAAAATCAGTAAATAACATACTAAATAAAATAAAACCATTCAGTAATACTACTATCAGAGCCTTGACTGGCCTATCATTAAAATTATTATTCAACAAAATACAAGAAATAATATTTAAAACTATAAAAAATAGACTACTTATTAATAAGAAAAGAATTACCACAATAGAGATAACATTAAAACTAGAAGCTATTAAATTTAGGAATTCTGAAACTTTGTCTAGATTATTTGCTTGATTAATACTCTCAATAATATTATTTAATGCAGGATTAAATAGCTGATTTATTACTTTTATAATTGAAAGCAAAATAATCATTATTAAACTACTAAGTGAAAATTTTTGTAATTTTTGAGCTTGCATCTTTACACTCCTTTCACAATATTAGCTAGCTAATTATCTAATTTAATTTGAGTTGCTAAACCACCTAAAGAAGTTTCTTTTAATTCTATCACTAGTTTTTCACCAGTATATTTCATGGTTTCAACAATCATATCAAAAGATATTCTATTTGCTCTTAACTCTAAAACGACTTTAGCTAGTAATGCTGCATCCATTGCTCGAACTGCCGCAACAGCATTTCTTTCAATGCAAGGAATCATAACATAGCCCCCAATTGGATCACAGGTCAGCCCTAAATGATGTTCCATAGCAATTTCAGCAGCATATTCAATTTGATTAATAGAGAGCCCTTCTAAATATCCAATAGCAGCAGCAGCCATAGAGCAGGCAGTACCTATCTCAGCTTGACAACCACCAACAGCACCTGAAATAGTAGCGTTGGTTTTAATAATATTAGCAAAAATACTTGCAGTTGCAAGGGCATTTATCAATCTACCCCTGGATGTGCCATTATTGTAATAATACTTAATTACCGCTGGCAGGACACCAGAGCTACCCAATGTTGGAGCAGTGACAACCATACCTCCATCGGCATTCTCCTCACTAGCAGCATAAGCAAAAGCCATTAATGATAAATTACGAAGTTCAAAAACATCAGAACTTAAAGTTGCCTTATTATACATATTTTTCGCAATTCTTGCTAAACCTAATCTGCCTGGTAAAACCCCTGTTGCTTTTAAACCCTTATCCACCACACTTAACATTTGTTCTAAGATTGTATTCAAATATTCTTTAATATATTTTTCATGCTCATATACATACTCATGCAACATTAAACTATTATCACGACAAAATTTTTTGATATCTACAAATTTACTATGTGGATAAACACTTGAAACAGCATTTTTTTGTCCATTAATACTAATGTTTCCCCCACCAACTGACTCAACTTCCCAATGAATTTCATCGCCTGCATCTAAGCCAATGATTTTCATAGTATTGGGATGTTTAACTGCAGTATTAATGTCAAAAATTACCTCACAACGTTGTTTTTCAAAGACCTTTAAAATTGTTTGATCGGTTAAGTGTCCTCTACCTGTTAAAGCTAATGATCCATATAAAGTAACTTTAATATCATTGATAAAAGGATATTCTTTTAAAAACAAATTACAAGCCTTCCAAGGACCAATAGTATGAGAAGATGAAGGGCCAGGCCCTATTTGATAAATTTCTTTAATTGTATTCATGTTATTGTACCACCCATTTTAAAATAAATATTTCCAATTCCATTTTTCTATCACAGGCAATGTTTTTATAGCGATAGTCCAAAATGGCCAAATCATTAAGAACCGATAATAATTTATTAATTGATATTTTTCTAGCTTTTTCATTAGCTAATTTAATACGATAAGGATGAACCTTAATAAAGTCAGTTATCTCATTTAAATTATAATTTTTATCTCGATATACCTTGACTTGATAAATCAGCCTGAAATTAGTAGCCAAAAGGGAAATAATGGCAATTGGATCATTGTTGTTAACTAGTAAATCATTTAGTATTAGTAAACTGGTTTCCAAATCTTTTTTTAAAACTGCATCTACTATTTTAAAAATATCATCATTAATTGATCTAGTGATAATATCTCTGATCACTTCAATTGTTATTGCTGAGGGAAAAAGCTTAAGTTTTTTAAATTCATTTTGCCAATTTTTTAAATCAACAGGTAATATTTGTAATAAAAAACCTATTGCTTCTTCACTAATATTTAAATTGCATTCTTTAATATTATTTCTAATTTCCGCTTCAAATTGTTGAACATTTAATTCACTTATTTCAAAATACCTTAATAATTTCAATAATTTTTTATTAAAATGTTTAAGTTTATCAATTTTTTGTTGAACTTGTAAAATTACTATGGTACTACTGTTTGGTCGGTCAAAATAATCTGCGACTATTTTCTCATCATTAGTATTTAAGCCACCTTTACTAGTTAAAAAGTTGCAATTAGTAATAATCATTACTCTATTATCACTAAAAAAAGGCAAAGTACTAGCATCAGCAATTACACTTTGCCACTCTACTTCACTAGCATCAAAAGAACTATAGTTCATTTCATTAATATCACTCAAATATTTATTAATAATTTCACTAGTTTGCTTTTCAATTAAAAATTCATCACTTCCTGCTACAATATAATTCATCTCTATTTTATTATACTAAATAATCTACTGAAATTAAGATAAAATTTCAAATCTCCCATTACCAGTAATCAGAACATTCACACCAAAAAGACCGACAATCATTATAAAACCCTCATTTGCAGTATTCAAACTCGTTATTTTTTGCTCAGCTAAATCAGCAATTACATCAAAATGTGGATGTTGATACCTATTATTATACCCACTACTGATCAGGGCATATTGCCAATTGCTAACTTGTAAAATTGCTTGAGAAGAACTAGTATTAGAACCATGATGTGCCAATTTAATAATATCAAAATCTTCCAAATGATAATAATTTATTAATTGTTTTTCTATCTGTTTATCAACATCTGCTAAAAAAGCATATCTTAGCCCATTTACTTGAAATAAAGAAATTAGGGAATTATGGTTATCAACACCTATTCCCTCACTGAAAGTTTGTCCTAAATTATTTGGAATAATTAACTTAAATCCATTCTTCTCAATTATTTCTGGACTTAATAATAATTTTTTAACTCGATAATCATTCAGCAAATGTGAAACTGAGCCACTATGATCATAATCAATATGAGTGACAAGCAAAGTATCTAATGCAGTTATCCCATTATTAATTAGTGTGGGTTTAATTACACTTTGATAAATAGTATCACTATAATTATTTGCCGCATCTATCATTAAATGATAGCTATTAAAAGGTAAAGAAATTAGTGCACAATCTCCTTGTCCTACATCTAATATTAATACTCTATAAAATGGATTAAAATATTGCTGATAAACAACTAATAGCCATAATAATGGAGTAAAACTAAACACTAGTTTTCTCTTACTACTTATAAATACTATTAATAAAATGATAACTATAAAATATGGAACTTGCTTTATGATAAATTTTCCAAATAAAGTATCAATGTTTAGAAGGATTTCATTTAAAAAACTAAAATTTAAAGGCAAAAATATAGATACAGTACTAGCTAGCACCACTAGTGCACTTAATACTCTAAATATACTAAAAGAAAACAATAATAATATATTGCATTTGGCAAAAATTAAAAATTGAATTATGGATAAAGAAAATATTTTTTTAAAATAAGTATCACTCAAAGATAAAAAACCAAAAAAATTAATTAAAAAAATAAATAAAAAACTAGCATTTACTAATAAACTAAAATCATAAATCATTAAGCTTAAACTCCAACAACCTAATGCTAGCACTCGATCTTTAATAAAAAAATTAATAACATTATACACTAAAAGTATTTTTAAAGAATTGATAAAAGGAAAAAACAATAATAATATCAAATACAAAAAAATGACTAATAACTTCTTATTCTTGATAACTATAAAATATGCTAATACAGCCACAAACATCTTAATGATTGTTCTAATAGCCAAACCATTACTAATGAATAAATCACTAAAACCATTACTTTTTTGCTGATAGGTATAAGTCAAAATAAAATCTTTTTGAGAAGCTGACAAACTTAAAACATATTTATATAATTGAGTAGCTAAACTATTGCTTCTATTAATAACCTCAATTGTATTAGTTTGATATTTTACTTGTCTTAGTTTTAAATATTCTAAAAAATTAAAAGTCCGATAGTTAATTTTATAATGTAAATCTAAAAAAGATGTAACTTTTACTCGATCACCATAGTAAAAAACATCAGTATCCTGCGGATAATAAATAATTCTTTGCTTATTTTGTTCCAGCAAGATATAATGCTCACTAATATCTACTACCACAAATTCCTTAGATTCATTTATTGCATAAATATTACTAGCACACAAAAACAAAAATATTACTAAAATTGGTAATAGAAGTATTTTTTTATATCTAAAAATAGTAAATCCTAAATAAATTAAGCTCACAAAATAATGATTAAAATATTGAATTATTATTAAATAACTAATACTAAGATAAATCAGCCAATTAGTTACAAGCATATTAAATCTTCAATAGTTGAAAAAGTTTTTTCTTTAATACCTTTTACCAACATTATTTCTTCTAAAGAATTAAATAAACCATGAATTTGTCTAAAAGCAATTATCCTACTTGCAATAACTTTACCAATTTTAGGTAAATTAACTAATTGAGAAAAATCGGAAAAGTTTATTGATACTAAAATAGTATCGTTAGCTGGTACAATGATAGTATCATTATGATGGAGAATAATCTCACTATCAAAAATTTTCTTATTAGCTTTACTAGTGATTTCAATATGATTTAGAAGCTCATTTATCTTACTATCGATTGGTAAAGTAATAGTTAGTTCTTGAGTAACCTCACCTTGAACATGAACAGTAATAAAATTTCTCTCAATAATAAAATCATTATTTTCACAGGCAGTTAACAAAAAAATTAATAGATAAATAAAAAGAAGTTTCATACTTTATTTATTGCACAAAACTTCTTTCTTCCTAAAATTTATTTAATTTTTATTATTTTAATATCATAAGGTTGAGCAATTTCAACACTCACTACCTCATCTACTTTACGATCTAACATTGCTTTCGCTAATGGTGTCACATAAGATAATTTCCCATTCATAGGATCAGCTTCTACACTTCCTACTATAGAAAAAGTTTCTTCTTCTTTGCTTTGTAGATCCAGTATGGTAACCACACTGCCAAGTTTAACAGTTTTAGTAGCTCTTTTTCTTTCTTTAATTATTTCAGAATTTTTAATGATATTCTCAATTTCAGTTATTCTAGCTTCAACTCTAGCTTGTCTATCTCTAGCAGCATCATAATCAGCATTTTCTGATAAATCGCCTAACTCTCTTGCTACTTTTAAATCGGCTTTAACTTCTTCTCTAGTAACAGTTACTAAAGTATTTAGTTCGCTTTTAAGTTCTTCTAAGCCTTCTTTAGTAATATATTCTTTATTGTTTTTATCAATTGACATTTTGTTCTCCTTAAATATGCAATTATTAATATATCACATTTTATTATATGATACTACTAATTTTTGTAATAAGTAAATCTAGGGCGACTTTATTATGCCCACCCTCTAAGATGATAATATCCGCATATTTCTTACTAGTTTCAATAAATTGCTCGTGCATTAATCTTACTGTATCTAAATATTGTCCGATAATAGATTCTAAAGATCTACCTCTCTCATTAACATCACGCTTCAATCTTCTAATGAATCTAATATCTGCTGGAGTATCAACATAGACTTTAATATCACATTTATCTCTTAATTCTTTATTTTCCAAAACAAATAAGCCTTCAATTAATAAAACATCGGCTGGTTTAATAGTTTCATAATTATCTGAACGATTATGATTGGCATAATCATAAGTAGGTTTCAAAATTTCTTTTCCTTCTATTAAAGTATTAATTTGAGTATTCATTAATTGCCAATCAAAGGCAAAAGGATGATCGTAATTTGTTAAACAGCGCTCATTAAAACTAATATCACTCTGATCATTATAATAGTCATCTAATTTAATAATCCTGAGAGTTTTATCATCTTCAAATGCTTTATAAATACGTTTAGCTAATGCTGATTTGCCAGAGGCAGATCCACCAGCAATGCCAATAATTAAAGTTTTTTTCATCGCAGATAATTCTCGACATTAGCAAGATGCTCATCATAAGTTTTAGCATAATAAGTAGTACCATCAGCACCAATGAAATAATAATAATCTGTAGTAGCATAATTTAATACAGCATCAATAGCATAAGCACTAGGATTTAAAATCGGTCCAAGTGGCAAACCGCTATAAACATAAGTATTATAAGGTGAATCAATTTGAGCATTAACTCCCAACTCACACTCACGCGCATCTTTATAATTATATAAAGTATAACAAATAGTTACTGAACTTTGCAAAGGCATATCATCATGCAGCCTATTCATAAATACTCCCGCAATAGTCTGCATATCATCGACATTGCCACTCTCAAACTCAACTATAGAGGCTAATGTTATTGTATCATATAAAGATAACTCAAAATTTTCAATACTTTGTTCTAAAGGATCTAAGACCTCAGCATAAGCAGATAATATTTTTTCTGTTATTTCCTCGGCAGTGGCATCATAATAAAAGTTATAAGTATTAGGATAAATAAATCCTTCTAATAAAACTCTTTTGCCAGCTTCAAAAATATCTTCATTAATAAACCAATAATCAGACATTAAAGAGCGAATATATGTCTCATCATTCCAGAGAGCCAATAGAGCATCAGATGAAATTTGACATTGCTTAGCAATTAAATTTGCTGCATCTTTCGCCCAAGAGCCCTCAGTAATAGTAACTTGAACTTCATTAATAACAGCATTAGTAGGATTATTAATATGTTCTAAAATTTCCATAACACTCATAGTTTTATTTAAATAATAGGTACCTGCTTGGACATTAGTATTATTAGCAACTTTAGCAGCTATTTTAAATACAAACTCACTACTTATTAAGTCTTGAGCTAATAATTTTGGTGCTAATGTACTAATTGTTTCACCTAATTCTATTTCAAAAATTATAGTAGTATTATCATTTTTATCAACTGCATCAATATTGCTGTTGTAAAAAACAAATAAGGCAATCATACCGGCTATTGCGATTAAACATAGCCCTAAAAAGACTCTAAAAATTATTTTATTAGTTGAAGGTTTTTTCATTCTGATACGTCTCCAATACTTCATCAATCATTGCCCATTCTGCTTGATCTTCTATTGAATTCAAATTGCCAGCTTCATCATAACTATAAGCATGAATTTCACCAGCAGTATCATTAGGATCAAAAAATAATACATAACTTTTGTTATACTCTTCACTCTCAAAAGTAAAAAGAATTTGCATTTCTACTTCATTTCCTTTTTCATCAATCACATAAAGTGTTTCATCTATATTAATCATTATCGCTCCTTTAAGGTGGCATCTAAATAGGCTTGTAAAATAAAAGTAGCTGCCACTTTATCTACTACTTTTTTTCGCTTTTTACGAGAAATATCTGCACTAATTAATATTTTATTTGCTGAGACTGTGGTTAATCTTTCATCCCATAAAATAACTTCAATTTTTAAATCTTCCGCTAAATACTTAGCGAATTCTTGGCTAATCTCTCCTCGCTCGCCAATATCACCATTCATATGTTTTGGTAAGCCTACTACTACTTTTTCAGCTTTAAGATTCAAACATAATTTTTCTACTTTTTCTAATGCTTCATCATAGTCATCACTATTAAAAAATATTGTTTCTACTCCCACAGCAAAATTACCAGTAGCATCACTCATAGCTACCCCTACTGTTTTGCTGCCTAAATCTAAACCTAAAATTCTCATTATTTAATATCTAAATAACTGCGTACTAACTCTTCAATAATTTCATAACGTTCAACTTTTTGAATGTTAGTTCGAGCACCCTTATAGGAAGAAATATAAGCTGGATCATTGGAAATTAAGTATCCTGATATTTGGTTTACAGCCTTATAACCACGCTCTTCTATTGCTTCTTTAGTTTGTTTTAAAATCTCTTTAATAATTTCACTTTTGATATCTGATGCTTCAAAGGAAACTGTTTGGTCAATTTTATTACTCATATTGATCACCTCTTTTATTTATTTTAACACAAATTAATTATTTATATTTAATACTTTTTCTAAAAAATCACACATTTCTTTTACTTTCTTAGGGTTTTTGCCACCAGCTTGAGCAATACTATCTTTGCCACCACCATTACCATCACAAATATTAGCTGCTTCTTTTACTAAATTGCCTGCATGATAATTATGGGCAATTGCCTTTTCACTACAGCTACAAGCTAAGATAATTTTATCTTTAACAACTTGATAGAGAAAGACTACACCTTGAACTTTATTATTAATTTCTTCCGCAAAATCCTTGAGATTTTTAATATCATTATTTGCTTGATAGATTAAAACTTTAAATAGATCATTATCTACTGCTTCTTGATAAATACTATTGGCTTCTAAATTTACCAGTTTATTAGTTAAATCACTATTTTCTTTTTTAAGATTATCGATATCTGTTAATAAAGAATAGAGTTTTTCTTTAATTGCTTTATTATTGGCTGCTTTAATTGCAGTACTTAAATCATTTAGTAAATTCTCTTGCGCTAAATATTCCTGATACGCAACTAAACTTACACATATTGTGATTCTTCTAATACCCGAGCCAACACTCTCCTCATTAAGTATTTTAAAGATACCTATTTCACTAGTATTATTGACATGACAACCACCACATAATTCAATAGAAACATTTTGCATACTCACAACTCGAACAACATCACTATACTTCTCATTAAAGAGCGCAATTGCTCCTTTAGCTTTAGCTTCATTGATATCTAAACTTTCAATAACAACATCATGACTAAGAGCAATATATTCATTAACTAATTTTTCTATTTCTTTTAATTGTTGATCAGATAATTTTTCATAATGAGTGAAGTCAAAACGAGCATACTCACTACTTACATAAGAACCAGCTTGATTAATATGATTACCCACAACACTCTTTAGTGCAGATTGTAAAAGGTGAATTGCTGAGTGATGCTTGGTAATTAGCATTCTAATTTTCATATCAACATTTTGTAGTAGACTATCATTAACTTTAATCGTACCTTTTATGATAGTAAAGCTCAATAAGGATTGCCCATTAGGCGCCTTATTTACATTAGTAACTCTAGCTTCAAAGGCGTCATTTTTAATGATACCAATATCAGCAATTTGTCCACCACTCTCAGCATAAAAAACCGTTTTATCAAAGATTAGCTGACCATGATCACTTACTTCAGTAACTTTATGTCCATCCTTAAAAAGTCCAATCATTTTGACTATTGTACTAAAGGTATCATATCCGATAAATTCACTCATTGCAGTAAACTCTAGTAAATCTTGTGATTGGGAATTCATAGATTCAAAGTTTTCTCGTGAATCTCTTGCTCTATTTCTCTGCTTTTCCATTTCAATATTAAAACCAGTTTCATCTACTCTAAAGCCATGCTCACTAGCAATTTCTTGAGTTAACTCTAAAGGAAAACCATACGTATCATAGAGTTTAAAAACATCAATCCCCTCTAATTTCTTTACTTTAGCTTTACTAATTAAATCTAGCAATAAATTCTCACCATCGTGTAAAGTAGAATGAAAACGTACTTCCTCAGCTAAAATCTGTTTAATAATAAATTCAGATTTATCTGGAAGATAACTATAAAAATCTTTCATAGTATTAATGACTACTGGAACTAATTTATTTAAAAATGGTTCATTTATCTGAAGTTTAATGCCATATCTAACCGCTCTTCTTAATAATCTTCTTAAAACGTAACCTCGGCCTTCATTTGCAAATATTGCACCATCAGCTAAAGCAAATATCGAGGTTCTAACATGATCAGCAATAACTCTAAAGGCTTCTTGATTATCATGATATTTACTGGTAGTATATTTTTCTACTTCTTGAATAATAGGAATAAAAACATCAGTATCATAATTGGTTTCCACATCTTGAATAATTGAAACTAAACGCTCAAATCCCATACCAGTATCAATATTTTTTTGAGGTAGCTCAGCATAAGTGCTCCTATCAACACCTTCTTTTCCATCATATTGAGAAAAAACAACATTCCAAACTTCGATATATCTATCATTTTCCATTTCATCAAAAAACAATTTCTCGCCAATATTCTCAGGATCATATTTATCACCTCTATCATAATGAATCTCTGTATTAGGTCCACAAGGTCCATCACCAATTTGCCAAAAATTATCTCCAGTTTTTAAAATTTTCTTAGGATCAACACCAATTTTATTAACCCAAATATCAAATGCTTCATTATCATCAGTGTGTATTGAGATATATAATCTATCTTTATCTAGACTCATCCATTTTTTATTTGTGAGAAACTCCCAAGCAAATTCAATTGCCTCTTCTTTAAAGTAATCACCAATAGAAAAATTACCTAACATTTCAAAGAAAGTTTGATGTCTTGAAGTTTTGCCAACATTTTCAATATCATTAGTTCTAATACACTTCTGTGCATTTACTATTCGATTATTATAGGGCTTAACACTACCATCAAAATATTTTTTTAAGGCAGCTACTCCACTATTAATCCACAATAATGTAGGATCATTAATTGGTATTAGTGAAGCTCCTGGCTCAATCATATGTCCTTTACTCTTAAAAAAGTCTAAAAATGCTCTTCTAATTTCATTACTGGTTAAATTCTTATTCATATATCCTCCTCACACAAAAAAACCTGTATCACAGGAACGATTGTAATCGCGGTACCATCCTGATTCATGCCAAATGACATGCACCTTAATTATGGATAACGGCACCACCCGGTATTTTTTGTTAAAAGTAGCTTCATAAGTTAACTTGAGGGCTCTCAGCAACCACCCACTCTCTAAAAAAGTATCCCTTATTACTAAGCTTTTTAATACTACAATAATTATAACTTATGACTACTAATTGTCAATAGTCAAGAGCTTTTTAAGAGTAGTTTTTCTTTGATATTTTTCTTCTAATTTAATAGCACTAAAAAACAAAGATTTATCACCTAATAAAACTAGTGCTTTAGCTGCCCTAGTAATGGCAGTATAAATAAGTTTACGATCTAACATAAAATAATCGTTTTTGGTAATTGCCAGAATGATTATAGGATATTCACTACCCTGTGATTTGTGAACAGAAATACAATAAGCTAAAGTAAGATTATTTAAATTTTCATAAGAAAATTCAACAATATTACCATCAAAATCAACAATAACAGTTGATAAATATTTTTTAACTTCATTATTAATTTCAATAATAAATCCAATATCACCGTTAAATACATTGTCATCTACCATATTTTTTAATAAGAGCACTTTATCAGCTTCTCTAAAAATCCTAGAGCCATGCCTTAATTCTTTTTTCTGATCATTTGAAGGATTAAACTGCTGTTGAAGAGTATGATTTAAATTATCAATACCTGAAATTCCAGAATATTTACAAGCTAAAACCTGAACATCAAAAACACTATAACCTTTATCCATGGCATTATCTAATAATGATATTACTAAGTTCTTTACTTGGTATTGATCACAATCAAAAAATTTAACATCATTAGAAAATACAATGTTATTTTGGTCATATTGAATATCATGTGCCAATTGAATAATGGCAGAACCCTCACTTTGGCGATAAATTTTTTCTAACTCAATTGTAGTGAATTTTTTTGAATCAATAACATCTTTTAACACTTTCCCAGGCCCTACCGATGGTAATTGATTGACATCACCAATAAAAATAAAGCGATTAACTTTTTCACTAGCCAAAAATAAATTATACAATAACCAATTATCAACCATAGAACACTCATCAATAATAATAGTTTCATAGCCTAAAGGATCATTAATATTTTTACCAAACGTATTAGTTTCTAAATTCCACCTGAGTAAAGAGTGAATCGTACTGGTTTCTTGAGCTGTTAGCTCATTTAAGCGCTTAGCGGCTCTACCTGTGGGCGCACATAAAACTAAGTGATGATTAGTATTAAGTTTCTTTAAAAGACTGGCAATCGCCTTAACAACTGTGGTCTTTCCTGTGCCAGGTCCACCTGTTAAAATTAATATATTACTAGCTACTGCAGTGTAAATAGCTGTTTTTTGTTGAGTATTGTAGCTAATATCATATTCTTCCTCAACTAAAGATAGCAAGCTATCAAAAAGCTTTTTATCAATTTCTGCAGTAGGTCTACTTAGTAATGTTTTTAAAAAACCAGCAGTATATTGCTCAGCATGAAACTGAGTATGGTGGTAAAGAGACTCATCAATCTGAAATACCAATTTTTCAGCTACTAACTCCTGTAGAAATAAGTGTATTTCTTTTAAACCAATAAACTTAAGCAATTTTTTTTCTAAATCACTCACAGAAACATAAGTATCACCACTATTAATCGAAAGCTTTAACAGTGTTGCTAATGTTAGAGCTTTTAGTCTAAGAGGATCATCTTGTTTAAAACCTAAAGTCATGGCAATTTTATCGGCAGTAATAAAACCGATGCCATCAACATCCTCAATTAATTGATAAGGATTAGTTTTCAAAATATTCAAAGCACGATCACCATAAATACTCTGAATTTTCATCGCATTTCTCACACCTAAACCAAAGGATTGAAGATGAAATAAAAAATCTTCATTATCACTAGTTAAGCCATTAATAATGGCTTCTTTTTTCTTTTTAGTTATTTTGGGTAATCCATCTAAAACACTAGGATCAGCTTTAATATTTTCAATTAAATCATTACCTAATGTATCAATCATAACTTGGGCAAATTTAGCACCAATACCCGGAAATAAAGGACCACTTAGTAATGTTAATAAACTATCATTATCAGTTAATTGCACCTTTAAAAAAGAGCTAACATTAAATTGCAAACCAAATTTTGTATGATTAACATAATTACCACTAAATTTATAAACTTGATCATAATCTAACTTAGGTATATAGCCTGTAATGGTAATTCTTTTTTCATCTAAATCAACACTTTCTAAAATAGCAACGCTATAACCACTCTCACTGTTATGAAAAATATAATTATTTACTCTGCCAACTATTTCAGAAATATCCTCGTTTACTGACTTATTATCATCAGACATACTTGAATCCCATTATAAAGTGCATGTATAGCAATTGGATAGAAAATATTTCGATCATGCTTTAAGTAAATATGAGCAAGAATAACTCCAATTCCACTGTAAATAAATAAATAGATTAACTCTATGAAATTACCCATAACTACGGAAGCAATAATGTGCATTAATCCAAATAAAAGACCCGATAAAATATAATAAATATATTTTTTTGCATTAGTACCGACCAACCAATCAACAGCTAATCTAAAAACAATTTCCTCAATAAATGGTGCCAAAAGTACTGTTGTGAATATTAGCAATAATTCATTGCCAGCAAATATTAATTCCAATTGCACTTGATTCATAGAACCAATATTATCACCAATAATTAAAGCAATAATAAGACTAACTATAACTACATATACCAGCATAAGAGCAGTATAAATTACCGTTTTAATCAATAAATCACTATGTTTAATTCTTTTAAAATCATCCTTAATTTTATTGCGACAAACAATCCAAACTACAAGTAAAGTCACCATACTAACACTAACTTGTAAGGCTAATTCATTTTGCAACATGATAAACAAAATAGTAGGTAAAATTAATTGAGCAAAACCAAAATATAGACCTAAAATTATTACACCTTTTTCTCTATTATCCATTATTTTTCTCCTCTTTTTTTACTAATTAAATCAGCTATTTCAATGCCATCTTTAAAAACTGCTTTTATAACTCCACCGCCTAAACAGTAATCGCCATTATAAAAGACTGCTTGTTGGCCAAGTGTTACTGCCTTAGCACCAAGATAACTAACTAAATATAAATCATCATTAAGCTTTTTCAAGCTAACAGCGACATCTTTTTGACGATAACGAAATTTAGCGCTAGTAACACTAAGCTCACTATCATTAAACCAATTTACATCTTCTACTAAACAACTATTTGAGTCCAACCAATAATCACTGTCTTGATTACTCACAAATAAAATATTAGCACCAACATCTTTACCAACAACAAAATACGGACCACCCAAACCACCAATATTCAAGCCTTTTCTTTGACCAATGGTATAATAACTGATACCAATATGCTCAGCAACTACAGTATTAGTATCAATATTTATTATTTTGCCTTTTTGAGCTGGTAAGTAATTATTAAGAAATTGTCTAAAATTTCTCTCACCAATAAAACAAATTCCAGTTGAATCTTTTTTTTCAGCAATACTGAAATTCAAATCTAAGGCTATTTTTCTCACTTCAGGTTTAGTTAACTCACCTAAAGGAAACAGAACTTTACTTAAAGCTTTTTGACTAATTTGAGCTAAAAAGTAGCTTTGATCTTTATTGTTATCTAGTCCTCTAATTAAAAAAGAATTAGCACTATTATGTTCAACACGACAATAATGTCCTGTGGCAATCATATCAAAGCCATTACTTAAAGCGTATTCTAAAAAATGATCAAATTTGATATATTTGTTACACAAAATATCCGGATTTGGTGTATAACCTTTTTCGTATTCATTGATGAAATTTTGGAAGACTTCTTGCCAATACTCTTCGATATAGTCTACTCTAATTATTGGCAACTCCAATAATGATGCGACTTTTTTGGCATCATTATAATCAGTTTCTTGTGGACAGATATTATTATTAAGATCAGGATTTCCATTAATATCTTGATTAGCCAAAGAATCCCAATTACGCATAAAACAACAGGTTACATCATAGCCCTGCTGTTTCAGTAAATATGCAGCAACTGCTGAATCGACACCACCTGAGAGGCCCAAGAGAATTTTCATTTTTTATAGTTTTACTCCCTGCTCACTACCTCTAGGTAAAAATGATTCAATTTCTTCCTCATCATAACCTACTAATAAATTATTTATATCAATAATTATTGGTCTTTTTAATATTGAAGGATTATGCTGAATAAAATCAATTAATTCATTAACAGTCATTTTTTCAATATCAACTTTACCACTACTAATTATTTTAGAACGCTTTGAAATAATATCATCAGTACCATTTTCACTGCGTGATAATAAGTAACTTATTTCTTTAGGGTCTAATAAAACATTAAAAATATTTTTTTCTAAATAAGGAATTTCATTAATTTTTAAAAAATGTTTGGCTTTGCGACAAGAGACACATCCAGCCGAAGTATATAATATAACCAATTAAATCACCACCTTTATATAATAGATGTTATTACGAGGATATTATAACATAATAATATTGAATTCATTAAAAATCTTTATTGCTCACTTTGAATTTTTAAAAAACTTCAGCAACAATGATAATAAAGAGTATTATTAAACTATCTAATAAGTAAACTTATTTAAATTAGATATTATTGTTATAACCATAGCACCTATTTACTATAATTTTTATTTTAGCATAGTCTTAAAATATTTGCTTAACAAGTTAATAACTTAGGCTTCTTATAATATTTAATACTTTTAATCTTTTACTTCACTTAAATATAATCATAATTCACTTTATAAATATCAAAAATGTAAAATTATTCAATGAAATGAAAATTGTTACAAAACAATATAATTCTATGTTATAATATAAAATATTTATATTTAGGGGGATATTTATGAGTAATAAAAGTGAGACAGCAAAAAAGAAATTTGGCCTGCTGACTACCGTCGCTATGATTGCAGGTATCGTCATTGGCTCTGGCATCTTTTTTCAGACACCAAAAGTCATCTCTGCTGTAAATGGTAATATTTGGTTGGGAATTTCTGGCTATTTAATTGTTGCAAGTAGTATTATTTTTGGTGGTATTAGTGTTTCACAATTTTCTCGTATGGATGATAAAGCTGGTGGATTGATTAGATATTGCGAAATTGCTTGGGGCAAAACACTAGGTTTTTTGGCTGGCTGGACTCAATGTGTATTATATTATCCAGCAATTATTGCTGTGGTAGGTTGGGTTGCTGCAAATTATCTTTTTGCCCTATTTGGTAAAGCTAATATGCTTACAAGTGCTCAAGCTTATATAAATGGTGGGCTCTCTTCTACCGTAAGTCTTTGGACTTGTGCTATTGCTATAATACTTTGTATCTACACTTTTAACATTGTTAAAACAAAATATGCTGGTAAGTTTCAATCAATTTCTTTAGTTGCAAAACTCTGCGCTTTAATATTTTTAACTATTGTTGGTTTGATTTTTGGTGAGCCTTTAGAATTGTTTAGCACTGCTGATCAATTTCCTGCCAATAGTTCAGCTATGATTGCTGTTTTAGCAACTATTGCTTTTGCTTATGATGGTTGGCTAATTGCTCCAACTATTGCCCATGAAATTAAAGATGCTAAAAAGAATTTAACTAAAGCTTTAATTTTTGCACCGCTATTAATTACAATAATTTATGTCTTGTTTTTTATTAGTTTAACTTCATTTGTTGGGCCACAAGCCATTTTAGATGGTGCTGATCCTACTGCAGTATTGGCAACAAGCATTTTTGGTGATATTGGCATGAAAGTGATTTTCTCTTTTGTGATTATTTCTATTTTTGGCAGTATTAATGGTTTGATTTTAGTCTATATTAGAACACCCTATTCTTTAGCTATTCGTAATGAAATACCCTTTAGCAAACAATTAGCAAAAATAAATAAGAAATATGATATTCCTGTCAATTCAGCTTTTGTTAGTTTATTAGTAGTATTAATTTGGATGTTTTTACACTTTTCAGCTGTTGATGGTTCTATTTTCCTTGGGTGGAATTTTGCAGAGGGTTTAGCAATTGATATTCTTCCAATTGTAATAATGTACTTTTTCTATTCAATTTTATATTTAGGTGTAATGCTAAATATATCTAAAAATTTTACTAAAAGTAAACTATTGTATCGCTGGATTGCACCAATATTGGCATTGATAGGCTCTTTAATTATAATCTTTGGGGCTGTGAGTGATCCAAAATTCATTTTATATATCAGTATATCGGCTATAGTATTACTAATGGGTTTATTGCTTAAACCTAGAAAAAATGTATAATTATATTTAGTAATTTATAAAAATTAAGAGGTGAAATATGAAAAGAATGGTGAGTGGCATTAAACCCAGTGGGCAGTTAACCTTAGGAAATTATATTGGAGAAATAAAACAATTTGTTGACTACCAAGATGAATATGAAATGTTTGTCTTCATTGCCAATTTACATTGTATTACTAATTATATCGATAAACAAGAATTAAAGAAAAATCTCTATGATTGTGCTGCGCTTTATTTAGCTTGTGGCTTAGATACTAAAAAAACCACTCTATTTTTACAATCTGATGTAAAAGAACATGCTCAATTAGGGTTTATATTAAGTTGTAACACTTATTTAGGCGAATTAAATAGAATGACACAATATAAAGATAAACTAGCGAAAAATGATAATCAAACTTCTTTAAGCGCTGGTTTTTACACTTACCCTACTTTGATGGCGGCTGATATTATGATTTATGATGCTGATTATGTACCAGTGGGAATTGATCAAAAGCAACATGTTGAATTAGCTCGAGATATTGCTCTAAGGTTTAATAATAAGTATGGTGAAACCTTTAGAGTTCCTACTCCTGTAAGCCCCAAAATTGGAGCCAAGATTATGTCTTTAAGTGATCCAACTAAAAAAATGAGTAAATCTGAGGAATCAAATAAAGGTTGTATTTATTTATTAGATGATATTAAGATAATCAGAAAAAAAATTATGTCAGCTAAAACTGATGATTTGGCAAAAGTGAGCTATGATGTTGAAAACCAACCGGGGATCTCAAATCTTTTAGTAATTATGTCCGCTTTAAGTAATACCTCTATTCCAGAAATTGTTAGTGAATTTGCAAATAGTGGTTATGGTGAATTTAAAAAGGCTGTAGCTGATGTAGTATGTAATAGTATTCAAGATATTCAAAATAAATATCACGAAATTAATGAAGCTCAAATTGTTAATAGCGTATTGAAAGAAGGTAAAGAAAAAGCTAGCTTTTATACTAATAAGAAATTAGCCAAGGTTCAAAAAAGAATTGGTCTGGATTGGTAAGCATGTTATACTTAAATTAAATTTGTAGAAAAGGAGAAATCTAAATGATAAAATTAAATAATATAACAAAAGTGTTTAATGGAAGTTTTAAGGCAGTTGATGAGTTGAGTGTTGAGTTTAGTGATGGTGAAATTATTGGATTGATCGGTCCAAATGGTGCTGGAAAATCTACAACAATGAAAATGATCACTGGAATCATTAACCCCACAGAAGGAAATATTAATATCAATGGTTTTGATATTACTAAACAACCAATTGAAGCAAAAAAACAATTCTCTTTTGTTTCTGATTCACCTGATGCTTTTTTACGTCTTAAGGGAATCGAGTATTTAAATTTTATCGCAAATATTTATCAGGTTGATAAACAAATAAGAAATGAAAAAATAAATAAATTAAGCAAAGATTTTGCGATGGATGAAGTGCTTAATGATCAGATAAAATCTTACTCACATGGTATGAGACAAAAAATAATGATTATTGGCGCACTATTGCACGAGCCTAATGTTTGGATCTTAGATGAACCATTAACTGGTTTAGATCCCCAATCAGCTTTTCTATTAAAAGAAAAAATGCGTGAACATGCCGCTTTAGGTAACACTATAATTTTTTCAACTCATGTATTAGAAGTAGCTGAGAAATTATGTTCAAAAGTATGTATTATTAATAAAGGTAAACAAATGTTTTTTGGCACACTAGATGAATTAAAGTCTAAATATGCTGATAATCTTACTTTAGAAGAACTATTCTTTAAGGTGACAGCTGATGAATAATATAATTTTATTAACCAAGATCTTTTTAGGTAATAGTAGTTTTATTACCACTAACTCTAAAAAAAAGAGATTTAATATATAAACTTGGCTTAAATATTTATTAATATTAGGTTTAGTTTTATTTTTTATGATGGGCATTGCAAAATTTACTGAATCCCTTACTCGTGGATTATTGATGTTTAATCAAGAACAGTTATTAATTGCTTTGGCACTATTTTTAGTAACTATTTTGATCTTTGTTTTCTCTTTACTATCTATTCCAGGAATCTTATTTTTCAGTAATGATATTGAAAGAGTTTTACCACTGCCAGTTAAACCATTTGAAATAATTATTGCCAAGATAATTGCTGCAACTTCAACACAATATTTAATTTCTTTATTCTTTTTAATATCAATAATTATTGGTTATATTCTTTGTGTTCCAGTTGATATTTTCTTTATTTTTAAAATGATAGTTGCGCTAGTGTTATTTCCAATTGTTCCAGCTTTACTAGCAAGTATATTTGTTATTTTATTAGTTAAATTTTCAGGTTTTCTTAAAAATCAGGACCAATATAATATCTTTATCATGATTTGTAGTTTTATTTTCTTAGCATTTTATTATATATTTATATTTAATAATGGTTTTGAAGAAACTCAAATGATTGATTTGATAATCAAAGGTGGCAATTCTCTTGTGACACTTCTTGGAACGTTCTTACCGCATATTGCTTTCCTTATTGAGTTTATTTTTCAAAATAATATCCTATCTTTCTTGATATTTTTAATCATAAATTTAATTGTATTTGCACTTGCAATTTTAATCGCTCAAAAATACTATCTAGCTGGAGCGCTTAAAGTAAATAATATTGCTAGTAATAAAACCAAGTTTAGTAGTAAATAACTTGAAAAAAATTCTAATATTAAGTCTACTTATTTCAATACTGCTAGTCGTGATATTAAAGAACTACTACGCTCACCTATTTTCTTTATGAATTGTTTTATGACACCACTTTTAATACCCATAAGTATGATCGTCGGTGCTGCATTTGGTGTTTCTCAAGTAGGTGGAAGTATTGCTGAAGTAGCTGAAGTGTTTAGTGAAATTACCACTTTCCTAAAAGCTGAGGAGTTTATGATTTTTTCAATAGTTTTGATTGGCGCTGCTATGATGGCGTTAGTGTTCTTTCTCTCAAGTAGTTGCACCGCAATATCAAGAGAAGGAAGTCAATTCAATATTCTTAAATCTTACCCTATTGCGATGGAAAAACAATTATTGGGTAAAACTTTTGTAAATTTATTTATCTTTAGTATATTTACGCTGATTGCGGCGACTATAGCAGCAATATTATTTAATTTCCTTTATCAAAATGTAGTAATGGCCATTGTTTTATTTATCTTAATCATTGTAATATCTGAAATTGTTGTATTCAGCTCTACACTTACCACTATCGCAATTGATGGAATAAAACCTAAATTAATTTGGACAACTGAGCAAGAAGCTGTAAAACAAAATTATTTTGTATTAATTACTCTTGTAATTGGCATTGCTCTTTTAGTAATAATTGGTTTTAGCTTTGCCTTTTTACCATTTATTTCACTTATTAATGGTTGTATTATTATAATTGGCTATTTAGCCTTCTTACCTTTTTCTTGGTTTTTCTATAAAAAATCAATTACTGCTTTATGCCAAAAAGATATTTAAACTTACTTAATTTCATTAGCATTAAAATAGTTAGTATAAAATAAAAAGGGGCTAGCCCTTTTTTATTTTATAGTCTTAATGAATAAATTCAGCTCAATTAAATAACTACTTTAAAATCATCACCATTATCATCTTTAATAGTTGCTAAGTACTCAGCTAAAGTTTGTTTTTGAGCTGGTTTTGCAGTTTTACAAGTTGATAATGATTTCACTTCACCCTTAAGTATGCACTCAGCGAAAGCTTGACATCCAGCATAACCACAACCACCACAGTTAAATCCTGGCAATAATTCAACAGTTTCTTCCAATCTCTCATCAACCTCTACACCAAAGAATTTATGGGCTAAACCTAAACCCAGACCTAATATGATTCCTAATGATACCATAACAATACTTGCTTCTAACATCTTATTTACCTTCTTTCATATTAATATGGTGCTCACAATCCACCATTTTACAACCATCACAATCTGTAGTTAAATTTTCACAACCAGCAGGTACTGGCGTATTCTTATTAAGATAATACAGTAAGGCATATACTCCTGCAAATCCAGAAATAATAATTAATAGTATTAATTGTGACATTAGACAATTCCTGCTAATCCAGTCAGAGCTAAAGCCATAACTGCCGCAACAATAAAGGCAATTGGATTACCTTGAAATGCTTTAGGTGGATTAGACATTTGCAATTTAACTCTAATAGTCGAGAAGATATAAAGTACCAATACAAAACCAACTGAAACACCAAAAGCACTTACCATACTTTCGACAAAGTTGTATCCCTGAGAAATATTTTCTCTTGCGACAAACAAAACCGCACAATTAGTAGTAATAAGCGGTAAGTATATCCCCAAAGATTTATAAAGTGCTGGTAAGAATTTCTTAATAATTATTTCAGTTAATTGAACAAAAGAAGCAATAACTAAAATAAAGACAATTAAGTACATATATTCAATTTCAAATGGAACTAAGACATAGTAATTTAAAACCCAGGTAATCGCAGCTGAAGCCATAATTACAAATGTTACAGCACCACCCATACCTAAAGCACTCTCAGTCTTTTTCGAGACACCTAAGAATGGACATAGTCCCAAAAATTTTGATAAGACAACATTATTTATTAAAGCTGCCGCAATAAACATTGAAAATAAATTCATTATTTAGCCCCCTCTTTCTTTTCTTGTTTTTCTTTAAGCCAAGCTACGCCAGCCGCTAATATTGCAAAAGTAATAAAAGCCCCAGCAGCTGAGCTAAACAAAGAGATAGTATAAGCTTCAGGAATAATGGTGATTGAGAAGACTTCAACATTAGTTAAAGGATTAGTGAAGCTTAAAATACCACTACCCAAAACTTGTCTTATTACTGATAAAACAATTAAAGCTAAAGTATAACCAACACCCATACCTACAGCATCAATAAACGACTTGAATGGACCATTCTTACTAGCATAAGCTTCCACTCTTCCTAAAATAATACAGTTAACAACAATTAATGCAATAAATGCACCTAAACTAGTAGAAAGCTCGGGAGCATAAGCATCCATTAACATTTGAACAATAGTAACCAATGTTGCGATAATAACAATATAAACTGGTATTCTAATTTCTTGAGGAATAACATTTCTTAAAATAGAAATAATAACCTCAGCAACAATTAAAACAAAAATAACAGAAACACCCATTCCCACCGCATTAGTTAAGCTAGTAGAAACTGCTAAAATTGAACATAAACCTAAATATAGAGCAAAGACAGGATTTTCTTTAATTAAACCATTTTTAAAATTTTCCCACATTTTGATACCCCCTATTGATAATTAGCAGAAAAATTATTTCTTGCTAATTCTATTCCTTCTACAACTGCACTACTTGAAACTGTAGCACCACTAATCAAATCAATCTCAACACTTAATTCACTGCCAACTACCGCATCAATAAATTCACTGTTTGTAACTTTATCTCCAATTCCTTTAGTTTCCTTACTAGCAGAAACAACACCATAGTAAGTTATAACACCATTAAGGTCAAAAGCTACAATAAAATTAATATCACCACCATAACCTTTAACACTAACATCATAAACATAGCCTAAATCAGCAGCTTGATAAATGCCGTTAATACCATTAGCACTATCATCAGCAACTAAAGT
Organism: Erysipelotrichaceae bacterium; assembly: GCA_047971145.1. Lineage (GTDB taxonomy): Bacteria > Bacillota_I > Bacilli_A > Erysipelotrichales > Erysipelotrichaceae > JBKDZL01. The sequence goes on from JBKDZL010000028.1 coordinate 37,449, forward strand.
TTTCTCAACATCAGCAAATGCTAATTCAACACTTGCTACTTCAGGCTCACTTGGCAGATCAACTGCTAAACCACTTGCATAATTTTCAGCAAAATTAACTCGTGCGGCATTAATACCTGTTTTAATTGCTGTACTTGAAATCGTAGAGCCAGAAATTAAATCAACCTCATCATTAATACTTTGACTAGTAATATCAGCAATATAATCATCATTAGCAATTTTATCACCAATACCTGAGGTTTCATTATGCTCCACTACTTTGTAATAAACAGTATTACCTTCCATATCAAAAGCAACATAAAAGATAATATCACCACCATAACCACCTTGGGCTAATTTATAAATATAACCTTCGCTGCCAGCTTTATGTATTTCTAAGATACCATTAGCATCATCGCTGCCAACTAATTCAATATCAGCTGCAGGAAAATCAGGGAAGGCCTCAGCTAAGGCAGCATTAGCATTTTTAGCTGCATGCTCCGCAATAATAGGTGCTGTTACTACATTTACTAAAGATAGTATTAATCCTGATAATAAACAAACTACCGCTAAAAAAACAGGTAGAATAACCATTTTTTTCATTATAAATTCACCTCCACTACCTCTTCAATTATTATTGAAGGTTGAGCTAAACTAAGATTAGTAGGTTCTAAACCCTTACCAATAAAGAAAAATAACACACAACCTAAAAGAAATAAACAGCTAGAAATAATAAAACCTTTTTTAACTAATTGAACTTCATTACCGCAAGTCCAACTATCAATCATCGGTACTAACATATTCATAATTAAAATTGAAAATAAAACTCCCTCAGGCAAATTAGCTTTAACTCTAATTAAAACAGTCAAGAAAGCTAATCCAACACCAAAAATCACTCTACCTGAATTACTAACTGGCGTGGTAACAGGATCAGTCGCCATAAAAACTGCACCAAACGCTAAACCACCAATACTAATATGCATTATTGGATACCACAAACCAATACCATTAACCATTCCCATACCCTGAGATATAGCAATCAGCCAAGTAAAAACAAAAACTGAGCCAATATAGAAAACAGGAATACGCCAATCAATGACTTTCTTAATTATCAAATAAACTCCACACAATAAAATAATTAAAGTAAAAGTTTCACCCATCGCCCCTGGATAAAAACCCAAGAAAAGATTAGGTAGACTACCAAACTCACTCATAAACGCTTGATAAACATTAGAATCTAAAATCAACCAATTTATACTAGCTAAAGTGGTAGTTGGAGTAGCCATAGTTGCAAGATCTGACACAGCAACCCCTAAAAAAGAAGCAAATACAACCGCTCTACCAATACCAGCTGGATTAAAAATATTTTTACCAAAACCACCAAATAATAATTTCCCCAATACCAAAGCGGCGATAGTAGAAATAATAATTGCATAATAACTAATCGTAATACTACAAGTTAAAACCAAAATAATTGAAGTAACCCATGGAAAACTCTGATTTAAAAACTTCAGAACATTAGTTTTTAAATAAAACTTAGCCCACAACATTTCCACAACTACACCAGTCACAATTGCAGTTAACATTAACAATAACGCTCTAAGTGCATATTCTGCACCAAATGCTGTTCCATAGTAATAAAGAGTAAAACCAAACACCACCAACAAACACAATGTAACATCAAGCATAATTTTTTGTGTTGATGATTTATCTTTCATTACTGGAGACGATTTAAAATTAAATTTCATATTCTTTTACCTTGCCAATCTTTTTGCCTTACGCACACTATCAGTCACTTCAATTTTTGAAGGACAAACATAGCTACATAAACCACACTCTATACAATTCAAAACTCCTAGTTTTTGAAGAGTAGCTTTATCTTTAATCTTTGCATGTTTCATAATACTAGTTGGTTGCAGTCCTGCAGGACAATTTTTGATACATCTACTACATGATAAGCACTCTAATGTTGGCGCACTCTGCTCTACTTTCATCGCAGAAACTGCATTATTACTTAAAGAAATCACCCATTGATCATTAGGGATAACCTGCCCCATCATTGGTCCACCAGCAACCAAATAAATATCTTCATTATTATAACCACCTAAATGATCAATAATATCTTTGACTTTAGTTCCAACTGGAACATCACAGACAGTAGGATTAACTAAAGCATCACCAGAGACAGTAACCATTTTCCGTGTGATACCAATCCCATCAACCATGGCATGTCCAAAAGCAATTATTGTCGAAGGATTATTAACAACAATTCCCAACTCACTAGTTAATTTATCATAGCGTTTTTTAAACAATTCATAAATTAAAGTTCTTTCCCAACCATTAGGATAACGATCCGCAACAAATCTAACTTCTATTTTTGGATCAAGGCTAGTAAAGTAGCTAATAATTTCCTCAACGTTAGTATCTTCATATTTTTTTACTGCGTATATTACTTTTTCCAGATTAGCCATTTTAATTAGAGCTTTAATACCACGCTGTAAAAATCCTTGATCATCATCAAGCACCAAATTGTGACAATCAGATGTCAAATATGGCTCACACTCAACCGCATTAATTACTAAGGTATGAATGTTTTTTGCTTGATATTTGATATAAGTAGGAAAACCAGCACCACCTAAACCTACAATACCCATTTTTTTGCAAAACTCAATTAATTCTTCCGCTGAAGATTTTTGATAATCAATCAAGCTTAGATCTTTAATTATTTCATATTTTTTATCATTTTTGATAACTAAATGATCCACCTTACTCAAAGTATCACTAATAATACTCTCAACACCCTCAACAATACCTGAAACACTAGCATAAAATGGAATATAAAAAGGCTCAGAAGTTGCGCCAATTAACTGCCCAATTTTAACATGATCATTTTCTTTAACAAATAATTGATATTCTTTTGATCCTCGATGTGATAGTGGAATTGAAACACTATCAGGATTAAAGCTAATCATTTCCTTATTCTTAGTAAGCATTTTATATCCTTTTAGCTTTTTTTTCATTGAACTAACAAATACACTCATCTTAATTCTCCTTACCTAATAAAGCAAACATTCGCTTTTTATATACTTCGACCCCTGGCTGATTAAAAGGGTTCTCATTTAATAAATATGTTGTCATGGCGATTGCCTTAAAGAAAAAATAAATCATCATCCCATAACTATACTCACTTGTATCTGCCAGAGAAATAATCAAGTTAGGTACTCTTCCTTCTTCATAGTGTGCAGCTAAAGTTCCCTTACATGCCATTTTATTAATCCAATCTAAACTCTTACCATTTAAATAGTTTAGTCCATCTAGATTTTCCTTATCACTTGGAAAACTACTATCACACATCGGTTTTTCCACCAATAATAACGTTTCAAACAAAACTTTACGACCATCTTGAACAAATTGACCTAAAGAGTGCAAATCTGTAGAATAATTAACCGCAGTAGGTAACATTCCTCGCTCATTTTTCCCCTCTGATTCACCAAATAATTGTTTCCACCACTCACCAACCATCACTAAGTTAGACTCATAAGTTACCAAAGTTTCAACTTCTTTATTTTGCTCATTTAAAATTCTGCGAGCAACAGCATATTGGTAAGCAGGATTATCCTTTAAATCAGCTGTGCTATATAAATCACTAGCAGCACAATAGCCACGCATTATTTCATCAATATCAACACCCGCTACCGCAAGTGGCAATAAACCCACTGGCGTAATAACAGAAAATCTTCCACCAATATCATCAGGAATAATAAAAGTTTCATATCCAGCCGCAACTGCTTGAGCTTTTAATACCCCTTTTTGTTTATCAGTTGTGGCAATAATTCTTTCACTTGCCTTCTCTTTATAAGTTTCCTCAATATATTGTCTTAAGATTCTAAAAGCCACTGCAGTTTCGGTAGTAGTTCCTGATTTACTAATAACATTTAAATAAACTGACTTACCTTTAATATGGGCTAATACTTGATTTAAATATGTAGAAGAAAAAGTATTACCCACATATATAATCTCTAGATTTCTTTTAGGAAATAATCCTTGAATCATTTCAATTGCACTGCGAGCCCCCAAATACGAACCACCAATACCACAAACCAAAAGAATTTCAGCATCATTTCTAATGCGCTCTGCACATTTTTTAATTCTTTCAAATTCAGCTTTGTCGTAGTTTTGCGACCAATCTAGCCAACCTAAAAAATCAGATCCTTTACCAGTTTTATTATGTAACTCTTTATGAGCTTTACTAACAACATCCTGGTATGAATTAATTTCTTGATTTAACAGACCAAATTTAGCGTCAAATTTAATCATTCCATTCTCCTTTATTCATTTTAAACACACTAGTTAATTATATCACAATTATAAGTGTTTTTTTTAGTTTTCACCTAAAAATAACTAGATTTATTCAAAGTAACATAATAACAATTATTGATCACATTAATATATCAATGAAACACTAATAGTATCCAGCTTGACAGATAAACAACAACGATATAAAGTATTAAATAATTAGATATTAGAAAGATGAGGTAATAATGGAAGAACAAGTTCTAGCAGTAATAGAAAAAATACGCCCCTATATCCAAATGGATGGTGGCGATTTAGAATTTGTCAGTTTAGATGAAGAAAATGGCATTGTCTATATAAAAATGGGTGGCGCTTGTGTTGGCTGTTTCGCCATTGATGATACTCTAACCTATGGTATTGAAGCAATGATGTTAGAAGAAGTAGATGGTGTTAAAGAAGTAAGACTGATTGATCAATAATCCAATAACCTCTTGGCTAACTTACAACCAAGAGGTTTTATATACTTTTAACCTCAATATCTACTACATCAGATTTTTTTATTTTTTTGTCCATTAAATGACCAAAAATAGTATAACATGAAGAGAAAATTGGTAAACCTAAAAGCATACCAAACACTCCATATAATCCCCCTCCAACAACAATGGCAAACATTACCCAAAACAAAGGCAACTTCATAGAATCCTTCAAAATAAAAGGACCAATAATATTACCATCTAATTGTTGAAGTACTAAAACAAATAAACAAAACCACAAAGCTTGAATTGGATTAATAATTAAAATAATAATCACCCCTGGTACCGCACCAATAAAAGGTCCAAACACTGGAATCATATTACTAATACCAATAATAGTACTGATTAAAATAGGATAAGGGAATTGAAAAATCTTCATGCCCACAAAACAAAGCAGACCAATAATTATTGAATCAATACTCTTGCCAATCAAAAATCCATTAAATTTATCACTAAATACTTTAACACAAGACAAAACAAAGTCACCTTTATTTTTGAAAAGATAATAATTTAATCTTCTAAACTGAATATCTAAATGCTCCTTATCTTTTAAGACATAAAACGCAACTACAAAGGCCACAAAAACATTAAATATCCCATAAAGCAAGGACAAAGAAAAACCAAATATCGAAGGTAACCATTTTGTTAAGTAAGTTTGAAAATTGCTTAAAAGATTATAAAAATCTTGATTAGTAAAATCACTAATATACTCTTTAATTTGAGGAAATCTCTCAGAAATACTAGCCACAAACACATTAATTTTTTCTAATAGAGTTGGTACATATTTTGTTAAATCATCAATTGAAGTAATAATTTGAGGAATTAATGCCGCAAAAAATAAAACAATAACTGAGACAATTACTAAAAAAGATCCAGTAGCTGCCAAATTTTTAATAAAGCGCTTAGATAATTTACTATTATCAAATAATTTAATAATTTTTTTTCTAATTGGCAGGGCTAAAAAAGCAATACCGTAACCTAAAATAAATGGTGTTATTATCGCAAATATTAATTTTAAAAAATTTGTAACTGCAGGAAGTTTATTTAAAAACATATAAAAAGAAACAATGCCAATACCAATTATTATTCCAGTAAAAATTTTATCTTTATTTTCTTTAAACAATTTAAACATACTCACCTCTTATGTTATTTATTATAACCTTTATTCATTATTTTTTCACGTAATTCTAAATATTTCTGACTAACTTCATAATTTGCTTGATTTTCTAAGTAACCCCAACCAAAAGCACACTCACTAAGAGCAATAATAGGAGGCGCTTGAATCCGCTTAAATACATTGCGTTTTAAGAGTTTTAAAACCCATTCTAAATCTTCAATAAAGGCCTGACCATTAGTCAAATTATAAACTTTTAGGTAAGAGCCAATCTCGCTATCGTAAATACTCTGATCTAAATAACTTTGTAGTAGCTTTTCTAATTGCATATTAGGATAACTAAGTAATTGCTTAATAAGCAAATCATGATAGCCCCATTTCATCGGGTCTTGTTGATTTTCTGCCAGTTCAGCACTAGGACTAATATCAAAGCTTAATTGCTGATGCTTGATGGTTGGAATTAATTTAGTAGAAATCACGTCTTTAGCAAAATATTTATTAATTTGTTTTGCTAAAGCAAATAATTCAATTTTTGATAAATCTCCCAATGGTGCAATTGCCCCAATCAAATCACCATATAAGGTACAATATCCTAAAGCTAATTCTACTTTATTTCCATTATTAATAATTACTCCATTATTATTAGAGGCAAAACTACTAAGTAAATGCCCTCTAATTCTTGCATAAATATTTTCAATCGCTAAGGAATTAAGTTCTTTGCTTTCAGTTTGTTTTATTGTGTTTATTGTTGTTTGTACTAACGGTTCTATCTCAACACTTTGATACTCAATTTTTAATGCTTTAGCTGTTAGCTCAGCAGATTCAATAGTTTTAGTAGTATTAAACTTACTAGGTAAATTATAAGCCTTAACCCTATTTGCACCCAAAGCCATTGTAAGTAAAGCAGCAGAAATTGAGCTATCAATACCGCCTGATAAGCCAATAATCCAATTAACTTGAGCATTAAACATTTCCTGATCAAATGATTTCAGACCATAGAGTAAAGCTTGGAGTAATTTATCATCATTTGCCTTATACTCCTCTTTATTTTCATAGATTTTAAGCTCACTTTGAAAACTATCATTAGCTAAACAAACTAAAGACCCTTGATCAAAAATCATACTATTACCATCAAATAATACTAGATTTTTACCATTGTTTTGTGCACTGACACAATTGGAATAAATAAATAGTCCTTGATAACCACTGTTAATTATTTCCTGAATTCTAGTTTTTTCTTTTGCGTGTGAGTATGGTGAGCTCGAAACATTAATAATCATGTCAACTTTCTGCTGATTATAAATATCAGTAACCTTAGTAGAGTAATTTTCAGAAAATAAATCTTCACATACTTCAAGACCAATCTGATACTCTAAACCATTAAAATCAAAAATATATGGCGCAAGTAAATCTACACTATTAATATGTTCATATTGAGCATACTCTATTGCCGATGTGAAATAGCGACTTTCATTAAAAACATTATAATCCGGTTGTAAATGTTTGATATAATGAGCTACCTCACCATTGCTTCTTTTAACATAATTCCCCTGATAAGCAAATAAAGCACTATTAAACTTCACCATACGGCCATCTCTGCCAACAATACAATCATCAGTAGTTACACTACCCCATACTATCGCAATATTATCACTTAAATCTTTTATTTTATCATTAAAAGAAATAACAAATCTCACCCATTCGTCATCACACCATTTATCCGCTAGCATATATCCTGCAACACATTGCTCAGGAAAAACAATTAAATCAACATTATTTTTTTTAGCAGCATTAACCATTTTTTCAATGGCTAAATAGTTTTTAGTTGGCTGTCCTGCAAATACTTCTATTTGTCCTAAGGCGATTTTCATATTAACTCTCCAATAATTTCAACAATTCTAAGGCGGCAATATTAAGTTTATCCTTATCTGCTGATAATCCTAAATGACTATATATTTCACCAACATAAACCCCATTAGCAAATAATGTTTTAAATACTTGATCAAACAACATATCACACTTATCAATTCTTTGCATCGGACCAAAAGGATTAGCAAAATAAGTTTTAGTAATGCCACTCTCATCAGTAGTTCCTAAAGCCATACGCTTACCTTCAATGAAAGCTTCTCTAGCTGAGCTAAAATCTTTAAATTGACTAATACCGACATTATCAGCATAATTATTTGCATAAAAAACCATATCCACATTGTATTCCTGAGTAATGCCTGTATAAGAGTTGACAGGTGAGATAACTCTAGCATTTGCCATATGGGCATTAAAAAAGATTGAGCGATCAATATCTTTATAAGCAGAGGATTTATCTAAGTCATCTAATCTTAAAAAAGCTCCTATTTCACTACCAATTGAAACAACTCTACCATCTTTAATATACATAGTGCCCATATCATCATAGATAATATCCATATTGGCAATATCATCACTTCCTATTGAACCTAAAGCTTCAATAGATTCACTCTTACCAGCCCCAGAATCACCAATAAAAGCTACCGTTTTCTTTTTACCATTTTTTAGAGTAATATTTATCATTGAGCCATGAATTGGCAATTGATTTTGATTAATAGTTTTTAAATTATGAATTGTTAGAGTCATTTTCTTCATATAACCAAAATAATCCATACGTTGATGATAAGAAACGGAACCAATTATCACATCATTGATTTTATCTTCATAAAAGACACATTGGTTTTGATTATCATCATTACCAAATAATAGAATTAAATCAGGTTTACACTTACAATCTTCCTCACTAGCTAGCGTAAAAAGATTACTTAAACCTACTGCACTTGCTAAAAAATCCTTATGAAAATAAATATAGGCTAAAGATTTACCAACCTTAGCAGGATAGCACAACCATTCATCTTCTTTAAATTTAAAATTAATAATAGGATTTTGAAATATTTCATCGATGCTCCCAACTCTCTTATTATTTTTAGAAGTTAAAATTAATGGTGTTCTTAACATCAAAGAATTAATAAAAGGAATGCGCCATAAATCACTATATAAAGTTGGTAAAAAAGACTTATAGTTTTTCAAAACCAACATCGCATTAGTACCAGAGTGCAATTGGCGATAAACATTATTCTTTTCACCTTTTAATTTTTCTTGAATTAAACGATATAAAGAAATAACTAAATTATTAAATTTAGTATCCATTTCAATAAAACCCAGACCTTCTGTCATAATAGAAGTATAAGAATATAATAAAGAAAAACGCTGAAATTTACGGAGATAATTATAGATATCTTCAATAATACTATCAAATAACGATTTATCCTCTAATAAGCGATGATTAATTTCCTGCAAATCATAGATTAAAAATAATCTAATTAAAGAAATAAACTCCTCTACCGTTTTTTCGGGGCTATCTTTATACAAATAATGATAATAATCATCATGACGACCTAATAAATCTTGAAAGTATTTAGCAATAAAACTTTTAAATTCACTTGATTTAACTAATTGCTGATGTGAATTAAAATACTTTTTTGAATAATTAAAGATTATTAAATTGTCTTTGTTATAGATGGCTGGTTGCATGAATTCCTCCTAGAAATATAAGTGTTACAGAAAAATTATCACAGTTCTATTTTACTATATTTTCTGAACTAATAAAATAAAAGCGAATCTTGATTCGCTTAATCTAATGAAAATGGTAATTCAAAATCATCAATTATGATAGTGAAACTATAGCTTCCTTGTAAATATTGAACAGTATTTTCAGTCTTAGAAATTTTAAATTTTCTATCATTATTAGTGCTCTCAGCAATATAAAATTCTTCATCTTCGCTATACTTAACAACAACTTCAATATCATCTAACTCACTGACAACACTTAAATAGTAATTACTTAAGGTTGATTGAGTTTCCTCACAAAAACTTTTTACTTTATCAGCATTATAATCTTGTAGTACTCCTGCAAAAGACTCAGCATATCTACCATCAATATTACAAAAAGTTCTTTGGGTAATATCATTTAACACTCCATCAATTGCAAAACTATCTGCATTTAAAAAATACACAGTATTAGTTCCTAACTCAGCTTCAGTTGTGAAAATGTAACTGTTAGTTTCCATCAATGTATTAAACTCTTCTAGTTTAGCGTCAAATTTACTCTGTATTTCTGATTCTTCACTACTACAACCAATTAAAAGCAATAATATTAAGCTACTTATTAATAAACTAATTTTTTTCATTTTGACTCCTTTTTATATATTAATTTTAAAAACTAGTGTAATACACTAGTTTAATATTTCATAATCGCAAAGGTTGGATAATTACTAATTAACTCACGACCCTTCAAATCCTCTAATTCAATTAAAAAGGCACAACCAACTACAATACCACCAAGTTGTTCTATCAATTTAATAGTGCCCTCAACAGTACCACCAGTGGCAAGTAAATCATCGACAATTAAAACTCGCTCACCTGGTTTAATCGCATCTTTATGAATATGTAATTCATTAGAGCCATATTCTAAATCATATTTTATTGAAACTGTTTCTCTTGGTAATTTATTGGGCTTTCTAATTGGTACAAAACCAATCTTTAAATCAAAAGCTACAGGACAGCCAAAAATAAAACCTCTTGATTCAGGTCCTACTACTAAATCACAGTCCAAATCTTTCGCAAATTCAATCATTTGTTGAGTAGCTGATCTAAAAGCTTCGCCATCAGCCATTAATGGAGTAATATCTCTAAACAATATTCCTTTACTAGGATAATCTGGAACACTGGCAATATAATCTTTTAAATTCATCTTTAAATATCCCCTTTAGCTAATTCCAAAGCGATTTTCATCATATTAGTAAAAGCAGTTTGACGTTCATCAGCACTAGTTTCTTCTTTAGTTACTAGATTATCAGAAATTGTTAATAAACAAGCTGCTTTTTTACCTAAGACTTTAGCATTATGGAAAAGGGCAAATGATTCCATTTCCACACAAAGGCAACCCTTTTCATCATATAAATCTAAAGCCGATTTCTCAGAATCATTATAAAAAACATCACTAGAATGGATTGGGCTATGATGAACTGGAATCTTTAAATCTTTCGCAATATCAAGTATTTTCTCATTAAGTACTTCACTAGGATAAGTGAACTCTTCTGAATAACCATTTTGTACCTTAGCATAAGTAGATTGACTATAGGCAGAACTCGCCAAAACCACATCATAAAGCTTAGCTTTTTCAGTATAAGCCCCAGCACTACCAATACGAACAATTGCCTTCACATCATAAAACTTAAATAATTCATAAGAATAAATACCGATAGAGGGCATTCCCATACCAGATCCCATAACCGATATTTTATGACCTTGATAAGTTCCTGTATAACCAAACATATTTCTAACTGTATTGAACTCAACTACATCATTTAAGAAAGTATCCGCAATAAATTTGGCTCTAAGAGGATCACCTGGCATTAAAACAACATCAGCTATTTCATTTAATCCTGCTTTATTATGAGCAGTACCTTTAAAATTATTCATTTGTATCTCCTTATTGTTACAAAGTTATTTTACCACATAATCAATTTTGATAAAAGAAAAAAAGGTTAACAAGACGTAACCTTAAGTAAAGAGATTTAATAAAAAACTAAACAAGTTATCTTGATTATAAGATAGAGGTTTATCAGGAAAGATTGTAATCATACGCTGGATATAAACCAATAATAATAAGCCAGCAAAAATTATTGTAGCCCACTTAACAATTTTATTATCAAAATTATGAAATTTAATAAAACTTAGACCAATAATTAGAAAGTATAAGACACACACTAGCACTAATGGGTGAAAATAAAGAGCTGTGCTAACATCAAATTTAAAAAACAAATGATACAGAGCGCTACTCATACCACAACCCGGACAAGGAAGTCCTAATATTTTTTCTGTGGGACAAAACACTCCAAACAGTAAGATAAATAAAGTTAATGAAACACTAACTAAAATTATATCTAATAATTTATAGTTTTTTATCACTTATTCTATTAATCGATAATTGCAAAATTGATAAAGATACTACTGATGCCGCAAAAATAGCTAAAATTACATTCAAAGTAGAATTATCAGCAGCCGTATTATCATATGCTAATTCTAACTTATAAATATCCCTACTAGTAACATACACCCAATATAAGAAATAAATTCCACAAGTGAAAAGACTTAAGAAAACCACCAAGCCACCAGAGCGATATTTATTATCATTTTTTAAAATTGCAATATCATTAGTCAAACAAATAACCCAATACCAAAAATAAAGTCCACAAGTGAAAATACTTAACAGCACTGCACTAACTATATTCTTTTTTCTAACCATAAATATAAACCTCCTTTATATAATTAAAATTATAACACATTTAATATAAATAAAGAAAAACAATCATTGACAATATTAAAACGTTTTAATCGAATCAATAATAATTAGCATAACCCGAAAATATCCTCTTAAAAACTTCATCATAGTGTAAGAATTCACATTTACTACTTACCTATTTCTTTTGTAAATTAAAATAAGACTTCTTATTAAGAAGTCTTATTCTAAAATCAATACTATACGTATATTTATCATGCTATATATCAAAGGAATACTTTCCTTGTTGTTTATAGTTTATAATAAATATTTGTTTTAAATATGAATAAATTATGTGAAGTGATGTGAGAGTTATATTAATTTTGATAAATCATTAATAATCATACTCGGTTTAATATTTAATCGTTCGATATCTTCTTGATTATGTGTTCCACCCAATACTAAGCATGTTTTGATGCCACTATTGATACCACATAAAATATCTGTTTCCAAATTATCACCAACTATCATGACTTCACTAGATTGATAACCAAAATGCTTTAGAGCATAGTCGATATAAATTTTAGTAGGCTTACCAGTAATTATAGGTGTTTGATTAGCACTATAAGCTAACATATTAACCACAGCCCCAGTACCACATTTTATACCATCCTCACTCATAAATATCCGATCATTATTAGTGCCTACTAATTTGGCACCTTGGTAAAGATTACGACAACCTAAAGAGTAATCAAGATAGTTTGCATCCCCATTTGAGCCTACTACTACAATATCAGCGTACTCATCCACAATATCATAACCATTATTTAACAGCTCGGATCTTAGTCCATTTTTACCAATTACATGGACTTTATTGCCTGTGATATTTTCTTTTAGATAAGCAACACAAGCAATCGCTGAATTAAAAAATTGCTCAGGCTTAATATTACTAAATCCTAACTTTTCCATATGTTGCACATTTTCTAAAGGCGTTCTAGAAGAATTATTGGTGATAAAGCCAAATTGTTGTTTAGTTTTGTGCAAATGATTTATTAATTCAATCGCCTCACTAACTACTTTAGTTCCATGATAGAGAGTTCCATCTAAATCAAATAATAGTTTCATTAGCCAATTGATCCTTCCATATCCAATTGCAATAATTGATTAAGTTCCACAGCATACTCCATTGGTAACTCGCTAGTAAAAGGCTCTAAAAAGCCCATTACAATCATGGCAGTGGCATCTTTCTCACTAATACCCCGAGACATTAAATAAAATAATTGTTGCTCAGAAATATTAGAAACACTAGCTTCATGTTCCACTGTTGAATTACTAGTTTTAACTTTATTAATAGGAATTGTATCGCTATAAGAAATACTATCAAGTAGTAAAGTATCACACTCGATTTTGCTTTTAGCATATTGCGCCTTTTCATTATGATAAACTAGACCTCGATAGTTAGTTCGACCCCCGCCCATCGCAATTGATTTCGAAATAATATTACTAGAGGTATGAGGAGCTAAATGAATCATTTTAGCACCAGAGTCTTGAAACTGATCAGTTTTGGCCACCGCAATAGCAATACATGTACCCTTAGCATACTCCCCATTTAAAATACAAGTAGGATATTTCATATTCATTTGTGAGCCAATATTACCATCAATCCATTCCATTGAACCATATGCTTCCACTTTTGCTCTTTTAGTTACTAAATTAACAATATTATTAGACCAATTTTGAATAGTTGAATAGCGACAAGTAGCATTTTCCTTAACAATGATTTCTACCACAGCTGCATGCAAAGATTCACTAGAGTAAACCGGAGCAGTACAGCCCTCAACATAGTGTAAATCAGCCTCATCTTCAACAATAATCAAAGTTCTCTCAAACTGCCCCATTCTCTCAGAGTTAATACGGAAATAAGATTGTAAAGGCTTATCTAATTTAACTCCTTTTGGAACATAAATAAATGAGCCACCTGACCAGACACAGGAATTTAAAGCAGCATACTTATTATCATCATAAGGTACTAAACTCCCAAAATATTCTTTAAAGATTTCAGGATATTGTTTTAGTGCACTATCAGTATCTAAAAAGATTACTCCCTTGTCTTCTACCTCTTTTAGCATACTATGATAAACAACCTCTGATTCATATTGAGTCGCAACTCCCGCTAAAAAGTCTCGCTCAGCTGCTGGAATTCCTAACTTATCAAAAGTATCTTTAATCGTATCAGGAACATCATTCCAACTTTTTTCCATTTTGTCACTCGGCTTAATATAATAAGTATATGCATCAAAATCCAACAAGCTTAAATCTACACCCCAATCCGGATTTTTAGTCTTAATAAAGTGTTGATATGCCTTTAAACGATAATCTAACATCCACTCTGGCTCTTGTTTAATACTAGATATTTCTTTGATTACTTCCTCACTTAAACCTTTATTAGTTTTGAATACTGAAACATCCTCATCATGAAAACCATATTGATATTCTTGCTCAAAATTATTTTTTTTCATTATTATAATCCTCAATTAGACTATGCATACCATCAATACCAATAGTAGCACACTTAATTCGATTAGCTTGTTTGGATACATTATGAAATGCATAAGCTTCTGCCAATAAATCCTCATCAAAAGCTTCTTCATGAATCATTTTGTAGTATTCTTGTAAAATTTTCTGAGCCTCTTGGATATTTCTTCCTTGTAATAAATCACTCATTATTGAAGTAGAGGCAGTAGAAATTGCACAACCTACCCCATCAAAATTAACTTCAGCAACTATTTGATCAACAAATTTTATTTGAATATGTAAATCATCAATACAAGAGCTAGAAGCCATATGAATATTAAAATAATCAGCTCCATCTTTTAAACCTTTATTATGGGGATATTTATAATGGTCCATAATTACTTCTCTTAAAACTTGAGGATTTTTTAATAACTCATTCATCTTATAACCACCCTTCAATACACTTCTCTAAAGATATTTCACTCAACACTTCAACAAATTTGTCAATTTCAGCTTTAGTATTATAGAAATAAAAACTAGCCCTTAATGTTTCATTTGTTCCTAAAATATTCATTAAAATCTTGGCACAATGATTACCAGCTCTTAAACAGATCCCATGCTGATTTAGATAACCTGCGGCATCTTGAGCAAAAATACCATCAATATTAAAAGTGATAATACCAGCATCAGCATGTTTATTATAAATAACAATATTATCTAAAACTTCTAATTTACTTACTAAATAAGCTCTAAGTTCGCTCTCATATTTATGAATATTTTCAATACCAATATTATTAATATATTCTATGGCTTTTCCCATACCCAAGACCCCTTCAATAGCTGGTGTTCCAGCTTCAAATTTGAAAGGAGGTTGTTTTAAAAGAATATTACCACAAGTATCGAAGCGAGCATTAGCACCACCACCCATCATAAAAGGATCAGTCATTTCTAACAACTCATATTTACCATATAAAACACCAACTCCGGTTGGTCCACATAATTTATGAGCTGAAAAAGCTAAAAAATCAATATCATCTCTTTGAACATCAGTTGGTAAGTGAGGAACCCCTTGTGCACCATCAACTATAACATAAGCTTTATTGTTATGAGCTAATTCTATCAACTCTTTAACTGGGGCAATAAAACCTAAAACATTAGTTACATTAGCAAAAGAAACAATTTTAACTTTGTCATTTAAGACACTTTTAAAATTATCAATTGTGATTCTACCCTCTGCATCTAAGGGAATATATTGTACTATAGCGCCACACTCCTCTGCTGTTTTAAACCAAGGTAGAATACTAGAGGCATGTTCCGCTTCTGTGGTTAAAATAATATCACCTTTTTTTAAGATTTTTCTACCAAAGCCATAAGCTACTAGATTTAATGACATACTAGCACCACTGGTAAAAACTACTTCCTCAGCTTTGCAGTTAATAAATTTAGCAATAGTTTCTCTAACATTATCAAACTCTTTAGATACTTGAAATGATAAGTCATAATCACCTCTATGAGCATTAGTGGATAAATTATGATAATAGTCTACAACTTTATCAATCACCACATTAGGTTTAAAGGTTGTGGCAGCACTATCTAAATAAATTAATTCTTGGTTATTGACTTTTTTATTATTTAACATCGGAAAATCTTTTCTGATAGTTTTTACATCAAACATAATTGGTCCACCTGCCTTATAATTGTTGAATTTAATTCATTTTTAATATTATCATCATGGATTTCATTTAAAACATTACTCAAATAACTTAAAGCCATTAATTTTATTATCTCCTGCTCACTTAGTCCTCTAAGTTGCATATAAAATAATTGTAACTCATCTAAGCGGCCAATGGTACAGGCATGTTTAGCTTTTACTTTATCCTCTGCCATTAATAACAATGGTGTTACTTGAATATTCTCTAAGCTACCTGTTGTGAGTACTCTGCTGACCTGAAAAGCTTCTGAGTTAGAATATCCATGAGGTATTTCACTTGAAACATCACAAGTATAATTACCATTTTGAGTGATAATTGCGTAATTATTAATATTTGAGTAAGTACTCTTAGCTAAATGTTTTATTTGATAATTATACTTAAGATTCGCTAAGCATAAACTCGCATTAATTATTTTTATAGAGGCTTCTTTTAATATCAAATTAATCCTCATATTCAAATTTAAATCTGCTCTGCTAAGATTACTCAGAGTCAAGACTACTTGTGTTGTAATATCACCTCTGATATTAACTACACTATCATTAGTAGCTTCATTTATAATATTAACACTAATAGGCTGAGCTATATCAATATCAATATCACAGTCTTCAGTAATTTTAATTATTACTTCATCAGTAAAATTTAATTCTGAAATTTTAATTAAAACTGCCATGATTAAACCCGATCTTTAACAGCGCAAGTTCCCAAACTATACATAAGCTTCTTTTTTGGTTGAGCTGCCAATTTTAAATTCTTTTCTTTTAAAAGCCAATCATAACCATCACTGTCAATCTTTTCAGCAAGTTCTAAATCACCACTGCAGACAATTTGGCCATCAATCATCACATGGACAAAATCAAGATTTAATAACTCAGTAAATCTTTTATAATGAGTAACTACTAGTAAAGACATATTTATTTCAGCTTTTAGTTTTTGCAAAGCTTTAGCTACAATATTTAAAGCATCTACATCTAAACCTGAATCTATTTCATCTAACATGGCAATTTCCGGTTTTAATATTTGCATATGAACAATTTCATTTCTTTTTTTCTCACCACCTGAAAAACCTTCATTTAAAAATCGATGAGCTAACTCACTTTTTAATTCCAAATCTTTAATAGCACTTTCCATTTCTTTAATAAACTTAAATAAAGGAACTGGCTTCTCTGCCCGAGCATTCATAGCAGCTCTTAAAAAATCTGAGTTTGTTACTCCACTTACTTCAACGGGATATTGCATACCTAAAAATAAACCAACTTTACTTCTTTGATCAACGCTCATATTTAAAACATCCTGATCATTAAATTTGATTTCACCTTGAGTAACCTGATATTTAGGATGTCCCATAATAGTTTGTAACAATGTAGACTTACCATTACCATTAGGTCCTAATAAAACATGAGTTTCACCTTGTTTAATAACTAAGTCAATACCTTTTAATATTTCTTTGCCATCGATAGCAACATATAAATTTTTGATAACTAAACTTGACATATACTTTTCCTTTCATCAATACTATTATTCTAACAAAAAAAACTGATAATACCAATAAAATGCTTTGCATATTAATAGTAACTATAATATAATTGAAAGGTTATTGGAGGTAACTATGAGTGAATTAATGAAGAAATACTGGTTTGTTGTCCTTGTAGGAGCATTACTTATTGCCACTTTTGGTTTTGTAATGTTAGAAGAAAACAAAGACAGAGTTGCTGGTAAAAAGGAAGATGGGAAAAATGTCGTCTTTGAAATTGGGGAAGATGTTATTACAGCGGAAGAATTAAATGAAATGTTAATGGAAGATCAAGACTCTTATATTGAATTAGTGGCTTATAATTTCCAAACTGATGTTTTATTACAAGCTGTTGAAATTACAAATGAAATGCGCACTGAAGCTAAAGAATTAATAAGTACAATGCTTAATTATTTTAAAGAATCTTATAGTGATAATTATGAATCAGCTCTAGCGCAATGGATGAGTGCTAATGGTTTTACTAAGGAGAGTGAAATTGTTAATTACACCCTACCTTGGATGGTGATTAGACCAATGGTTATGGATGAGTACCTTGAGGCTAACTTAGATACTTTCTATGATGATTATGCTAAAGAGTATCAACCAAGATTAATTTCTCACATTTTAGTATCAATGGAAGATCCAAACTCACCTACTGAGGAAGAATTAGCTAAAGTTGCGGAAATTGAAAAAGAGCTAGAGACAAAGAGTTTTAGTGATGTTGCTACTGGATATAGTGATGATACAGGCTCAGCTACTAGTGGTGGTAGTATTGGTATTGTTGATAGTAAAAATGCTAGTGATTTTGTAAGTGAGTTTGCTAGTGCTGCTATGCAATTATCAACTGGAGAGACATCTCAATGGGTAAAAACTACTTTTGGTTGGCATTTAATTAAATGTGATGGTTCAGATCGTGATTCACTAATTGAAAGTGATGCCTTATTAACTAGATTAAGTGACTTAGGTATCGCTAATATTAGTACAGTATTAGTGGAAAAAGCTGAAGAAATTGGTTTCAGCTTTGCTGATGAAGAATTACAAACTAAAGTTATCAACTACTTATTAGGTAACAATACTACTGATGAGAGTGAGGGCGAATAAGATGAAAAAAATTATTATAGCTATCATTACTGTATTAGTTTTAACAGGCTGCTCTAGTGCAGCTGCTAATTTAAGTAATCAAGAGAATGTTTATACAATCGGTAATTCTACCACAACTTCACAGGATATCTATGAAAAGCTAAAGAATAATTATGGTGTTTCTACAGTTATTAACTATATTATTGATTATATTTGGCAAAATACTTGTGATACAGATGTTGATTTATTAGCTGATTTTGAAAACACTTATACTATTTATAAAATGTATTATGGTGATGAGTTTTATACGCAAATGGGTTATGCAAGTTTAGATGGTTTAAAGAAAGATTATGTTAGTAATGAAAAATTACAAGAAATCTATAAAAGTTATATCAATGAATCCTATGATGATTTAGTAAGTGAATATACACCAAATAAATTATCATTAGTAGATTTTGCTGATGAAAAAACAGCTCAAGAAGCATTGGATAAACTATTAGCTGATGAAAATTTAACTTTGGCTGATATTGCTACTGAATATGAAAGTACTACTTTTAAAGGTAAAGAAACTGTTTATACTAATGCTACTGGCTTAACCAGAGAATTAAATGATTACTTAAGTAGTAGTGAGATAGGAATAGTTAAGGAAGTGGTTTCAGGAATTGATGGTAAATTCTATATAGTTGAAGTTATTAACCCTGATATCACTAATTATGAAGATGCTGTAAAAGAGGCATTTATTAATGTCAATGAAATTATTGAAGATGCAATAATAAATTACACCACAAAGTACAATTTAAGTTATTATGATACTGATATTGTAAAAGCTATTAAAGATAATTATCCAGCTTTTCAAGATCCTGATAAAATCACTGATAATTTAAATCATAATCATTCGCATTAATATGTTAATATTAGAAGGTAGCTTAGCTACCTTTTTTTAAGGAGAAATATTATGTGTATATTTTGTAAAATAATTAATAAAGAAGTCCCTAGTGAAATAATTTATGAAGATGATCAAGTTATCGCTATTTTAGATATTTCACAAGCCACTCTAGGTCATACTTTAGTTTTAACCAAACAGCACTACCCTAACTTTAATGAGCTACCACAATCACTACTGGAGCACCTAATGGTAGTATCACAAAGAATATCAAAAAAACTAATCAATTGTTTAGAGGCTGAGGGTTGTAATATTTTAACTAATATTAATGAAGTGGCAGGTCAGAGTGTTTTCCATACCCACATTCATATTCTTCCTCGTTATAAAAATGATGATTTAATTATTAAATTTACAGAACATCAAGAAAATCTAGCTGAATTAAAAAGCTCATTAGTTTAACTTAATGAGCTTAATTTTATAAGGTTTTGAGCCAGTCTATAATTACTGGTGATTCATCAGTAATATCAGAGCCTCTAATTGCTAAGGGATTTAGTACTTTAGCATTTGTAAGTTTTTTGATATCTTCAACGCTATTACCAAGACCACTACCTTCATGGGTACAATAAGGCATGATAACTTTATTACTAAAATCATGACTTTCCAAAAATGTCCACATCACCATAGGCATAGTTTTCATCCAATTAGGATAGCCTAGAATGATAACATCATAATCATTCACCTCAATATTTTCAGCCAATTCTGGTCGCATATTTTTATTGAACTCTTCTTTTGAAACTCTAATTGCCTCAAAATGATTATAGGGATAATCATAAGTGGTTCTAATGGTCAAACAATCACAATTCAATTCTTTTTGGATAGCTTTTGCTAATAATTGAGTATTACCTTGACCAGTATGAATAAACTTACCTCCAGCATACTTTTCACCTTTATTATGAGAAAAATACGCTAATAAAACTTTTTTATCTTTCACCGACATATAGCCTCCTTAAAATAACTATTTAAATTATACTTGAGATAAGAGATATTAACAATTCAATAGCTTTTATTATTTACTAAAAAACTATTGTTGTTGCAGTTTTAATATGCTAAGATTTAATATACCTTTATTAAGGGGAGGAAAAATGGAAAAAACAAAAAAAATAGGTTTTATTGAGCGTATTGGACGCTTTTTACCTGAATCAAATATTTTATTTTTGATTTTAATTGGTATTTTAATTGTAGTCAGCTTTTTCTTACAAGGAAATTATACTGGGGCTGATGGTATTACAACTTATCAAGTTAAAAATTTATTATCCGTTGAAGGTATTAGATGGATCTTGTATAATTTTATTAACAATTTTAGAGCATATCCACCACTTGGTATTGTAATTGTTGGAGTTATTGGTTTTGGATTTGCTGAGAAAGTAGGTTTATTAGGAACATTAATCAAAAAAATTGGTCATTCTACTCCGGACAAATTTATCTTACCAGTTATTATTTTAATTGGTATTAACTCTTCTATTGCAAGTGATGCAGGGTATGTGGTGCTTATCCCTTTAGCTGGAGCTTTATATGCTGGATTGGGTAGAAATCCTTTAGTAGGTATTGCCGCAGCTTTCGCAGGGGTTTCAGCTGGCTTTGGGGCAGCTTTTATTCCGACACCAGGTGATGGTTTATTGGGTAATATTAGTGAGAAAGTAGTTGAAGATATTATGGGGAAAGAATTTTTATTTAATCCAGTTACCATGAATCTAATATTCATGTTTGTCTCTACTATTTTCTTGACCGTTTTAATCACTTTTGTTACTAAAAAGTTTGTAGAGCCTAAGGCGGATCACTATGATATTACAATACCTAATGAGGGCCAAATTGAAATTGGTAAATTAACTACAGAAGAAAGTAAGGGTCTTAAATCTTCTCTAGTGGCATTGATTATTGTAATATGTACTTTTGTAGCTCTATATTTTTTAGGGCCACTGCAAAGTTTTGTAAATGAGGCTGGTGATCTTAAAAATCCTTTATTAGATAATATTATTGTAATTATGATTGCCTTATTTTTATTCCCATCATTGGCTTTCGGTATTACTACTAATAAAGTTAAAAATAGTAAAGACTATATTGAAATCACTACTAATTCAATGAAAGATATGGCATATATTTTAGTCTTTGCTGTTTTCGCTGGTAACTTTCTAGCTATCTTTAGTTTTAGTGGTATTTCTAACTATATTGCCCATAATGGAGCTTTACTATTAATAAATTTAAATATTCAAAATGATATTTTATTAATCATTGCCTTTATTATTATTTGTGCCTTTATTAATTTATTCATGGGCTCAGCAAGTGCTAAGTGGGTTTTACTAGCACCAATTTTCATAGTTATGTTAGATAGTGTATCAGGTGGTAGTTTAAGTGCAGATTATGTGCAATTAGCTTATCGTATTGCCGATTCATCAACTAATATTATTACTCCTTTAATGTCTTATATGGGTATTATTTTATTGACTGCCAAAAAATATGCACCTAAGTTTGAAGTTGCAAATCTAATTTCTATTATGATGCCTTATTCTTGGTCAATATTAATTGGTTGGTCAACCTTCTTTATCATTTGGATGGTACTTGGCTTACCAATTGGTATCTAATAAATTTATTATCTTAATTCTTTATCAAGTCTCTAATCTAATTAGAGACTTTTTTATTAGCTAACTAATGATCAAAGATGATTTTTCCCTCTTGTTGGATTTTTATAAAACCACTCTCAGTTAAACAGTATGTCTGATCGCTTACACTTAAATAATTTTGCTGTTTTAATTCCTTTAAAACTTTCAAAATATAACTGTTTTTCCAACCCAAAATTCTAGTAAAATCACTAATACTTAAACATTGATATTCTTCTAATAAGAATAAAATCACAAGTTTATTAAACTGTTTCTTTTGTTTCGTGCTTCTTATTTTTTTAGTAATGTAGCCTTCACTATGGGAAAACATAAAAACAAAGACAAAGCTAATACCAGTCATAAGTGCCATAGAACCGGCAATACTTACATCAAAGAATCTTGAAATTTGATAGCCGATTACTACATTAAAAATTGCAAAAAGACAACTAATAAAAATCATTTTCTTTAAATCATTAGTTAATAAATACGCACTAATCGGTGGGCCAATCATAAAAGCAATAACTAATATTGACCCTACTGCACTAAAGGCACTTACTGCAGTTAATGAAACCAAACTCATTAAAAGATAGTTTAAAACAACTGGTGAAAAACCTAATACTGCAGCCAAAACAGGATCAAAACTAGCAATTTTAAACTCTTTAAATAAAACAGCAATAACAACAATATTAATCAATAAAACAATTGCAGCATTAATATAGGCACTAGGAATACTAATACCAAATAAAATTATTCTATCTAATGGCGCAAAAGCTAACTCCCCCAATAACACTGCATCAGTATCTAAGTGAGCTCCACTACCAACAGTGCTAATTAAAACAATCGCAATACTAAAGATAAAAGGAAAGACTACTCCAATGGCAGCCTCTTCTGCTAAAAGCTTAGTATTCTTGAGACCCTCAACTAAATAAACTGTTATTAATCCAACAATGCTAGCACCAACTAATAGCCAAGGTGATGAAAGATCACCTACTGCAAAAAAAGCTAAAACTATTCCTAATAAAACTGTATGCGTTATCGCATCACTCATCATTGACATTTTCTTTAATACCAGAAAAACGCCAACTAAACTACAGGCAACTGAAACTAGTGAAGCAATAATCATTATTTCTACTTGTAACATACTCATAGCTCTACCCCCTGCTGAATTAGTAATTCAAGACCTGCAGCACACAGTGTTAGTTCTTGATCATTAATAACCAATAATTTCCGCTTACTTAAGTTATTAAGTAATTTGTTAAAATGCTTATCAGTTATTTTGTGATTATCAATAGTATTGATATAAAAATCAGTTTTATCAAATCTGGCTTTGACATCCTTATCATGGTGAGAAAAATAATGAATCAGTAACATTTCAGCCTCAAAACATTTAATCGCATATTTTTTTTGTATATGTTTATGCACTATTCCTCTTTTAGGAGCTAACAGTATACTGACAAAAACAAAGGTACTAACAATTAAAACAATTGCAGGACCAGTGGGAAAACCACTAATAGACGAAGAAATAACAGTACCAGTAAAACCACTAATAGCACCGATTATTATTGCCAAAAGAACCATTGAAAGTAATGAGCTACTCCATTGTCTTGCTGCTACAGCAGGAGCGATAATAAGTGCACTCATTAAAACAACACCGACCATTTGAATACCCACAATAACACTGGCTACAATAAAGGCATTAAGTAATAAATTTATAAATCTGCAAGAAAAGCCCGAAGTACACGAAAAAGTTTCATCAAAAATAAATAGTTTGATTTCTTTCCAAAAAATTATAATAAGTATTAAAACAAGCAAAGTTACTACTACAATTAAAACAACATCTTGTAGTAAAATAGTAGCAGCCTGACCAAACAAAAAGCGATTCAAACCAGCCTGATTAGCATTAGGGAACTTTTGAATCTCAGTTAGTAACATCAAGCCAAAACCAAAGAAACTGGACATTACTAAGGCCATCGCACTCTCAAAATTAATTCTCGTATTATTAGAAAAGAAATCAATAATAAAAGTAGTAATTAAACC
Source organism: Erysipelotrichaceae bacterium (assembly GCA_047971145.1). Classification (GTDB taxonomy): domain Bacteria; phylum Bacillota_I; class Bacilli_A; order Erysipelotrichales; family Erysipelotrichaceae; genus JBKDZL01. The sequence continues at coordinate 62,065 of JBKDZL010000028.1, forward strand.
AACAACTAATGCCCCCAACAATAAAACTTCAGTATTTTTACTTTGAGTCAAAATAAAAGCTACCGCAATACCTGCTAATGATGAGTGAGCTATACTATCACCAATCAAACTCTGCTTCCGCAAGACCGCAAAAACTCCAGTAACACCACATAAAATACCTAAAGCGATGCCACCTAAAGCCACAACTTGAAAAGTATAGTCATTAAATAATTCAGTCATTTTTTGTACTTCTTCTTCCATATGCTTTATTAATATTATCTTTAGTAAAAGTAGATTCAACACTGCCACTCGCTAAAAGCTTAACATTAATTAATACTACATTGTCGAAATATTTTTCCACTGTATTTAAATCATGATGGACCGCAATCACACTACCACCATTATCGGTAATCTCTTTTAACAATTTCATTAATACCGCCTCACTAACAGCATCAACGCCTTTTAAAGGCTCATCTAATATATAAATATCTGCTTTTTGAGCTAAAGCCCTAGCTAAAAAAACTCTTTGTTGTTGGCCACCGGATAATTGACGGATCTGACGATCTTTAAAATCGGACATTCCGACCTTTTCAATCATTTGTGCAGCAATTTCTTTATCTTTTTGAGTTACACATTAAATCCAACCAATTAAGCCATCACGTCCCATCCAAACAATGTCTTCAACAGTAGCAGGAAAATCCCAATATACACTACCACTCTGGGGCACATAGGCAATTCTACTTACATCATCATTCTCTAAAATTTTAACAATTCCAGAAATTGGTTTAATCAGACCCATAATCGCCTTCACTAAGGTACTCTTACCAGCTCCATTAGGTCCCACAATTGCAGTCAGCTTAGCTTTTTCAAACTCTAGATCAATGTCCCAAACAACTGGTTTAATATCATATGCTACTGTAATATCTTCAACTTTGATTGCCCACTTATTACTCATCTTTTATAATCCTTTCAATTAATATTTCTTTACAAGCTTGATATGAGAGCTCGTAGTGCTTATTTTCATTTTGCAAGTATCTACTACCATCATACTCATTTATTACTTTAAGTGATAATTTCATACCCTTCTTTAGACCCTTGTCATTAATATATTTAAGAAAATTAGGCTCATTAGCTAATTCTTTAATCACAAAATCATCTAATGAGTTTAACTCACTTAAGCGCATAATTTTTTTATTGCTCTGTTTGGAGTTTCCATAAATTATTTTACCATGGGGGCAAACTTCCGGATAATTTAAAAACTCATTAAGTTTATTTGCCAAAGATTCCGAGGTCGCATGCTCTAAAATTTCTGCTTCGGCATGGGTACTATCCCAACTATAATTTAAATGTTTAACTAAAAAAACTTCCCATAAGCGATGTTTTCTTAATACTTTTTTCACATCATCAATTCCCTGATCATTTAAAATATACCCTAAGGTATTATCTTTTTTAATTTTATTAGTTAAAATTAATTTTCGCAACATTTCACTAACTGAGGGCGGAGACACCCTTAGGACACTTGCAATTAACTTGTTTGTAACTTTATCATTACTCTTATTACAATTATAAATTACTTTTAAATAATCTTCTCTACTTGGCGTCATTACTATCCTCACTTTTTAGGTGTACCTAAATTATATCTTATTTATCAAGACATGGCAAGAATAATAATTGCATTTCTATTAATTTTAAGATAAAATGATAATTGTTTAGGTTATCCTAACTATGAGGAGTTATTATGAAAAAAAGTATTATCCTAATATTATTATTTGCATTATTAAGTGGCTGTGCCAATACTAGCTTTACTGATAATGGCAAAATAAATGTAGTTGCGACTACTACCATGGTTGCTGATTTAGTTAGTGAAATTGGCGCCGATTATATCAATCTTATTGGTTTAATGGAAATTGGTGTTGACCCTCATCTTTATCAAGCCAAAGCTAGTGATGCCGAAACTTTGTATAATGCTAATGTTGTGGTTTATAATGGAGTGCATCTTGAAGCAAAATTGGCCGAGGTATTGGGTTACTTAGATAATACCATTTCACTAGAAAATGGTTTAGTAACAAGTGAGCTAATAACTATTACTGAGCAAAGTTATGATCCTCATATTTGGTTTAGTATCAATTTATGGAAAAAAGCTGCCCAAGAAGTTGCAGAAGAGTTAAGTATAATTGATCCAGAAAATGCTGATGGTTATCAAAAAAACTTAGAACTTTATTTAATAGAATTAGATGATTTAAAAGAATATGCTACCAAAGAAATTAATAAAATTCCTTTAGAACAAAGAATTTTAGTAACAGCTCATGATGCCTTTGCCTATTTCGCTGAGGAGTTCAACTTCGAAGTAAAGGCAATTCAAGGTATTAGTACTCAAGCAGAAGCTTCTACTTCAGTTATTAGTGATTTAGCAGATTATATTGTCGAGAATCAAATACCCGCTATTTTTAGTGAATCCTCAATTTCACCTAAGACTATTACCTCACTACAAGATGCAGTAAGATCAAGAGGTTATCAAGTTTTAGTTGGTGAAGAATTATACTCTGATTCACTAAAACAAGATTCTAATTATTTAGAAACCTTTAGAGCAAATGTAGATGCGATAGTAAGTGCCCTCAAGCAAGGATAGACTTAATTATTTTTTATTGATTTTAGTAAATTTATATGATGTAGTTTGAAAATAAGGGTTCTCAGCATCATAAAAACTAGTGATTAACTCTGGCATATTAATACTATTTGGTATTTCTTGAACTTCTAAAGCAATAAATTGTTGAGCTTTGCCCAATATTCCACCTTCGAGTATAATTTGCTCACTAAACCAATTGGCAGTATAAACCACTACTGCTTCTTGATCAGTTTCAATTTCTAAACAATAACCAGTGTCAAAATTTTCTAATTTTATAGTATTACTATCTAAATAAAAAGGATGGTCAAAGCCTTTAGTAGTTTTAAATTCGCTAGAATTTTTTAATAATTGCTCACCAATATTGGCACCTTTTCTAAAATTATATGGACTATTATCAGGAATTTCTACCATTTTATCAGGATAGTTATCCTTAGTAATACGAGCTCTAGCATTGGCAGGGATAGTTAAGATATGATTTCTGATATCACTGGCACTACTACCTAAATTGAAATATAAATGATTAGTAAGATTCAATAAACTACGACTTGGCGGAATACACTGATAATCAATTTTTAATGTGTTTTCTTGAAGTGTATATATTATTTGATATCGATAAGCGCCCTGAGGATAGCCATCATCTTCATGATTCGCAATTAATGTCAATTTTAGTTTGCTTGCTGATATTTCTTCTACTAAAAAATATTTTTTGCTGGTAGTACTAAATCCACCATGTAAATGATGCTTATTACTATTAGCACTTAAGCCAATAATATTGTCATTATCTAAATAATGAGCATACGCAATTCTACCAGCTGTTGGTCCCACTATAGAATTCATATATGGGTTAATATCACTTAAATAATCCTCGTTTTTAGCTAAAGTTGCTACCATATTAACTTCAAGATTATCGTTTTTATAATAAATAGCCTTGATAGTTGCACCATAATTTAAAATACTTACTCTTAAAAATTTATTCTCTATACTATATTCTTTTAATTGATGTTTCATACTAGCTCCTTAAAATAGTTCTTATTTAAATTATACTATGAATTTATTTTTCAAACAAACTAAACATCCTCTGAATATGATACAATTATTACAGTATGAATTTGAAATGTCCTCTTTGTGAAAAGCAATTAATTAAAAATTCTAAAACTTTTACTTGTTTAAATAATCATTGTTTTGATATTGCCAAACAGGGCTATCTTAATCTTCATATGAGTAGTTCTCAAAAGAATTTTGGTGATGATAAGGAAATGGTTGAAGCTAGAGCTAACTTTTTGAATAAAGGTTATTATCTTAGTTTAAAAAATAAATTAAATACAATCATGAAACAATTAAACATTGAGACTTTAGTAGATTGCGCCTGTGGCGAGGGTTATTATACTAAAGATTTTCCTGTTGCTTCAATTGGTGTAGATTTGTCCAAAGCTGCTATTATTAGGGCAAGTAAAGTCGACCAAAAAAATCAGTATCTTATTAGTAGTATTTTTAAGTTACCACTCTATGATAAATGTACTGATGCTATAACTGTCTTATTTGCTCCAATTGCCATAAAAGAAATTGAACGCCTATTAAAAGATGAGGGCTATTTAATTAGTGTTAGTACTGGTCCTAACCATCTTTGGCAATTAAAAGAAGTTCTTTATGCTATCCCTTACAAGAATCAAATAAATAATCCTGAAACTTCTTTGAAGAAAATAAACACTTATAAAATTCACAAAAAAATTACACTTACAAACCAAGAGGACATCAATAACCTTTTTAAGATGACGCCTTATTATTATAAAACTTCACTAGATGATAAAAGCAAATTAAACAAACTTAATTACTTAGAAACTGAAATTGAATTTATTATTAATGTTTATCAAAATAAGCTATAGCTATTGAAATTTTTTAATTTGTTTTTTCAACCAATGATCATCACTTAATAATGCTCTGCCTATTCCTACTAAATCAGTATCTTGACTCACAATTAATTCCTCAGCAGCAGCTAAATCTTTAATACCACCGGTTAAAATAACCGGAATAGAAACCACCTCTTTAATTGGTTTGCTTAAAATTTTAAAGTAACCAGCTTTTGTTAAACCTTTGCCATTGTAACCATTGAAGCCACCAGAGATGTCCAAGACATCCACTCCTGCTTGCTCTAGAGCTTTTGCGACCTCAATTGACTCAGCAATATTCAAGCCTCCTGGCATAAAATCACAGGCACCTAAGCGAAAATAAATTGGAAAATCATCACCTACTGCTTTTCTAATTTTTTGAGTGATTTCTAAATGTAATCTCATCCGATTAGCTAAAGAACCTCCATATTGGTCTACTCTTTTATTGGTGATTGGTGATAAGAATTGACTAAGCAGATATCCATGAGCCCCATGAATTTCCACACCATCAAAACCAGCTAATTTGACTCTAATACTAGCTTCAGTAAAAGCTTCTTTTATCTCTTCAATTTCATCTATACTAAGCTCTCTACCAATTTCACTCTGTCCTGGCCGACAAGTCATAGAGGGACCAACAATTGTTTCTTTAATTATTTTTTCCTTAGCACTAAGACCAGCATGATTAATTTGAACTACAGCCTTAGTATTGTTGTTATGAATTGTATCAGCTAGTTTTTTTAAACCAGGAAGATACTCATCACTCATAATAGACATTTGATCTTTAGTTGCTTGAGCATTTTTACAAATATAACAATGCTCTATGATAATTAATGCAAGATTGCCATCTTTAGATTTATTATCATAATATTTTAAAATTTCTGGGCTAACAAAACCTAACTCACTTGCTTTACTAGTAGCCATAGGTGGCATAACTATCCTATTTTTAAAAGTTATCTTTTTAGTTTTTAATTCGCTTAACACCTGTTTCATAATAATACCTCATAAATATATTTTAACATAAAGTTCATGTTGCTAATACTAATTATTAGCCTTTAATTTACTAATTAGTGAGCTTATTAAATACACTATAATGGTAATGATAACTATCACAGCACTGGTTGGTAAATCAAGAATAAAACCTAAAATAATACCTAAAATAATCGCAACTTCAGTAATTAAAATGGCAAATAATAAAGTCAGTTTTAAATTTTTTGCCAATTGAGCACTAGCTAGTAAAGGAATGCTAATTAAAGAGGAAACTAATAAAACTCCAATGGTCTCAATAGCAATAGTAATCGTAATGGCTATTAAAATCATCATTAAATAACGATTTTTATCAACATTAATACCATAGAGTTTACTATACTCTTCGTCTAAGGATAATAAAATTATCTTTCTATAATTACAAAAGATTACACCCAACATTAAAATCTCTACTATCAAAATCCAAAATAAATCTGCTCTAGCTATACCATTAATATTACCAAATAATAGATTAAAAATAGAAGCATTATAGCCACTAGATTTACTTAAAAAAATCATCGTTAAGGCTACACTTAATGAGTATACTATTAGGATAGACAGCTCTTTATAATTTTTATACTTGTTTCTTAAATATTCAATTAAAATTGCACTAATGATGGTCCATATCAATGTTATCAAAATATTATAAATCATTGGCAAATTTAAAAGATTTACTAGTAAAATTGCCAGTGCCACTCCAGCCATATTAATATGGCCAAAACTATCCGCAATAAAAGTCATTTTCCTTAGTAAAATGATTATTCCTACCATTGGTAAAATAAGTCCAATCATTAAACCTGCCATTAAGGCATTTTGCATAAATTGATAACTAAACATGGCTCACCTGCTGTTTTAGTTGATTATTTTCTAAATTCAGACTTTTGTTTACGTCTTTTTCTATTTCTTTTAAATGATGCGACACTACTATTATAGTTAAACCGTTTGTGTTTAGCTCTTTTAAAGTTGTGGCTAAATCAACTCTACTCTTATCATCTAAGCCAGAATTGGGCTCATCTAATATTAAATAATCAATATCATGTAAAAGTGCTTTGCAAATATTAATTCTTTGTAATTGTCCTCCACTAAGATCATTAATATTCTTGTGTAAAAAATTTTGTAATTTGAATTGTTTGCTAAGTTTTTTTATTTTCTGCTGATCTTTTTGAATTAACTTAAATAGCTCATATGCAGTTATTGGTAGCTCTGTTGTTTGATTTTTTATTTGTGGAACATAACCAATTTTTGACCATTCATTAAAACAATTTATGCAATTTCCGTTTATTTTTAACATATTGTGTTTTACTTTATACGCCCCAACTAAACACTTAATTAAAGTACTCTTACCAATACCATTAGGTCCTATGATGGCCAAATAATCCCCATTGTTTATAGTTAAATTTAAATTATTTAAAATCATTTCTTGAGAAAAACCAAAAGATAAATTATTTATTTCGATCATAAATATCCTTTCCTTTAAGAAAACTGAGCTAAATTATAAAGTAGCAGCTCTACCAAGCTTTGATACTCAGAAGTAGCAGTATTAAAGGTTGATAAATTATCAACAATTCTAATATCTATATTTGTCTCAAGTGCTATTTGTTGAATAAGAGTGTTATTTATATTATTACTTTCAGCATAAATATAAGGGATATCATAACTTTTAATATTATCAATAATCTGAGCTATTTCTGCACTACTAGGCTCATCATCATGGTGCACTCCATAAACACTAATATACTCTATACCATAAACTAAGTCATAATAAGCATAAGCATCATGAGTCAAAATTAAGGGATAGCTTTGTACATCGGCAAATTTTTGATATTCTTGATCAGCCAAGTGTAGTTCCGCTGCTAGTATTTCGTAATTACTCTGATAAATTTGAGTATTACTACTGTCTAATTCTATTAAAATATTTTTGATTTTTTCCGCTATTTGAATGTTTAAAAAAGGCGTTGTCCAAATATGTGCGTCATATTCTTTGGTATTTTTGCCAGAATATAGCTTATTAATTGTAGGAATTATAGATTGAAAACTATCAAAATAAATCGTATCATTATCGCTATCAATGATTTGACTAATACTTTTGTCTTCTTCTGCATTAGCATAAATTACTAAATCACTATTACTTATATCAGCTAATTCTTTAGCACTTAGCTCATAATTATGTCTATCACTCCCTTCAGGATAGATATTGTTTACTGAGATTAAATCACCTGCTAATTGTTTAACTATTAACTCCGCAGCATAATAAGTAGTATACACTTCAAGTCTAGCTTCATTAGTTTTTGCACCCTCTTTTCTCGAGCAACCTAACAAACTAATTATTAAAAACATACTGATTATTATCCTAATTATTTTTTTCATTTTTTCTCCCTTAATTTTTATTCACCCTTAAAATACTAATATTATGGTTTCAGATGAGCGTCAACCCAACGCTGATTATTAAATAATTCACCATCATTTGAGAATATTTCTGCTGCTTTTAAGTCATTTTTTAAAGTATAACTAAACCAAGCATTTAAATAACCACTTTCAACATTCGCAACATTATGATCAGCACCATGCTGTCTAGCCATCACTATTTTTTTCTGATTATTAACATTATTAAATGTTGATTCTAAAGAACTTAGTGGGGAGACAAAATCATCAAATTCTCCTGTACCGGAAGTCATAAAATATGGTATTTGTAATAATGATGTATCATAGGACCAATAAGAAAAAGGGCCAATACACAATGAGTGTTGGGGCAATGAAGTAGTATAGATAGCTTTGAACATATCACTATTTTTAAATTGCGTAGCGGCATTTATTGCCCCTGCTGCTCCTTGTGAGTGTCCACCAACTCCTATTTTATCAGTATTTAATTTTTGATAAAAAATGCTGTTAAAATCGTCATTTAGCTCTCTCGCTAAGATTGCACTCTCATAAGCAGCATTGCCAGCACCACTATATTGATCATCATTTGCCACCACTACAAAGCCATATGACGCTAAACTTTGAAGCATATTTTGATAATTTAGATATGTAGCTAGTGAACCATTACTCCAAACCACAACTGGATATAGCTCTTTAAGTTCACTTGGATAATAAATTGCATAATTGGTATTATTGACACTCAAGTACTCAACACTAACTTTTTGAATTACTTGAGAATAGTCCCATTCTAAATCGTTTTCTCCAACATTATGAGTAACTTTAATCTCACTCAGTGCTGCCTCACTTCCATTATTTATTTCAAACCAAACAGCAAATGAAAAAACTCCGGTTACTAGTAAAGTAAATATGCTCACAATAATAATGATTACTACTTTAAATTTCTTCATCATCTAAATTATACTATAAAATAGTAATATTATCATAGCTAGACATTATTTAGAGTTGATATGATTAAGCACAGCCATTTTAATTTGAATGATAGAATAGTGTTACAACCGATACTATCGGTTGTATGACAACTATTTATTATTTTATTTTTCTTGTAAAGAGCATTAAAACTAAACATTGATGCTATGAAAAACTTTGTCAGTAATGATTTTAAAATTTTACTTATAATATTTTTCCTCGATAATTAAATTTATAGAGAAAATAAACTTAGCTGATTATCCTCAGGTAGATGTTCTATACATCCCAAATCACTCAAGTTCTTAATGATAGTTCCATTAACTCCTCCCCTATCTTTTAAGTCCTTAATTGAAATAAATTCTTTATCAAGCCTTGCCTCGACTATTTTATTAGCCACACTCTCACCTAAGCCATCTAAGGAAGTAAAAGGAGGAATAATCTCCATCTCATTATCAGGATTAAAAATAAAGTCTGTTGCTTGAGATTTTTCTATTGAAATATTAGTAAAATAATAACCACGACAATACATTTCATAAGCAACCTCTAAAACATTAACTAAACCTTTATCTTTATTACTTACATCTCTTTTGAGAATATCATCATCAAGTCTTTCTTTAATATCAGTAACTTTATTAAAAATTTCATTTTTACCTTTAATCATTGTTACAATATCATAAACACTACATCTAATACTAAAGAAGCAGGCATAATAATAAGCAGGAGCATAAACTTTAAACCACGCAACTCTAATACACATTAGAGTATATGCCACAGCATGAGCTTTTGGGAAAAGATAAGCTATTTTTTTAGCTGATTCTAAATACCAATCCTGAACACCATGCTCTTTCATTGCTTTTTCCCACTCAGAGCTAATACCTTTTCCTTTTCTGACCGCTTCCATAATATCAAAGGCCATCTTAGAATCTAAGCCTTGTTTAATTAAGTACAACATAATATCATCACGACAACCAATAACCTCTTTTAAAGTTGCGACATCATCAGCAATGATCTTATCAGCATTATCACGCCAATTTCCTGTACCATGAGAAATACCCGAAATAATTACTAATTCCTCAAAAGTAGTAGGTCTTGTGGCTTCTAAAATTCTTCGAACAAAATCAGTGCCAAACTCTGGTAGTCCTAATGCTCCAGTTTTCTGATTGTAGTGTGGATCATCAATATTTAGTGCTTCTGTTGAGTTAAACAAACTCAATACCTTAGCATCATTCATTGGTAACTTTGTGGAATCTATGCCACTGTTTTTTTGTAAAATATACATAGCAGTTGGATCAACATGTCCTAATAAATCTAATTTCAACAAATTATCATGAATATCAGCAAAAGCAAAATGAGTAGTTTTCCAATTAGCATTAATGTCATTAGCAGGATATTGCACAGGAGTAAAATCATAAACAGAATAATCCTCAGGCACAACAATAATACCACCTGGATGTTGACCTGTGGTTCTTTTAGTACCTTCAACATTACTAGCTAAATAATTTAAGTACAATCGCTGAGTTGTTCTGGTTGGTGGTATAGCAAGATTTTGACTCTCATAATAACCTAAAACATAGCCATAGGCAGTCTTATGAGCTACAGTTGATATAGTCCCAGCACGATATAAATTTTCTGCACCAAAAATAACTTTAGTATATTCATGAGCTCTCTCTTGATATAAAGAAGAAAAATTTAAGTCAATATCAGGCACTTTATCACCATTAAAACCTAAGAAAGTTTCAAAAGGTATATCCTGCCCATCACCAATTAATTTACTATGACAATGGGGACAATTTTTATCCGGCAAATCAAAACCAGATTTTTCAATACCATCATCAAAGAATTCACTATATTGACAATCAGGACAATAATAATGAGGAACTAAAGGATTAACCTCAGTAATTTCACTCATCGTTGCCACCAAAGAGGAACCAACTGATCCTCTTGATCCCACTAAATAACCATCATCTAAAGACTTTTTAACTAGTAAATGGGAAATATAATAAACCACTTGAAAACCATGACCTATAATACTACTTAATTCTTTTTCTAGCCTTTGCTCGACTATTGTAGGCAAAGGATTTCCATATTGTTTTCTTGCATTAGTATAAGCAATATTTCTTAGCTTATCGGCATCACCTTCAATTTTCGGAGGATAAAGTTTATCCTTGATTGGATAAACTCGCTCAATTTTGCTAGCTAATAAATTAGTGTTTTTGACCACAATTTCTTCAACAAAATCAGAATCTAAATAACTATAGCCACTGCGCATTTTCTCAGTAGTATACAAATAACTATCAGGACTAGTAGTTTTTTCTCTTAATTCTTGATTAAAGTAATATAAAGGATGTCTAACACCTCCAATACCTGGTGCCGAAATCATAATATCTCTAAAAATCTTTTGATGTTTAAAAGTATAATGATTATCACTAGTTGCGACAATAATTTTTCCTTGTTTTTGCGCAGCCTTAATTAGTCTTTTAAGGGCTTTTATTAATAGTGATTGACTTTTAACAACACCTTTATCTAATAAGGGTTGATATGCCCAAAGTGGTTGTATTTCTATATAATCATAAAAATCAATAGCATGAGCTAATTGTGAATCTCGAGCGTTAATGGCTAAATCTATTAACTCATTATTTTGACAACTAGAACCAATAAAAAGATTTGCTCTTAAAGCATTTAATTCTTTTCTTAATAAGCGTGGTTCAGTTCCCTCACCACTCTTAGATACTGCCATATATTTAATGTTTGATAAGCTTACCAATTCATACAAATCTTTTAAGCCCTCAGCATTTCTCACTAAGGCAGTGACATGAGTCTTAAAAGCTCGAGAGTAAAAATCTTCAGAACTAAAATCATTTAAATCATCGATAGTGGTTATGTTCAAATCACTTAATTGTTGTAATAAAGAGATAAAAACTCCATTTAAAACTTCACAATCATAATCAGCTCGATGAGCAGCATCAGTATCATAATGCACACCTAAACTCTTAGCCACCCGACCTAAAGAAAAATATTTTCTATCAGTCAATAAATTCTTAGCTAACGCTAGGGTATCAATCATATTGTTATTTAATTCTGTTTTATGAATATTAGCTAAAGCTTGATTTAAAAAATGAAAATCAAAACTAGCATTATGAGCCACTAAAGTATCATTACCAATAAAATCAATAATTCTTTGAACTTCTTGCTCAAAAGAATTAGCACTACTGACCATTTCATTAGTAATACCGGTCATACTACTAATAAAATCACTAATTGGGTTTTGGGGCTTAATAAAAATTTGTAAACTATCAACAACAGTACCAGCTCTAACTTTTATAGCACCAAACTCTATTATCTCATCATTAACAGCAGAGAGACCTGTAGTCTCTAAATCAAAAACTATATAATCTAAATTTGCTAATTCCATATTTTTACTGTAATTAATTAAATTATCTAGCTTATCTTCTACCATGTTAAATTCAACTCCATAAATTAATTTAAAATTAGTTTCAGGATTGTTTTTAATGATTTTATTATGAACCATTTGAGCAGTTGGAAAAGCTTGGATAGCCATATGATCCGTGATTGCAATTCCTGATAGACCCATTTGATAAGCAGTATTAATTAATTCTTCAGTGCTACTAACACCATCCATCTCACTATAAGTAGTATGGGAGTGCAGCTCTACTCTTGTATTATTTTCTTCATCTTTAATGATCAGATCATTATCAATATTTTCAATTTCTCTGGGATAAAAAACTAGCCCTTGATTGAATGTATTATATCTAATATCACCATAAAGACGACAAAAACTATTATTACTTAATGAAAATTTTGGCTTATCATTATCACTAAAAACAGTAGCAGGCATTACTACCTTTTCATCAACAATATTGAAACTAGTGAGATTGTTGCCTTTTTTAGTAATACGCTCATCATCAATATCAAAAATAAAACCAGATAGCATTACATTAGCTAATTCATTTTCAACATCAGCTAATTTAATCTCTTTAAAATTTTTAGGATTAACTTTTAGTGACTTAGCTTTTTTAATAACTTTTCTGATTTTCTGCTCCGGTAGTTTAAGTTCAATATTAAAACTATCATTACTCCCAATAGTTTGTAAAAGTTCCGTTAACTGAAATTTGTTATCATTTAATTTAATAACATCACTTTCCTGATAGACTTGAATAGAATAACTGTTTCCTAAATCAATGACAAAATAATCAATATTATTTATCCCAAGATTTCGTAAAAAGTAGTTAAAATAAGCTTCAAAATTTTTATTTAAAACTTGATCAGCAGCACTAATAACTAATATCACTTCTAACTTTAAAGTATCTTTAAGTTTGTTTAACAAATCAAGATAACAATCAAAACTTAAAACTCTTTTAACTTGAATATTAAAAGTAACACTCTTGTTAATTTTATCAAATAACACTTTATCTATTAGCTCAGATTCTTCTAATTCCATCAATGTTTTTTTATTTAAATCTATTTTACTAAAGGCTTTAATCATTGGTTGCTACCTTTTCTAATGCAGATTTGGCAGCATTTTGTTCAGCTTCTTTTTTGCTTTTGCCACTGCCACTACCCAAGACAATTTTGTTTAAATAAACAATAGCTCTAAAGTTGTTGTTGTCGCCACTGACTTCATATTGTAAATTGTTGCGTTTATCCGCTTGGACATATTCTTGTAGGCGGGTTTTTGGTCCTTTATCAAGGTTATAATTCATTAATTCTAAGGCGAAATGCTTATCAAGAAAACTAAAACAGTATTCAATATCATAAGATAAATATATCGCACCAATAAAGGCTTCAAATAAATCAGCTAAAATTGACGATTTAGTGCGACCACCAGTTTTTTCTTCTCCTACTCCTAAACAAAGATATTGATCTAAGTTTAATTGTTTAGCTAATTGGCAAAAAGAATTTTCTCTAACAAATTGCGATCTTGCCACTGTCATTTTTCCTTCATCTAAATTAATATTCTGATAAAGTCTAGTTGAAGTCCATAATTCTAATACTGCATCGCCAACAAACTCTAAGCGCTCATTTGAGCCACTTAATTCAATATTTTCATAGAAATATGAGCTATGATAAAAAGACTGTTCAATTAGAGCAGTAACTGGTTTATCAATTTCTAGTTTTTTAAATAACTCTTTTAAATTTGACATATCTTTATTATATCATTTTATTAAGATATTTTAATATTGACTTTAGCCTTTTTTAAAGTACTCACTTGCATAACCATAGACATCATTAATTAATTGCAAATCTTGAGCTATATCAATTAAATTAGAAAAAGATCTACCCGATTGTTTTGTACCTAATAATTCGCCAAATCCTCTTCTAAATAAATCATACTCAGCAATTTTAAAACCATCATTATTGCTTTTAAGAAAATTGAGACGATTAATAACTTCTTCATCTTTACTATTACTAAGCAAATAGCAATAACCAGGATTATTATGACGACCAACTCTTCCTCTTAATTGATGTAATTGACTTAAACCAAAACGATCAGCATCATAAATTATCATAATATTAGCATCTTGAATATCAATACCAACTTCAATTATAGAGGTGCTAACCAAAATATTAAATTCTTCATTTTTAAAGGCGCTCATTATTCTCTCTTGTTCTAACTCATCAACTTTAGAGTGAATTACTGCTATTTTATATTTATTTTGATAATGATTTTGTAAATTCTCTGCCAATTGATTAACATTGCGAGTGTTGAGCTGATTGTCTTCAATAGCAGCACAAACTATATAAGCCAAGTTTCCTTGATCTAATAGTTCCTCAATTTGTTTTTTATGTTCAAAAAAAGAATTACTTTGCAGATAATTAGTATAAATTACTTTCTTTTGATTAATATTACTCTCTAATGTCGAAACATCTAAATCAGCATATAGGCTCATCGCAATTGTGCGCGGGATTGGTGTTGCACTCATTTGTAAAACATCAAGATCTTGAGACTTATCAATTAGAGCTTGTCTTTGCTTTACACCAAAGCGCTGCTGCTCATCGGCAATAAATAAACCTAATTTATAATATTTTATATCATCTTGAAAAACTTTATGAGTGCCAATAATGATTTTAGCACTGCCATTGGCTATTTTATTAATATTATTAATTAATATCTGAGCTTCACAATTAGAACTTAAAAAAACTAAATCTTCAGCTTTAAAGTACTTTAAAGCATTAACATAATGTTGCTTAGCTAATAATTCAGTTGGTGCTAATAATACACTCTGATAGCCAGCACATAAACTTGCATACATCGCAATAAATGCCACAATTGTTTTACCACTACCTACATCACCTTGTAATAATCTATACATTGAATTATTACTATTAATATCTTTTAATATTTCTGTGGTAGCCACTTTATGATCACTCGTGAGAGAAAAATCTAAATTCTCACTAAACTTTTTAATTTCTATATCTTTAAATATTCTTGATTTTTTGTTTTTCTTAAGCTGTTGTTTATTCAATAATCTCTGATAATGAAATAAAAATAATTCTTGAAATTTTAAACGATAAATAGCCTTCGTTAATAAAGAAAAATCTTTAGGATGATGAATAGTTTTGATAGCTAATTGATAATCTAGTAAATTATATTTTTCAACAATTACACTTGGTAAATCATCAATAAAATTATCTTGTTTTAAAGCTTTGTCAATCAAAGCTTGATATTGACTAAGACTAACATCTGCCACTAGCCTGTAAACTGGTTGAATGCCTAATTGTTCCTTTAAAGGCTTATTATTATAATTAGTAATAGTTAATTTATTATTAGCTTGAACATTAGCGAAAAAGGTTAATTTTTTACCAACTTGACTGGCTATCCATCGTCTATTAAAAATAACTGCATCATATAATTTATTATCCACTTCAATACTAAAAGAACTACGTGTTATTCGACCTTTAAAGAAATGCTTTACCACAGAAACAATTACTCCTTCAAAAACTACTTTATCATCTTTACAGACATTATTTAAGTTGGCCTCTTTAATTTCATTATAACGATAAGGGTAGTTTTGGATAATATCATTTAGAGAAAAAAGCCCTAAGGCTTCTAATTGGGCTTTTTGTTTGTTAGTCCACTTAATACTCAATTTAAACTCCGAAGATAAAAGAATATACCGGCTGTTCACCATGAATTACTTCTAATTCAATATTAAACTCTTGGTCAATATAATCAGTGATTTCTTTTAGCTCAGCTGCAGTGATATCTTGCCCTTTAATTAAGGTTAGAATTTCACTATCTTCATTAATAATTTGTTTTAATAATTCTTTTGTGGTTAAAATTTTATCAGGATTACTAACGACAATGTTCTTTTCCAAAATACCCATAAATTCATTTTCTTTAATGTCCAAACCATTAAAAGTAGTATCTTTAATCGCATAAGTAACTTGAGCAGTAGTTGTCGCTTCGATACTCTCATTCATGCTCGCAAGGTTTTCTGCTAAATTAGCATCAGGATCAAACATGATACAAGCCGCTAACCCTTGAGGAATTGATTTAGTTTCCAAAACATGGATATCTAAATCAGAAAATAATTCTTTTACTTGATTGGCCGCTAAGATAATATTGGAATTATTAGGTAAAATAATTATCTGCTCGGCATTGATATTTTGAATAACATCAGCAAAATCTTCAGTAGCCGGATTCATAGTTTGACCACCAGAAATTATATGCTTGACATTTAATTCTTTAAAAACTTCAATTATTCCTGAACCAGCTGCCACCGTAATAATGGCATATTTTTCTTTTTCATTATTATCTTTTATCGTGTTTACTTCAGAATCATCATGATAATCAACACCATCTTGTAAATTTTCATGTTGAAATTGCATATTTTCAATTTTTAATTTAATGAATTCACCATATTGATGACACTTGTTCAAGACATCACCTGGAACTAAGGTATGAACATGTACTTTTACAATATCATCATCGTGAACTACTACAATTGAATCACCAATTCTATCTAAATTAGCACGCAAAATACTCTCATCAAAGATTTCTTTAAATCTATCATTTAAGTCCACAATAAATTCAGTGCAATAGCCAAACTCAGCATTCTCAGTATTTTTTTGCATGTATTCACTAGCACTAGAACTTTGATCATTGACTTCAATAGCAGCACCATTAATTGCAGCTGCTAAACCTTCTAAAACAATAACTAAACCAGCGCCACCACTATCAACTACTCCCACTTCTTTTAAAACTGGCAGCAAATTCGGAGTGTTTTCTAAGGAAACTTTAGCATAATTAATAAATTCAGTAAAATAAGTAGTAAAATCCATATCTGCATTTAGACTAAGATATTCAGCAATCTGTTCACTAGACTCTCTGATAACTGTCAAAATAGTTCCTTCAACAGGTTTCATTACTGCTTTATACGCTACTTGTGATCCATTAGAAAAACCCAAAACAAAATCTTCAACACTTATTACTTCCTTGCCTTCAACAGCTTGGAAAAATCCTCTAAAAATTTGTGACAAAATAACACCAGAATTACCTCTAGCACCCATTAGTAATCCTTTAGATAATACTTTAGCTAAATCTCCTACTTTGGTACTATGCGATTGCAACATTTCTTTAACACCATAAGAAAAAGTCATGGACATATTAGTCCCAGTATCGCCATCAGGTACAGGAAAAACATTCAGCGCATCAATCATTGCATATTGATTATTTAAATTATTCATTGCGCTTTTAAAAATTTCTTTGAATAATTTATTATCTATTTGTTTAATCATTAATCAATAACCTTAATTCCTTCCACATAAACATTGATACTATCAAATTTTAGATTTAAAGTTCGATCTAAAACATAAGCAATTTTCTTTTGTAGTTCAATGGCAACTTCACTACTGCGAACACCATAAATAATAACTACATAAAGATCAAGTTCTAATTTATCATTTTTTTCTCTAATAACTACCCCTTTAGAATAACTATCTTTCCCTAATAAGTCATTAATGCCATCTTTAATTAAACTTTTAGAGGTCATACCAACAACACCATAACACTCACTAACTGTCTCGCCAATTAATTTTGCCATTGCCTCATTATCGACTAAAATACTCCCAAATTCACTACGTCTGTTCATAATATCTCCTATACTTGTGCTAACTCTTTATCAATTAATTAAGATCATCACATAATTGAGCGTGAGCAGCTTCTGTCAACTCATCAAAATATATACAAGCATTATCAATGATAACACTATTTGATATTTTATTATAATTATTTAATAAATGAAAAGAAAAATAATTAATAAAAGCATAATTACCATCTATCATAGTTAATTTTATCATATTTTCATCATAAGAGGTAGGAGCTTTATTAATTTCTGAAATTTGTTGTAGAACACTACTATCTAAACCACTAAGAGCTTTTGTCAAATCAGTGAGATCATTTTCAAAACCAACAATAAATGGCAATTGGCTCAAAGCTAAAGCATAATCATCTTTATAATCATAAATTTTATCACTACCAAGCAAATAATACTTATCATTGACTGAATAATATCCCAGCAAATCTTTATTAACTAACTCAATATTTACAGTGAAACCCGCCAACTTATTGATTTTAACATCAACTATCTCCCAATCCTTAAAATTGTTGATAATATTGCCAGAGATTAAAAAATAATAATTACTGTCATAACTTAAGCCAGATTTGCTAATAATATTACTACTACTAAAGAAACTATCATTAGTAACAGTAATATTTTTCACTTTTGCTCTTTGACCAAAAAAAACAAAAGATAACATTACAACAGCAAGTATTATTACTAATGAAAAACTTAAATAAATAAATATTCGCTTTTTTTTAGTTTTAGCTCTTTTTTTCTTAAGTTCTGATTGCTTTATACTAAGTAAATCATTATTTTTAAATTTATTTTTCATGCCAATTAAATAGTTCTAACTCTCTTTCAAGTTCAATTCCACTATGTTTTTTTACTTCAGATTGTACATGATTTATTACAGCCATAACATCATCAGCACTACCTTTTTGATCGTTAACAATAAAATTACAATGTTTATTTGAAACACTAGCTCCACCAACTCTGTAGCCTCTAAGTCCAGCTTCGTCAATATATTGCCAAGCATGTTTCTCTTGAGGATTTTTAAAACAACTACCTGCACTTGGTACCCCTAATGGTTGATTTTCTACTCTACGTTTTTTTCTATTGTCCATAATTTTATTAATACTATGTGCTGGTAAAATCTCAAAGATTAATTCTGCTTGAACAATCAGCCAATTTTTAGTTTGAAAAATCGAATGACGGTAGCTAAAATCACAATCTTCATATCTTAGCCATTTTAATTCTAAGTTTTCATCTATAATTAATACCCTATGAGTTATTTCAGCTGTATTATGATTATAGGCACCAGCATTCATAAAGATCGCACCTCCAATAGTACCAGGAATCCCCCCAGCATATTGTAAACCAGATAATGACATAACGCTGCACTCCTGAGCTAATTTAATAATTGAACAACCAGCATCCACTCTAACAATATTACCTTCACGATGATAAGTATTTAAATAGCGATCTAATTTGATAATTACTCCATGATAATAATCGTCACTACATAAAACATTAGAGCCTTTACCTAAAACCTTATAGGGAATTTCATAACTTCTCAAATACTTCAAACCATCTACTAAATTAGTAATACTATCAGGGAAGAAAACACCTAAACAACCACCACCAACTCGCATTGTACTATAATTTTTTAAATTTACTTCTACTTCAAAATCACCTAGTAATAACAATTGTTCTCGATCAAACTTATTCATTGCTTTCTCCTACTAAATCAATAACCAATTGATAAATTAATTCAGCTGAATCAATTTTTGATAAAGCTTTTGCGTTTTCTGCTAAACTTTGAGCATACTTATCATTGGCAATCATTTCATCTATTTTATCAATAAAACTCTTTTGAGTTAAATCCTCTTCACTTAATAAAACTGCAGCATTTTTCTCCACTAAGTTGCTGGCATTATAATATTGATGATTAGCCACCACATACGGTGATGGAATTAATAATGATGTTATCCCGATGGCAGTGATTTCTGCAATAGTAGTTGCACCCGCTCTACTAACTAAGATATCAATATTATTTAGTAATTCATTTGTATTAGCATAGCTCAACACTTTAACATTATTAGTCTCATTGAATTTAGTAATAAAATCTTGATAATAATTTTTGCCAGTAACATATAGGACTTGATAGTCTTTTTTTCTAAAATTCTTAAGTGCCTCTAGCATAAAATCATTAATTACTTTAGACCCTAATGAGCCCATAAAGATAAGCACAGTCTTTAAATCAGGTTTAAGTCCATATTTTTTTAATATTTTTCTATCATACTTTAAATCTTTAAAAGCTGATGATCGAGGATTACCATAATAATAACTCTTTTTCTTAGGCATTTTAACTAAGGTGCTCTGATAACTAACTACCACCTTATCCACGACTTTACTTAAAAGCTTATTAGCACTACCAACAATAGAGTTCTGCTCATGAATAACTGTTTTAATTTTTAAACGTTTAGCAGCCAAAATAACAGGTACTGTAACATAATTACCAAAACCAATAACACAATCAGCACCATAAGACTTTAATTTTTCTAATGAGTCAGTATAAGAGTCATGCATCAATAATAATGAATTTATTTTTTTAGCAAAAGAGCCCTGTAAAGAAGAATTATCAATGGCAAAGAAATCATAACCCAAATCAGGAATAATTGTTGCTTCCATCCTATTTTTATTACCAATAAATAAGATTTCATGTCCATATTCTTTAAATGTTTTTGCTAATTCAAGTGCTGGATAAATATGGCCACCTGAGCCACCGGCAACTAAAACTATCTTCATAATTAATCCTCCATCTTCAAACCAATATTTAAATGATCGTAGGCCTTTTGAGTTACAACTCTTCCTCTGGTTGTTCTATTAATAAAACCAATTTGCAACAAATAGGGCTAATAGACATCTTCTAAGGTTGAAGTTTCCTCACCAATACTATTAGCAATAGCATCCAAACCTACCGGTCCACCATTAAATCTTTCAATAATACCTTTTAAGTAGCGATGATCAACTTCATCCAAACCGATTTCATCGACTTTCAATTTATTTAATGAACTCTGAGTTACAGTAAAATCAATTGCTTGTAGACCTTGAACTTGGGCAAAATCTCTAACTCTTCTAAATAAGCGATTAGCAATTCTTGGTGTCCCTCTTGATCGCTTCGCAATTTCATAAGATGCTTCAGCACTAATATCAAAACCATAAACACTAGCTGTTCTTTTAACAATGTTATGTAGTTGATCTGAATTGTAGTAATTAAGCCTGAAAGTGATACCAAATCTATCTCTTAAAGGGGCAGTTAAATCACCAGCTCTAGTAGTTGCTCCTACTAAAGTAAAAGGAGGTAAATCAATTTTAATCGATCTAGAGCCACTATCTTTCCCCACTACAATATCTAAAAAGAAATCTTCCATAGCCGGATAAATTACTTCTTCAACAACTTTAGGTAAACGATGTATTTCATCAATAAATAAAATATCACCAGCTTCTAAAGTCGACATAATTGCGGCTAAATCACCCGCTTTCTCAATAGATGGACCATTACAAGTAACAATATTTCCAGCCATTTCATTTGCAATTATATAAGCTAAAGTAGTCTTGCCTAAGCCTGGTGGACCATATAATAGAATATGATCAATGGTCTCCGCTCTACCCTTAGCCGCTCTTAAAAAAATATCTAAATTCTCTTTTAAATCATCTTGACCAATATACTCTTTCAATCTTTGTGGTCTAAGAGATAATTCCTCATCATAAGCACTGGCTTCACCACTCATTAATCTATCTGTCATTGCTATCCTCTCTTGCTTGCCAACAACTGTAAGGCTTTCTTTAATACAACTTCCTCACTCTCAAATTCATATTCACTTAGCTGCATAATAATTGAATTTATTTGACTACTTTTATAACCTAAGTATTTTAATGATTCTTTTAATGACTCAAAGACTGGCACTTTAATTTCATTACTACTGATAGCTAATTTACCCTTCAAATCTAGAATAATTTGGGCTGCTGATTTATTTCCAATACCATTAATAGTTTTTAAGTAATTAAGATCATCAGCATTAATAGCCGCAACTAAAGTATCTAAATTGCTATTGGCAATAATATTATTTGCTGATTTAGCACCAATCCCTTTAACAGATAATAATTTAATAAAAAAATCTAAATTTCTTTTATCTAAAAAGCCAAAAAGGCTAAGTTCATCCTCAGCTACTTTTTGGTAAGTATATATTTTCACTTCATCATTAATGCTCACCCGCTCAGGACGACTAAAATATATTTCATAGCCGATTCCCTGATTTTCAACAATAATTCTATCTAATTCTACATTGGTGATTATTCCTTTAATATATGCAATCATAACTTTAATATTATAACATATATTATTACTAAATCTCTAGTCCATATCAGCTTCACTGATAAAATCAAACTGATAATCATAGATTAAAATACTATCACCACTAATAGCACCTGCCTCTAAGAGTAAGTGCTCTACATCTAATTTTTTCAATTGATAGGCAAATCTTCTAATACCCAACTCAGAATCAAGATCAGCCCTTCGATACATTCTATCAATAGGCGTCCCAATTAATCGATATAAATGATTAGCCTCTTTGACTACTTTGATATCATCATCAGCTTCAGCAAACTTATAAATAACTCTTTGATCAGTAATTGCTTCTTCAATTATTGGATTTTCTTTCATGATTTCCACAACTCTAGCCAAAACAGCACTTAAGCCCTCATTTAATAAGGAAATAGTAGGGAAAATTTCTAAATTGGGATATTTCTTTTTAAACCTTGTAAGATTTTCTTCTGACACATTTTCATCCATTTTATTTGCGACCACAATCATTGGTCTTTTAATTAACACTGGATCATATTTCTCTAATTCATTATTGATAATTAAAAAATCTTCCAAAGGATCTCTTTGCTCATTACCACCTGACATATCTAAGACATGAATAATAATACGGCATCTTTCAATATGTTTTAAAAATTGAATACCCAAACCCTTGCCCAAATGAGCATCCTCAATTAAACCAGGTAAATCAGCCATGACAAAAGAACTATCATTAATTGCGACTAAACCCAAGTTAGGACTAAGGGTAGTAAAAGGATAATCCGCAATATCAGGTTTAGCTTTAGAAACCACTGATAAAATAGTAGATTTTCCTACAGATGGTAAACCAACCAAACCGCAATCAGCTAAAATTTTAAGCTCAACAATTACCTCTAAAGTTATCCCTAACTCACCTTTTTCAGCAAAATCAGGAGCACTATTACGACTAGTGGCAAATCTAAAATTACCACGTCCACCGGCACCACCCTTCAAAATGACTTCTTTTTGCTTAAGTTGAGTGAAATCAGCAATAACCTCACCATTATCAGCATTTCTAATAATAGTACCTAAGGGTATTTTAACAATGACATCGTTACCACTGGCACCATGCATTTTTTTCGGCTTACCATTTTCACCACCACCTGCACTTATTTTGCGATTAAACTTTAAATCTAGCAAAGTATTTTTATTAGTATCAACTTCAAAAATCACATCACCACCACGTCCACCATCACCACCAGCTGGTCCACCTAATGGTACATATTTTTCACGCCTAAAGGCAACGATGCCATCACCACCCTTGCCTGAGCTTAATTCTACTTTGACATAATCAACAAATGTGCTCATGATAACCCCCTAACTCCTAAAAAAAATCCCTTGATGGGATTTAATTATGCACTTGGATAAACAGAAACTTTCTTACGGTTTTTGCCTAATCTTTCATACTTAACGATACCAGCACTTAGTGCAAATAAAGTATCGTCACCACCACGTCCTACATTTTCACCAGGGTGAATTTTAGTACCACGTTGGCGATAAATAATTGAACCAGCATTAGTAAATTGTCCATCTGCTTTTTTAGCACCTAAACGGCGCCCTGCAGAATCACGACCATTTTTAGTCGAACCAACACCTTTTTTTGATGCGAATAATTGAATGTTTAATATAAATTTCATCTTAGCCTCCTTGAATTTCTAAATATTTAGAATATTGTTGTTGTATTGTTTTTAATTGAATCAATCCAACCTTTAATATATCTTGAACTCTATTACTATCTTTAATTACTTTTATTTTAATTAAATTATCTTGATAAGTTAAATCACAGCTACCCTCAACTAATTCATCTAAAGAATTAATCAAGCCAATTCCGACACAACTTACACCAGCACATACTAAATCTTGACCATAAGGAGCACTATCAGCATGACCGCTAATGGTTAAAGAAATAATATTGTTGTTACTTTTTAGCAGCTTTACTTGTATCACTTTTTTTGGTAGTTGATTTAGTAGCTGTCGCTTTTTTAGTTGTAGCTTTAGCTGTTGTTTTAGCTGCTGTCGCTTTTTTGGTTGTAGCTTTAGCTGTTGTTTTAGTAGCCGTCGCTTTTTTGGTTGTTGCTTTAGCTGTTGTTTTAGTAGCTGTCGCTTTTTTAGTTGTAGCTTTTACTGCTGTATCTTCAGATTTTTCTTTGTTACTAGCACCAACATTTATTGCACTTACAACTAGCTTAGTATAGGGCTGTCTATGTCCTTGTTTTCTTCTAGTGCTACCTTTTTTAGGTTTATATTTAAAGACAACAATCTTTTTAGCTTTACCTTGTTTTTCAACTTTAGCTTCAACACTAGCTCCACTCACATATGGACTACCTAATTTTACACTTTTGTCAGAAACTAATAATACTTTATCAAAAGTATATTTGCTTCCTTCATTAACATCTAATTTTTCAACATATATTTCACTGCCTACTTCAACTTTCAACTGTTTACCACCAGTTTCAATAATTGCGTACATAATGTACCTCCTCTTTCTTTAAGACTCGCTAATTAAGGTAAGTATTAACTTTTTAAACCTTGATTATGCGGTTGTAAATCCTCTAGGATATACAAGCTTATATATACTACCATTATTAAAGCTTACTGTCAAATTAAAACGCTTTATACAATGGCTAGAAGCCAAACAATATAAATCAGCTCAAGATAAGTTGACGTGCTTATCTTATGCTTTATTCCATGGCTTCTTCTACCTCACCAATGGTGATATTATTGACATTTGCCCTT
Source organism: Erysipelotrichaceae bacterium (assembly GCA_047971145.1). GTDB lineage: Bacteria > Bacillota_I > Bacilli_A > Erysipelotrichales > Erysipelotrichaceae > JBKDZL01. The sequence continues at coordinate 87,145 of JBKDZL010000028.1, forward strand.
TTTCTTTTAAAGCTTTTAGCAATAGAGGTACCATAATCCCCAATACGCTCAACACTATTTAACATATCAATGTAAACTACATAAGCAAATCCAACAAACTCACCCTTTTGTAAAAACTGATAATGTTTTTCACTAGCTTCTTCTTCTAAATTATTTAAAATATCTTCTTTTTTAAACATCACTTCAATTAAATCGACATTATTACTGAGTAGTAACTCAACACTTAAGTCTATTAACTCTAAAGCTAATTCATACATTTTCTTAAAATACTTAAGCTCTTCTTTAGATAAGCGATCCTTATTATCAACAATGATCTGAATAAATTCGATAATATGAATAAAATGATCATTTGCTCTTTCATAATTTTTAGCAGCAACACTCAACAAGCGCATCTCTTTAACTTCTTCATGACTTAATTCATTGGATCCAATAGCTTGTAAATAAATTTGTACTTCTTTCTCTAATGAGTCAATCATATTCTCTAATTGAAAAACTCTATCTAATTTAGGTACTTTATAAGAAAAAATATTATCACGACTTTCGCCAACACTTTTACTAACCATTTTCCCTAAATAAATAACCGCATTACGAGCTTTAACTAAGGCTAATTTTGGTGATGTATTAACTAAAGCATTATCAAATAATTCATCATTAATACTTAATTCATCCTCCTTAGCTGGAATTACTTTAATAATGAATTTTTCAACATACTTAACAAAAGGGAAAAACATTATCGTAATTATGATATTAAAAATTCCATGAGCAAAAGCTATTTGCATGGCTGGATTCAAATCTAAATTAACAGCTACAAACTGTACTACTGCAATAAAAGGAACCAATAAAAACATAAAAATAATAGCACCTAAGGTATTAAACATTGTGTGAAAAAAAGATGCTCTTCTGGCAGCAACACTAGCCCCCAGAGCAGCAATAACAGCTGTAACAGTTGTCCCAATATTAGAGCCCAATGTTAAAGGAATAGCTGCCGCTAAATCTATAGAGCCGTTAGTAAATAATTCTTGTACTATTCCAATTACTGCACTAGATGATTGTACAACAAAAGTAATAGCTGTTCCAGTTAATAAAGCGGCAAAAGAATTGCTAGATAAATTAACCATCTGTTGGGCCACCGCTGGTATCTCAGCTATTGGTTTAAGAGCATCCCCCATTAAAGATAGTCCAAAAAATAAAGCACCAAAACCAAATATAACTTCAGCTAAATGCTTGGGTTTTTTAGAATTAGCAAACATAAAAACAATACCACCTACTGCCATAATAGGTAAAGAATAATCAGAAATTCTTAAGCCCACTAAAAGTGCAGTTACAGTAGTACCAATATTAGCTCCCATAATAACACCAATCGCTTGTTTAAAGGTCATCAAACCTGATCTAACTAAACCAATTGTTAAAGCCGTAGTCCCTGAGCTACTTTGAATGGCCATAGTAGTAATGGCACCAACAATTACACCTTTTAAAGGATTATCAGTGTATTTTTGGATCAAGTCTTTCATTTTATCGCCAGCAAAACTCTTGAGACCATCACCCATAAATCTAATTCCAAACAAAAATATTCCTAAACCACCAAGTAAAGTGAAAATAACAATTACTGTTTCATTATCAGCAAAACCAATTTCACTTAAATATGCAAAACTTTGTTCTAAAAAAAGTAATATCATAATCCCCAAGATAATTTTTAATACAGTAAAGAATTTATTTTTCACTGATTCGCCTCCCCAACTCTCTAGTTGATTATAGCATAACCAGAGAATTTAAAACCTATTTTTCTAAAGGAATTTCAAAATAAAAACAGGTCCTTTCATTTTCAATACTTTCGGTACCAAAAACAAAATTGTGCCTTTCTAGAATATTCTTAGCTATAGCTAAACCTAAGCCACTTCCACTATCTTGACGATGAAAATTACTTGAGCCTCGATAATAACGATTCCAAATAGTAGCAATATCTTTTTCATTAATGCCATAGCCATTATCAATGACAGAAACAATCACACAATTACCTTTTTTAACTAAATTTAATTCAATAACTAAATCTTTAATATCAGCATTATGGGTAATTGCATTATTTAAAAAGTTTCTTACTACTTGATTCAATTTAACCCTATCACCAAGGATAAAGATATCAGCTTCAATATAGGACTCAAAACGAACTGGGCGATCAATATTAGCAACTAAAACTACATCTAATAATTGTAGCAATTCATCACTCAAACAAAATCTAGTAATATTTAATGTTATTTGCTCAGCATTAGAGTTTTCCATATCATCAACTAATTGAGTTAAATAATTAGCTTCCTTAGTGATAATATCCAAGTGTTCTTGTCGCTTAGTGGGATCATCACCTGATATTTCCTCTATTAACTCAGAATATAATTTAATATTAGTAAGGGGAGTTTTCAAATCATGAGAGATATTAGCAAACATTTCTTCTCTAATTTTATCTAATTTCGAAAGTCTATTAGAAGCCATATTCAAAGTAGTAGACAAATCGTTAATTTCACTATAGCCCTCAGCTTTAAATTCAATATTATAATTTCCCTGAGCTAGCTTACTTGCTTCATTTTTAATTTTTACTAAGGGCTTACTAATAGCTTTAGAGAAAAACCAAGCAACCACAATCGCAATCACAATAGCAAAAGCACTAGTAATCAGCAATAACTGTTGAATAATATCAATAGTAGAGCTAATTGGTACAATAGGACTACTAGCAAATACATAATAAGAAATTAAATTAGCTTTTACTTTTTGACCAATAATAACATTAGCTTGATTGGTATACTCAAAATCTACTATTTTACTAAAGCTATCGCTAGAATCAGCTAACTCAGCAATAGCACTATCTATAGAGAAAATAACATTGTTGTTAAGTGCACAACTATCACCAATATTATCAGCTTTATAAATAATATCATGTCTGTTATTAGTAATAATTACACAGGAGCTAGTTTGATAAGTAATTCTATTTAAAGCATCACCGGTAAAACTACTATCTTTTAAACCTCTACTTATTGAATTAACTAATTCTTGAGTTTTAATACTATTTTGGCTTTCATAAAATGGCACAATTAAAATACTTTGCAAGAGAAATAACACAATAAGTAAGCCCAAAGCAAAAAAAGTAAAATACAACATTGATTTAAAGAGGATCCCAAATCTATTGAATTTCAAGCATGTACCCCATTGATCTAACAGTCACAACAATATCTCGATACTCACCTAAATTTTTACGTAACATTTTTATATGAGTATCAATAGTTCTATCATCACCATCATAATCATAACCCCAAAGAGTTTTAACTAAGTGTTTACGTGATAAGGCAATATTTTTATTTTCAATTAAATGAGCCAACAAATCAAATTCTTTTGGAGTAGTATTAATTTTAATACCATTAATTTTAATACTATGACTTTTTAAATTAACCTCTAAACCTTTATAGACAAAAATATCAGTGGCATCTACTTTGTTACGTGATAAGACAACTTTGATTCTGGCCATCAACTCTTTCATTGAAAAAGGTTTAACAATATAATCATCAGCGCCTAATTCAAAACCTAATAATTTATCATCTTCACTAGTACGAGCAGAAAGAATAATTATCGGCACATCTTTAATTTTTTTAATTTGTCGACAAGTACTATAACCATCTAAGTTAGGCATCATTAAATCCAAAATGATTAAATTATAATCATTTTTGTAGACTAAATCAATTGCCTCATAGCCATCACCAACGGTATCAATATCATAACCATGGGCAATCGCATACTCCCCAATCGCATTTCTAATATTTATTTCATCATCAACAATTAATATTTTATTCATAATCACTCTCCTTACATTTTACTACTCTTTTAATCAAATACCTACCCTTACTAGATTTCCTTAATTCTATTTTAAGCAATATTCCCGTTTTTATTAAATCATATTCCTTCTTATATAAATCAGGCATAATAGCTACATCAAAATTACCACTAACATCGCTAAGTTCCACAAATGCCATCATTTCACCACTTTTAGTTCGATAAGTCTTTACTTTAGAAATAATGGCTAATGTATAAATAACCTCTTGATTTTCTATATCGCTTAAATAAAGATATGGATATTTATCTTTCACTCTAATAAGCTCAGTTGGGTGTTGAGAAAAATAAACGCCACAAAGCTCTAATTCGTAACTCAAATTAGCAAAAACATCATCTTTAAAATTTATTAATTGTGGTTTATCCAATAACTCTAAATTAAAGCTAACAATACCATTATTTTCTATTTCAACTAATTTTGC
>JBKDZL010000029.1:0-5938 GCA_047971145.1 Erysipelotrichaceae bacterium
CTTGTTAAATAAATTGGAAAAACAAGATATATCACTAAAGGAAGTCTCTAATATGTTAAAAAGAGCACCCTCTACTTGTACCCAAGTAATTGATTCTTTAGTTGATCGTGATTTAGTAGAAAGAAAAAACGATCCCAATGATAGAAGAAGTTTTATCTTGAAAATAACTAAACATGGTAAGCTTGAACTACAAGCTCTCTTGGAAAAAATCAACAAAAAATTTGAAGAGATATTTGCGATTTTAAGCCCAGATGAAAAGGACAATTTCAAAAATATTATCAACAAATTAAATCAAAGAATGCAAGATGAGGTCCTAAAATGATTAAATTATTTAAAAAATATTTAAAACCTCATTGGTTTTCCTTAATAGTAATAATTGTTTTGTTATTTGCAAAAGCAAATTTAGACCTAATGTTGCCAGACTATATGTCTGATATCGTTAATAATGGTATTCAATTGAGTGGAATAACAGAGACAATACCTCAAGAAATTTCTCAAACGAGTTATAATAAAATTACTAACTTCCTAACTAATGAAGAAAAAGAAGTTTTAGAAAAAAGTTACAAATTAGAAGAAAATAGCTATCATTTAGTAAGTGATGAGCAAAGTATTAGTGATGTAATTAGTAATCCTTTAATATTAATGTTTGCGATTGACAATAATTTACTGCCCATTGAAACACCAGAAATGATGGATGTTTACCAAATGTTTGGCTACTTAGAAGATAATGATAAAACGGCTTATTTAGATACAATATATCAACAGTTAGCTAGTAGCGTTAGTGATTCTAATAAGACTCAATTAATGAGTGTTATTATTAAAGCAGAATATGAGATGATTGGCTTAGATACTGCAGAAATGCAAAACACTTATATTCTCACATCAGGATTAATAATGCTCTTTGTTGCTGCACTATCAGTGTTAGTAGCGATCTTAAATGGCTTTGTTTCCTCTAAAATGGGAGCTAAAGTTGAAAAAGAATTAAGAAAAGATGTTTTTTCAAAAGTCAGTAGTTTTTCTAATAGTGAATACGATAAATTTTCACCAGCTTCACTAATTACTAGAACTACTAATGATATTACCCAAATTAAGACTATTATTGTGATGATGTGTAGAATGTTTTTATATGCTCCTATTTTAGGCATCGGTGCCCTAATCAAAGTCATTAATGCTAATGCTGGTATGCTTTGGGTTATTGGATTAGGTTTATTAATTGTCTTAATATTATTAATGCTAATGTTATTTATAGCTTTACCAAAAATTAGAATTCTCCAACAATTAATTGATAAACTTAATTTAGTGACAAGAGAATCTTTAACTGGAATGATGGTTGTAAGAGCTTTTTCAAATGAGCAAGTCGAAGAAGACAAATTTGATCATGCTAATAGTGCTTTAGCAAAAGTCCAATTATTTGTTAATCGTTCTATGGCTTTTATGATGCCCTCAGTAACCTTCATTATGAATGCTATTGGTATTTTAGTTGTCTGGGTTGGCGGTAAAGAAATTGTTGTGGGCAATATGCTTATTGGTGATATGATGGCCTACATTCAATACACTTCTTTAATATTTATGTCTTTTATTATTCTAGCAATAATTTTTGTTATCTTACCAAGAGCTATGGTTTCAGCAACTAGAATTAATGAGGTATTAGATACACCATTAACAATTATCGACCCTACAAACACTAAAGAATTTATTGAAGATGCCACTGGTGAGGTTGTATTTGATAATGTAACTTTTGCTTATCCCAATGCTGATGAACCAGCGATTGATAAAATTAGCTTCAAAGCTCAAGCTGGCAAAATGACCGCAATTATTGGCTCAACAGGCTCAGGTAAATCAACTCTAATTAGATTAATACCACGCTTCTATGATGTTTGCTCTGGTAGTATTAGAGTCAATGGTGTTGATGTTAGAGAAGTAGAACAAAAGAAACTTAGAAACAAGATTGGTTTTATTCCCCAAAAAGCTGTACTATTTAGCGGCACTATTGAATCTAACTTAAAATATGGCAATGAGCAAGCTGGACAAAATGATTTGGAAAAAGCGATTGAAATTGCTCAAGCCACTGAAATAGTAAATGAAAAAACAGATAAATATCAAAGTCATATTGCTCAAGGAGGTACTAATCTATCAGGCGGACAAAAACAAAGAATGTCTATTGCTAGAGCTTTAGTTAAAAATCCTGATATTTATATCTTTGATGACTCATTCTCGGCTTTAGACTACAAAACTGATGCTAACCTGCGCAAAGCTTTAAAAGAACAATTAGGAGATAAAACCTTGATTGTAGTAGCACAAAGAATAAGTACTATTAAGGATGCTGAGAAAATAATTGTAATGGAAAATGGAAAAATTGTTGGTAGCGGTAGCCATGATGAATTAATGAGTAACTGTAAAGTTTATCAAGAAATTGCCTATTCTCAATTGGATAAGGAGGAACTATAATGGATAAAAAAGTAAATAAACAGAATAAAGTTTCATTTGGACCTCAATTTGGTAACACTGAAAAAGCTAATGATTTTAAAGGCACACTTAAGAAGTTAATTAAACATTTAGCGCATTATAAAATCGCAATTATTATCGTAATTATCTTATCAATAGGAGCTACTATTTTTGGTATTTTAGGTCCTAAAATCTTAGGAAATGCAACAACCTTACTATTCGAAGGATTACAAGCTTCAATTATGCAGACCGGTGAGGTAGATTTTAATGAAATTGCCAAGATTTTATTATTCTTATTAGGTTTATATATTCTTTCAATGCTCTTCTTCTTTATTCAAGGTTGGGTTATGTCAAAAGTTGCAAATACCATGACTTACCAATTTAGAAAAGATATTAGTAAAAAAATTAATACTTTACCCTTATCATATTTTGACAAAACAACTACTGGTGATGTTTTAAGTAGAGTTACTAATGATGTTGATAAACTATCACAAGCACTAAATCAAAATATTACCCAAATTGTTTCATCTATAATTATGTTAATTGGTATTAGTACAATGATGTTTTCTATCAATGGTGTATTAAGTATTATTGTCATTTGTACTGTACCAGTTTCCTTTGTGATTATTGCTCTGATTGCCAAACGCTCACAAAAACAATTCTTAAAAGTACAAAGCAGTTTAGGTGATGTTAATGGTCATGTTGAGGAAATGTATGCAGGACATGTGGTAGTTAGAGCATTCAATGGTGAAAAGAAATCAATAAGAGAATTTAATAGTTATAATGACGAACTATATAAAGCCTCTTGGTTAAGTGAATTCTTATCAAGTATTATGATGCCTTTATCATCTTTTGTCAGTAATATTGCTTATGTGATTGTTTGTATTTTAGGTGGTAGTTTTGTTATTAATGGTAGTATGAGTGTGGGTGATGTTCAAGCCTTTATTCAGTATGTTAGACGTTTCCAACAACCTATTAGTCAAACTGCCCAAATTTCTAGTCAAATTCAAGGAATGATTGCAGCTGCTGAGCGGGTATTTGATTTCTTAGAAGCAAAAGAAGAAATTAAAGATTTAAAAGACGCTATTTCAGCCGATAATATTAAAGGGATAGTCGAATTCGAAAATGTCAATTTTGGCTATTTAGAGAACCAATTAATTATTAAAGATTTTAGCGTAGATATCAAAGCTGGTGAGCGAGTTGCCATTGTTGGACCAACAGGTGCTGGTAAAACTACTATTGTTAAATTACTAATGCGTTTCTATGATCTAAATTCAGGTTGCATAAAAATCGATGGAATTGAGATTACTAAATACAAAAGAGCAGAATTAAGAAAACTATTTGGCATGGTTCTACAAGATACTTGGCTATATAATGGAAGTATAAAAGATAATATCAGCTACTCAAAATTAGATGCTAGTGAAAGTGATATTATCAGAGTTGCCAAAGCAGCTTATGTTGATCACTTTATTCATACTTTGCCAAATAACTATGATTTTATTATTAATGAAGACAGTAGTAATATTTCAGCTGGTCAAAAACAACTATTGACCATTGCTAGAGCTTTCTTAGCAGATCCTAAAATTCTAATTTTAGATGAAGCCACCTCTTCAGTCGATACTAGAACTGAAGTGCTAATCCAAAAAGCTATGGATAATCTGATGGTGAACAGGACAAGTTTCATTATTGCCCACCGACTATCTACTATTAGAAATGCTGATAAAATACTAGTTATGAAAGATGGTAATATTGTAGAGATTGGAAATCATCTTGAATTGATTAAGCTCAATGGTTTCTATGCTAATCTATACAATTCTCAGTTTGAAGAATAAGTCTAAGTGTATTTAAGGACTAATTTTGCCACGGTAAAGTTAGTCCTTTTTTATATAAACTACAAAAAAAGATTAACTCTTTTAATTAGAATTAATCTTTTATAGTTTATATTATCTTGTTTTATTTATTAAAGTAATCAGGACTTCACTATCTTCACTCACTGTTGCACTAAGATAGTTATTACCATCAAAACTCAGCACTTGAGTAGCTTTAACCCTAAAGTTTTCATCATCATTTAACACTACATCAATTTCGCCCTTTACAACAGTAAATAAAACTTTGCTTTCAGGATGATTGTGTTTTTCTATCAACTCACCTTTACTTAAAACTTTCTTTACTAATTTAAATTCTGACTCACTAGCTAATATTCCTACCTTATCTAAAATTTTACTATTCATATATTTCCTTTCATCTTTAGCGCCTAGCAGCTTTACTACCTGGTACTACTAACTTTAATTGTTTGAGCTTCATTAAATTAATCTTTTTATTGACTAAAATTATGATATAAACAACAACTGCAGTTAATGCTAATAATTGAACATAAACTATAATTTTTTGTGTGGAATCCGCAAAATCCATTAACATTGAAACAATACTAATCACAAAAAGAAATAAGGCAAATGGCGCTAACATAAATTGCATAGTATCAATTCGCTTTTTTTCTAGCATATTATTATACTTAAATTCCAAAGGGGATTTACACTTTTTACAAGCAAACATTTGATCAGTAATAAGTTTTAATTTTCCAACTTTAGCATTACAATTGGGACACTTTACTACATATTTTTCTAAAGACATAATTATTACCTCTATTAATTATCATATACTAATTATGAAAATTTTTAAAGTAAAATGAATAATATGCCATTTAATTATTAATTTTGATAAAATAAAGCTTTCTATATTACTCAGAAGGTTTACTTAATTATAAATTGTTAGTAATAATCGGGATAACTTGTTGTTTTCTTGACATTACTTTTGGTAAGTAAAGTAAATTATCATCAACTCTAGCAATACTATCAAAACACTTATCAAGCAAATCACTATTATCACCAACACTAATCATATAAGAGCCTGATCCATCAATCAGAGTAAATAATATTAAGCCTAAGTCAGCTCCTCGATGTTTGATATATTCTTTGAAGCTGGGTTTTAATTTATCATATACTTTTAAGACTTCATTTTTATTTAAAGTGTTAATTTGACCAATCGCCACTTTATAAGAAACTAGTGAATATAACTTCATATCATTAGTAATGATTTCCTCAATACTCTTATCAGAAATACTAGCACTGACCCTAAGAATACTATAAGCGACCTCTTCAACATCCAAATCAGCAATCACAGCTAAGCGCTCTGCTTGTCTTCTATCAACAATTTTAGTTGTAGGAGAATGAAAATTCATGGTATCAGAAATGATTGCTGAGAGTAATAAAGAAGCATAATTAGTAGGGATTTCTACTTGATATTCCTCAAATAATCCAGCAATTATGGTCGCTGTAGCTCCACAAATTTCATTACGGAAATACACGGGGGCATTAGTTTTTAAATCACCTAATTTATGATGATCAATAATTTCCAGTACATCGGCATCTTTAACTCCCTCAATACTTTGATTAATTTCTTGGTGGTCTAATAGGATTATTTTCTTTTTTCTCGC
>JBKDZL010000030.1:0-5115 GCA_047971145.1 Erysipelotrichaceae bacterium
GTATTGACACTTACTAGCGCTTCTTCATTTAAAAGATTAAGAACTCGCTCACCCGAAGCCATTGTTAGATTTAAAGTTGCTGATAAATTAGCTAAAGCTAAAACTGGACCAAAGGATGCAGATAACATAATGGTAGCAAGTAAGCTATCACTGAAACTTAAATCTAAAACTATTGCACTAATCAATATCAAGACAGTAAAAAACATCACCAAAGCTCCAGCTAAACCGCCAGCCACTCCTTCATTTTTTTTAAGATCAGACTGTAAATCATTTAGCTCTAGTGTTTTATCAACAATAAGTTTAGCCCTATTTTCTATTTGTTGGAATTGGATAACTTCCTTAATACCCCTAACACTCTCTAAGAAATAACTATTCAATTCACCTATTTTATTACGAGTGGCCATACCAGATTTCCTGCCAATATTTGCACTAGCTATTGGCACAATTATACCAACAATCACATAAGCACTCAATGCTAATACTGCCAAATAAACATTAATAAAAGCTATACCAACTACCATAATAAAACTAACAATAAAGGCAATTGCTACTGGAGCTATAGTGTGAGCATAAAACACTTCTAACAATTCAATATCACTACTAATCAATGATATTAAATTTCCCTTTTCTTTATTTTCTAATTTAGCTGGTGCTAACTTTCTTAATACTGCAAAAATCTTATCTCTTAGAGTTGCAAGTAACTTAAAGGCAATGAAGTGACCACAAGTTTGCTCACCATACCGTAAAACTGCTCTAAGTATTGCACAAACTATTATTATCAGTGCACAAGTTTTAAAAGTAAGATTTAATGGCGAGCTATTTATCACAATTAATAATAAATTAACTGCCAAAACATTGATACTAATAGCTGCTAAAAAACCTAAAACGCCTAAACAAATACACAAAAGCATAACATGCCATAAGGGTTTAATGAGAGCTATCAATTTTATCATAATATTAAAGCCACTTCTACGCATTATCTAGCCCTCCTCTAAGATTTTCTAATTTTAGCTGATGCTTAAACATTTGAGCATAATTACCATTATTGAACAATAACTCTTGGTGATTACCAATTTCACTAATACTACCCTGATTTAGAAAAACAATCTGATCTGCTTTGATAACATTAGCTAATCGATGACTAATAACTATTAGCGTATGTTTTGCTTTTAAAGAATGTATGACTTGATTAATTTGCTCTTCACTCTCAACATCAATATTACTAGTTGCCTCATCAAAGATATAAATAGGGCTATTTTTTAATAAAGCTCTAGCTAAAGCTAATCTTTGTTTCTGTCCACCAGAAATATTACTAGCATTTTCACTCAAAATAAAATCTAACCCCTTTTCTTGCTCAAGAAAATCCCAAAGTTTTACTTGTTGTAAGACTTTTATTAAATCTTTATCAACCAAATTGCTTTTAATCATTAAGTTATCTCTAATACTTCCTTTAAATATATAGCTATTAGAAGACACCATAGTGATTAACTCTTTCAAACTATCATTACTAAAATCTTTTATATTAATATTACCCACAGTAATTGAGCCCTGATAATTTAATAAGTCTTGAGCTAAAACACTAGCCAAAGTGCTCTTACCACTACCACTGGAACCAACAATTGCTAAAAAACTTCCTTGTTTAATACCCAAATCAATCTGTTGCAAAACAGGATTATTTCCATAATTAAAACTCAAATCTTTAATGATAATATCAGCATTTTTTACCTTAAGTTCAGCTATTGATTCTTCTTCTAAATCTAAAAGTTTAAACATTCTATCACTGGCAGCCATTCCATTCATTGCCACATGAAAAAATGAACCTAAAGCTCTCATAGCTAAAAAGAATTCACTTGCTAACAATAACAAAGTTATTGCCACACCCATGCTAATATCATTATTCAAATAGGCTAAACCAATAAAAATAGAGCCTAAAGCTGTACCACCATAGGCTACTAAATCCATAATAGTAATAGAATTTAATTGCATAGTTAAAACTTTCATTGTAATCTTTCTAAAATCCTCAGCATCCTTATTCATTGCCTGATGATACTGTTGGTCAACATCATAGACTTTAAGGGTAGTTAAACCTTGAATATTTTCTAAAAAATTATCACCTAAAGATGTATAAGCTTGCCAATACTTACTCAACAATTTCTTAGCAATTTTTTGTACCACAATAATTGCTAAAGGAATTAAAGGCACACAAACAAATAGTACTAAAGCACTCATAAATGAAAATGGCAGATAAACTAAAAATAAAGTAAGCGGTGCTATCATAGCAAAAACAAACTGAGGTAAATAATTACCAAAGTAAACTTCTAATTGTTCGACCCCCTCACCAGCTAGCTGTATTAATTCCGAAGTACTCATAATGCGATGATAATTGCCTTTAAGCTTAATTAACTTTTCAAAAATACTGTTCCTCATTCGCAATTTAACCATCGTTGTAGCTTGATGAGTTAATCTACTGCTCAAGCTAATTAAAAAATATCGTCCAATAATACACACACTAATAATTAAAAATAAATAATATTGATTACTAAAAGTATTAAGATAAATCAAATTGAGAACACTCCCTAAACAAAACCACAAAATTATCCCCAACAACAATGATAACCAATTAACTAACACTTTAAATCCAATATACTTTTTAGCCTCTGGCACCATTTTAATTAAACGCTTATTAATCATCATATGCTATTTTTTCCTCTTTAGTTTTGACAAAAAATATAAAACCTATTACATGAGCTAACCAAATAACCACCAACAGTATTTGAATCAGAATAGATAACTTTTGCATAAAAAATAATGCAATAGCAAAAAAGATACTCAAAGTAACAACAACTCTAACTTTACTAGCTTTACTCATACCTTGCCCCTTGATGAAACTTTCAATATTATTACGATATAGCTTAGTATTTTTAAGCCAAGTCTCTAATTTTTTAGAACTTTTAGCAAAACAAACTACTGCTCCTATTAAAAATGGAGTGTGTGGTAAAATTGGTAAGACTACTCCAATTGATCCAATTATCAATAAGATAAAGCCCATGATAATAGTTAATAATTTACTGATATTTTTCATAATTTTCTCTTTCTAACGATAATGTTAGTATAAGATAACAATAACTGTTTTGTCAATAAATGCTGGAAACTTATATGAGTATATTTCTTTGCTCTTATATTATAATTTCGAAAACACCTAGCATTATTTCTATTAAGATATTTCTCTAACGTTTTTTATTCTAGTATGTTATAATATAAGTAGCTTGAAAGAGGTACGAAGAATAACCTTGACTATAAGGGTTTTATAAATATATAGTCTTGCTAGAATAACCTTGACTACAAGGGTTATAGAAATATGCAGTCTTGAAGAAAAGTTGTAAGAGAGAGAAGGAATCCATTTAGGTTCTTTCTCTCTTTTTTATGAAAGGAAAATAATTATGATAAAAAACGATTTATATAAATTAAATAGTAAAGGGTTAGATTTCCTAAAAGAAAATGGTACTCAAATAGTAAAAAATACTACAGAGAGTAAATTACAAAATAGACCAATGTTTTTCTTCGTTGCTTTATGCGAACATTCCAAAATAATATATTCATTACCTTTAGTAACAATTAATATAATAGAGAAAATATAAATAGTAAAATTAATTTACTTAATTTAGTCATTGTAAATAATTCTGCTGTAAGATTTGTAAAGTTATGTCCATTAAGAGAAAGTTTTTCTAAATTAGTAAACTGTGAAATATTTGTTAAATAATTAACTGGTGTAATTTATGACATTTATTGTTAATTAAATAATATTTAAGCAAAGAAAAAGAGCTCTGATTACTCAGAACTCTTATTTTTAATATTATCTACTAGTCTCTAGCAAAGTTAGAAGCTGAATCTCCAGCAATTCTACCAAATACTACTGTATCAGTTAAAGCACTTCCGCCTAGACGGTTAGCACCATGGATACCACCGGTAACTTCTCCTGCTGCGAATAAGCCAGGAATTACCTCACCATCAGTATTAAGTACTTGAGTTGAAGTATTAATTTGAACTCCACCCATAGTATGATGAACTGTTGGAACTCTAGCTGCTGCATAATAAGGACCATCATCAATACCATTATTTTCTTGATTAGCATCTATAAATAAAGTACGACCGAATGAGTCGGGTTGGTTCTCTAAATCACCACCTAAACAATGACGATTATAATCTTCAACCGCAGCTTTTAAGTTAGCCGCATCAACACCAATTTGCTCAGCTAATTCTTCTAAAGTATCCGCTTTGAAAGCTCTCCCTTGATCAATTAAATCATTAACTGATTCATTGAAGTTGTTAACTTCATTACCAGTTGGATAAGTATCACTATCCATAATAATCCACAAAGTTGAATCAGTTTGTTTAAATAAAGCATTAGTCATATCATCACGACGACCACCCTCATTGACAAAACGATTTCCTTCTTTGTTAACAAAGATTCTACTCTCAACACCATGTTCAATTGCTCCTGATAAACTACCAGTTTTAGGATCACCTAATGGTAACAATTGGATGTTACCCATTTGAACAAGATTAGCACCAATTTTCTCTGCCATCACAATACCATCACCAGTAATTGATGGAACATTTGTTGTAGGAATATCAGCATTTAATGTTGCCCATAATCCTGTTTCTTTGTTATATTTTTCTCTCATTTCAATATTAGCACCAAAACCACCAGTTGCTAACACTACACCATTATTTGCTTTTACTGTAACTTTATTTCCAGTTTTACCAGTTGCCTCAACTCCAACTACCACACCATCCTCAACAATAAAACTATCGGCAGTTGTGTTATATTGCATAGTAATTCCGCTCTCATTATTATCCATGTAAGCTTGATAAGTTTTAAAGAAGCCTGAACCCTCAGGTTCTACTGGTTTATAAGCTCTCTCCCATAATCCACCGATTACAGTAAAAGTACCATCTTTAAATTCCATACCTAAGTCTTTTAACCATTCTACACCAGCCCAAGAATTATCAACCATGATTTTGATTAAATCTTTATCGCCTTGTTTATCTCCACCTTCATAAGTTTGGTTAAAGAATAACTCAGCACTATCACCATGAGCTAATGCAATTTCA
>JBKDZL010000031.1:0-2717 GCA_047971145.1 Erysipelotrichaceae bacterium
AAACCTGTAGCGCGACTCAAAGAGTTTGATTCTCGCGTATTAGGATTAATACATAGTCTAAAAAGTTTTGAATTATTAACTTGTGAAGCAGCAGTAGAGGGGAATTATAAAAAAGCGTTGTTAGCAATGACTATAAACCCATTAGTGCATTCAGATGAGGATGCGAAAGTTGTACTAGATGAGATGTTGGAAGCTCATAAAAAATATTTGCCACAATTCAATAATAAGTAAGAGGAGCTAACATGCAAAATATTATTATTAATACAGATGATTTCGGAATTTCAAAAGGTGTGAATTATGCTGTTATACAAGCCAATAAAGAAGGTGTGGTTAACTCAACAACTGCTCTTGTATGTGCGCCTGAAATTGATCATGCTGTAGAACTAGCACAAAAAAATCCAAAATTAAATATTGGAATTCACCTTACGATTGACTGCTTTGAATGTTTAAGTAAGGATGCACAATTATGTAATAATGATGGAATCTTTTATAAAAATGCAGAAAAAAGTAATTTAAGAGAACTTGATGAATCATTACTATTGAGAGAATGGGAGTTGCAAATAAGCAGGTTTAAAAATTTATTTGGAAAATTACCAGACCACTTAGACTCGCATCACAATGTTCATCCGAACAATGAAACTTGTTGTAAAGTTGTAAAGCAGTTATCTGATAAATACCAAATTCCGGTAAGAGGACTAACTTTAGGTATAGCTAACTCGAGTGTAAATACCGACTTTTATGGTGAACAAGTTAGTCTAGATAATTTAATGGGAATAATAGCTGATTTTGAAGACAAAGAGGTAACAAATAAAGAGATAATGATTCATAATGGCTATTTAGATAAAGCATTGGAAAATACAACCACTTATTCATATGATAGAATAATAGAACATGAAATTTTAACATCTGATAAGTTTAAAGAATATTTAAAAAATAATAAAATAAATATTGTAGGTTTTAAGGTAAAGGAGAAAAATGGTTGATAAATTGATGGATAAGATGTTGCGTATAGGAACTGTAATTGGTGGCCAGAAACACATGATTTCAATACGTGATGGGTTTGCTTACAGCATGCCACTTGTTATGGCCGGTGGATTATCAGTAATGTTCAGTAGTGTATTTACTGATAGTGATGGATTGTTGGCCAGCTTTTTTTCTAATAGTGGGATAATTACATCTTTTTTCACCTGGACAGGTGAACATATATCGCCGTGGTTATGGACCTTTTTTGATGGTTCATTAGCAATAACTTCACTAATATTGGTCGCTGGAATATCTTATGCACGTGCACAGCAGGAAAAAATTGATGTAATAACAACAGCATTAACATCGGTAGGTTGTTTTTTTATTTTGAGTCCAATGGTGGCAAGTATAGTAGAAGATAGCGCAAAAATAACAGCATATTTTGATGCAAAAGGAATGCTTGTAGCACTAATTACTGGGTTAGTTGCAAGCGAGATTACAATTAGAATTACAAAAAAAGGCTGGGTTATTAAAATGCCTGAAATGGTTCCTCCTGCAGTTGGTCAAGGTTTTGCTGCAATCATTCCTTGTACAATTGCACTAGGTATATTTGCAGTTGTTCCCTATATATTTTCAACAGGAATAATTAACATGCTAAATGCAGATGGAACACAAGTAACTAATATATTTGAATTTATTAATGCGACAGTTATAGTCTCGCTAGGTGAAGTTGTTGGAGCTACAAACTCAGATAGTCTATTTTCTTCTGGTGTTGCAGTAACATTGGTAAGTTTATTTCAAAATGTATTCTGGTTCTTTGGTCTTCATGGTGGGAATATGTCTCAACCAATTGTAGCTCCAATTTGGGGAATGTACGGTCAATTAAATGTACAAGAATATATGCAATCTGGTACTGTTTTATACCCGTGGACAGCTGGATCTTGGGATATTTATGTTCATCATGGTGGAACAGGTGCAACTATGGGATTATTAATAGCGATCAAACTATTAAACAAGCGACCTGATACAAAAGAAGTAGCTAAAATTGCACTTGCTTCAGGTATTTTTGAAATTAACGAACCAGTAATATTTGGTATCCCAATAGTTTTAAATCCAATCTATGCAATTCCGTTTGTATTAGTCTCGCCAATACTAACAATTGTTGCATATATATCAACAGTTGTAATAGGTTTTGGGCAAGCACCAGTACTTATTGCTCCATGGACTACCCCTCCGATATTATTCGCATATTTGTCAACAGCGGGTGATATACCATCAACAATACTTGCTGCATTTACGTTGCTGCTTGCTGTATTAATATATGCACCATTTGTAATTATTTCAAATAATCAGTATAAAAAAGAACAGGAATCGAAGGAGGGTTTATGATAGTTGTGAGTTTACCTCAAAAACGCGAAGAGGTTAAAGAATATATCGACAAATTATGTGTTGAAAATATAACGTATAAAGTGATTGATGAAAAAAATATTGATTTACTAGTTGAGTGTGATATGGATGACGAAGAATTTGCTCGAAAACAATTAAAAAAAGAGATTAAAAGGTTTGTTGGAACGATGATATATTTTGGAATTAGAGTGCAATAGGAAAACAGTTCGATTGTTTAAAATTTTCAAAATAGAAAGTGAGAAATTATGAGTTTAAAAGTTGCAGTGATTGGGGCTGGAGCAAGAGGACAAAATGCCTACGGGCAATATTGTCTTGACTTTCCAGAACAAATTAAATATGTAGCAGCA
>JBKDZL010000032.1:0-9828 GCA_047971145.1 Erysipelotrichaceae bacterium
TATTACGCTATTGCTTCTTCATTATCTGACTCATTCTCTAATTTAATAAGATTTCGCTCATAAACTTTAAAGAATGGATAATACATAATCATGTTTAATATAATTAATCCAATTATTAGTATTAAGATTCTTACTAAATATTTATATAAAAATTTGTTTGTTTTAAACATTAATTTCTACCTCAATTTTATCTTAACACCAAATTATTGGCCTTATCCTCAACTTTTTTCCACTACATTATGGAAATATATTGAGTGAAACAATAGATAAAAAAGAGTTGACTATAAATAATTTCATTAATTCTTATATGTTCAATTGAAATAAAATCATAAACAATACATAAACAAAAGGGTATAGCATTGCTACACCCTTAATTTTAAGAAGGTTGAGATTAAATGATTTTATTCTTCAGCCGGAGCTGCTCCGATAATATCATCTGACATATTATTATGCCAAGGAACTGGTACTAAAGCTTCATAGCCCTGTGCCATCTCAGCATCATAAACACCATCATTATCAGTATCAACGATCATACCTGCAGATCCCTCCCAGATACCAAACATACTACCAACAATACCAATTACAAGTAGTAAACCAATAATTTTGGTTGGTTTCCAACTTTTCTTCTTAATAAGGAAGAAACACATTAATGTAAGAGCTAATGGTACTAAAGCTGGTAAAATACCATCAAGTAATCCTTGAATGTTAATTGGTTTATCACCATTAGGAATTATCACACCTAATTTAGTAGCACCATAGTTACAAGTTAGAGCCCCAACAACAAATACCCCAAGGATAGATGCTGCACGAGTAAACTCTTTAGCATTTTTAGTTAAAGTAACAACAGCTTTCTCACCAAGTGAGTAAGACCAGTTCAATAACCAGAAACGTAAAGCCATTTGAACTCCAAAGGTAATAACAAAGAATAAGATTGGACCAGCTAAGTTTTGATCAATTGCCATACCAGCTGTAATACCAGCTGTAATTGGAATTAAAGAAAACCAGAAGATCGCATCACCAATACCACCTAATGGACCCATCGCAGCAACACGTACCGCACGGATTGTATTGATATCAGCTTTTTGTTGTTCTAATGAAAGAACGATACCCATAACAAATGTTACTAAGAATGGGTGAGTGTTAAAGAACTCAAGGTTATGCTCCATTGAAGCACTTAAATCATCTTTGTCAGTATGAATTTTTTCTAAACCAGGAAGAATGCCCCATAACCAACCAGCAGCTTGCATTCTTTCATAGTTAAATGAAGCCTGAAGATTTAGCGAACGCCAAACCATTCTATTCATGGTTCTTTTATCTAACTTTTTAGCCGGCGTTGTATCTTTATAGTTTACTCTATTAGATGCCATCACTACTACCTCCATTTCCACCAATATTTTCTTTAATCTTAAGATTAATAGTAAAATCGTAAATTGCAATTGCTATACCAACAAATGCTACTAAAATTAATGTTGCACCTTTGGTTGCTGCAACATTTCCAAATAAAGCAGCAGCAGCAAAACCTGCCAAATAAATTCCCCATAAATCGTTTGATAACATAATTTTCAATAAAATCGCAAACCCAACATAACGCATCATTCCACCGGCAACACCAAGACCTGCCATTACCCATGAGAAGTTAGCAGCAAATTGTTGAAGTGGCTCTGCCATAGCAACACCACCAACATAAGCAATTACAGACATTAGAGCAAATAAACTACCTAGAATACACATTGCTGTTAAGTTAACATTAGTGATTCCACGAGGATTTGCAGCAGCCGCAGCTTTATCTGCCTTAGCCATAATACCTGACATAATACTAAATGTTAAGGTAACTGCATATTGCCCAAACACTGAGAAAATTACTGCTGTACCTAAAGCAGCATCAACACCCATACCTGCTTTAACAGCAAAAACCATCGCAACAATACCACCTAAAACTGCATTTGGAGGTTGTGCTCCACCAACTGGCATATTACCAATCATCATTAATTCGTATGTACCACCAACAACTAATCCAGTATTAAGATCACCTAAGATTACCCCGATGATAGGACACGCAATAATTGGACGATATAATAGCTCAGTTAATGAGAATTGATCAATTGCAAAAATGAATGTAACAATTGCCAATAAAACAATTTGAAGTATCTCCATTATATTTCTCCTTTTTTAATTAAAATAACTTCTATTTAAACAATTTGTTGATATCCTCAGCTGCAATATCAGGAACTCTTTTAATTTCAAGTTTTACCCCTAATTCTTGCATTTTTCTGAAAGCCTCAACATCAGCATCATCAACCGCTACTGAAGTAGCAACTTGACGTTTACCATCTGCCATATGCATATTACCAATATTAACATCCTTAATTGGTACTCCGCCTTCAACAAGTTTTAAAACATCTTGAGGCGTCTCACAAATGATCGCAATCTTTTGTGCATCACTTGCTTTTCCGATAATATCAATCGTCTTCTGAATGCTAAAGTATCTAGTTTGCGCATAACCTGGTGCAGCCATATCCATTAGACCTTGTCTAAATTCATCAGCAGCCACCGAATCATTTGCCACTAACAATAAATTAGCTCCTACCACTCCACACCATTGTGTGGCTACCTGCCCGTGGATTAAACGATTGTCTATCCTTGTCAATACAATGTTTGGCATTTTTCTCTCCCTTCTTTTAACACAATGTAAAAGTTATAAACTCCTTTTAACGCTTTTATTTTATCACATTTTGGCTTTTCAAGTATTTACACTTTTGATGTTATGATTTATATTTTTTATTATTATCTATAATTTTTATATTTTAGTAATCTTATGTTAAAATTAAAGTGCTGAAGGTAGGTAATTCATGTATAACAAAACCACAAATTTTATTTTCCAAAAATATGGTGAAGTATTTAAATCATCATCTATGCCTAAAAAACCTAATAAATTAAGCGGTAGAGAAACAAAAAAAATATCCAACAAAAATTTTGATGGACTTTATTGCTCTCAAGAAGATATCTACATAAAAGTACTACAAGGAGATGTCCTTCTTGTTGTGACTGATGATATTCAACAAGAAGATTTAAATAGTTTTGTCATTCATAGAGTTACTAAAATTAATGCTGGAGTCTACTTCAATTTTATCAGCATTACTGATAAATCAAAACTTGAAATTTTTCCACCAATTAATATTAAACACACTCAACATAAATTAACAACCCCTTTTGTCTATAAACCAATTGTACCAAAAGTTAAAATTCAAGAAATTTTAGCCTGCTATTACTCAGTGAGAAATCCTAATTATAAATTTACAGGTGAAGTTCACAATCATTGGGAATTAACCATGGTAGACAATGGACAATTAAAAACTGATATTATTGATAAATCATTCACTTTAGAAAATTATCAAATGTTACTATATAGTCCAGGCCAGTTTCATAATCAATATACCACTGCCGATCATTCTTGCTCATATCTAACAATTATGTTTGATATGGAATGTACCGAAGCAGAAAAACTTCAAAACAAAATTTTTGATGGTAATAAAAATATTACTAACGCCATTAATAACTTTGTTAGATTCTCTGACGCTAATAGTACTTATAGTAATGATTTAATGATTTGTCATCTACAAGAAATTATTATTAGGTTGCTGTATAATGACTTAATTGAAGAAAAACCAATAGTTTCAACTCCGATGCAACAAAAGTTTGAAAATGAATTATTAAATGAATTAATCATTTATATTAATGACAATATTTACAAACGACTAACTATTGAAGAATTGTGTCAAGAATTTTACCTTAGTCGCTCAACACTACAACAATTATTTAAAAATAACTTAGCTACTGCCCCTAAACAATACATAAATGATTTAAAATTACATAAATCACAACTACTAATAAAAGAATCAAAATATACAATTTCTGAAATATCAAACCTATTAGGTTTTTCTTCTATTCATTACTTTTCTAGAAAGTTTAAACAACAGTTTGGAATTACTCCTACTGACTATGCTAAAACTATTTATAAATAGTTATTAACTTTTAATAAATTAAATTATCCAAAGAAAAAGCTGTTGATTAAATTTAATCAGCAGCTCTATTATTTATAGTGGATATTTTTTAATATTTTAAATACCATCAGTTTCATCTACTGCCTGTGGCTTTTTGATTTCGAACTTCATTATTTGGTTACGTCCAGTATTAACCGCCATAGTAACTAAAGAATTCAAGTCATTTACCACACTTCTTGCCATCGCAATTTCACACAGCATTGGTAAATTGCTACCACCAATTACTTCAATACTATCATAACTTTGAGCTAGAGTGGCTGCTACCTTAAAAGGTGAACCTCCTGCTAAGTCGGCCATGACAATGATTCCATCACAATTACTCAAACTATCAAAAGCTTTTTTTAATTTAGCCTCTAAAATTTCTGGTGTATCTTCTTGTAAAAAATCTATACCGAAATAATCTTTTTGCTCACCCGCAATCAAATTTAGCGAGCTAGTTAAACCTGTTCCAAAATTACCATGACCTACTACAACTAATCCAATCATATTTTTCCTCTTTTCTATTTATATGGGTAAATAGTTACCCCAGCTACTACTCTATTAACCTCACCACTAGGACAAGGGTTATCTGGAGTAATATCATAAGACATTGATTTAAAAAGACTTAATAAGTGAGCAACTACAATATACTCTAAACCTAAGAAAATATTATCTAATTTAATTTCATTAAAGAAAGTATGATAATAATCAACTAATACTTCGACCTCAGTATCATGATAACCAGAAAGGGCTAATATTTTATTGCCTTTGCGCTGAGTACTCATTTCTTTAATTACATCTAATTCATATTGTCTAGTATACTCATCATCACTCAAATAAACTACCACTAAGGTTTGATCATTAATTATTGATTTAGGTCCATGTCTAAAGCCCATAGGACTATCATACATTGTCGCAACATTACCAGCACTCAATTCTAACATTTTTAATGCTGACTCTTGCGCTATTCCTTTATTGCTGTTGCTACCTAAGTAAACAATTCTATTAAAATCAAAATCATTTACCAAATCACTAAATACCCTAAAATCATTATAAAGTAATTCTTCAACATTTTTAGTTATAATGCTCATTTGTTCATCAACCTTCTTAGTTTTCAATAAGAAAACCAAAAGAGCTGCCAAATACATATTAGTAAAACTTGATGTCATTGCAAAACCTTTATCATGAGTTTCCGGAGTTAAGTTAATTGCATAGCAATTATCACTTGCTAATGCAAACTTAGATAGAGCCCCCTCATGATTACAAGTAATAAATAAATGTTTTATCTTATTACACACTACATTAGCTAACTCTACTGCTGCCACTGATTCTGGTGAGTTGCCACTACGACCAAAAGACACCAGTAAAGTTGGTCGATCTTTGTTTAAATAATTCTCCGGAGTAGCAACAATATCTGTAGTCGCATATGACTTAGCTTTATAATTAGTAAGCTTATTTAAATATGAAAAAACCGCATTACCCACAAACTCACTAGTTCCAGCACCAGTAAAAATGATCTCAAAATCATCTGTTTTCAATATCTCATTAATAAAATTGCTTATTTCTTGATATTGCTTTGTAATCTGATTTAAGGTTTTCTTCCACGTGTCTGGTTGTTGGCTAATTTCTTTAGCAGTCCAATAAGCACTCTTACTTTGTAATACTTCCTCATTTATATTAAATATCATATCTTTTCTCCTCTAATTACCTTATTTATTATAGCTGACTCTTTTATCTTTTCAAGTTAGCAGTTATTATTATGTTAATTAGTGCAACATATTCGCTAATTATTCATAGAAAATAAATAAATATTCAATTATAATAAACTTAGAGGTACTAAAATGAGTAATAAAACAACAATGTTAAGTGGTAGAAATATTTATTATGATAAAAAGAATAGAGCTATATATTATAACAAAAGAAACAAAACAGGCTATGTAATTCCCCAAAGTTATGAAAAGACTTATCAAAATTTAAGCAATAGGTATGTGATAGGGATACTGACTTTTATTTTTCTAAACATTTTATTTAACTTTAATACTTGGATATCACTAGCTGCAGGAATTTCAGTTATTATTTTCTTAGAATTCAAATATCGCAGTGCTCTTAGTAATATGAGCCAACTTAGAAATTTCAAACCCAGTGAGGCAAAAAAATCTACTGAGGTTTTTATTAAAGATATGTCGACGGGATCTTTAGTTTTAAGGCTAGTATTATATTTATTGCTGGCAATACTAATAATACTAAATCTATTTTACTCCCCCTACTTCTTAGAAAATATGCCAATAGTAATAGCTTGTATTGTTGTTTCTTTGGGAGCGACTTATCTAGCTATCAAAATGTTAATAAGTATTATAAAAAAACAAAAGCTGAAATAGAATGATCACAATTAAACATAAAATTATTGAAAATATTCCCGTTTTAGAGTTATGTCTAAATAAGCTAATAAATAAAAAACTACCAACTGTAGTCTGTTATCATGGTTGGACTAATTATAAAGAGAGCGCTCTTGTCAATGGCTATGAAATTGCCAAGAAAGGCTATAGAGTAATTCTTCCTGATGCTAATCTTCATGGAGAGCGTCAAACTCAAGAATTAGATGAATTTAATTATGAGAATATTTGGAATATTGTTTACTCTAGTGTAAGCGAATTAAAAATACTTAAAAATCACTATGTGGAAAAACAACTCTCAGATGAGTTTAAATTTAGTGTAGCTGGTCAATCTATGGGCGGTATAACTGCCATTGCTTGTTTTACTAAATATGATTGGGTCTATGCTGCTGCTTGTTTAATGGGCACACCAGAACCAATAAAGCTTTCTGAAATGTTATTAACTCTGCCTTGGGTTGAACAATGCAATAAATCTCTTTTTGAACTTGAAAATGATATTAAAAGTTGGCAAGACTTTGATTTAAGTTTACAGCCTGAGAAAATTGCCGGTAGACCTTTAATGTTTTGGCATGGTACAAAAGATAAGCTAGTTCCTTTTGAATCAAGCTTTGAATTTTATAATAAAATCAAAGACAAAGACTTTGCCAAAAATGTTAGCTTTATAAAATCGACGGATATTGCTCACACTGTACCTTATCCTATATCTTCTAAATTGGGAGAATTTTTTAGTAAAATATAAATCTTCTAAAGAAAAAGACTAATTCTATTTAATTAGAGTTAGTCTTTTTTATGTAATAAATTGGTATTAAAATTTTTTATTTACAAACAACACCACGAGCGTAAGTTTGAACAACTTCATAATCATCAGCTAATACAACTAAATCAGCATCATGCCCTGTAACTATTTTCCCTTTTCGATCCGCTATTTTTAAAGCTGTGGCTGGATTAATAGTACAAGCATTAATTGCCGACTCAAATGGTACCATGGCCTTTTCCACTAATAGTTTAAGCCCTTCATTTACTTTTAGCGTACTGCCTGCCAAATTTTTTGCCTCAACTAAATGAGCACTGCCATCAGGATAAATTTCTATCTCATTACCACCAAAAATATGATGAGAGCCAATTGGGCAACCCTTAGCCATTAGAGCATCAGTAATTAAAATTCCTTTATCTTTTCCTTTGGCATGGAAGAAGTTATTTAAAGCATTAATATCTGAGTGATTACCATCACAAATGATTTCACCATAAATATCTCTAATCCTTAAAGCAGCACCAATCATCCCTAATTTTCTATGATTGTAAGGCGACATGCCATTATAAACATGTGTCATACTAGTTGCCCCATGAGCTACCCCCATAACTGCTTGCTCATATGTTGCTCCTGAGTGTCCCATGCTAACTAACACTCCAGTACTTGCTGCATATTCAGTTAATTTAAAATCTTCATCGTGCTCAGTTGCCATAGTAATAATCTTAATCAATCCTTTGGCTGCTTTTTGATATTCTTTGAATTCTTCAACATTAGGTTTCTTAATATGTTGCTCAGGCTGAGCACCTTTATAGACCATATCTAAATAAGGTCCTTCAAAGTGAATTCCCAAAATTTCAGCACCCTCATATCCTTCCTCTACTACCTTTGCTACATTAGCAACCGCTTGAGTTAAAACCTCTTTGCTTTGGGTAATCGTTGTGGGATACAAACCCGTAACTCCCTCAGCTGTAATATTTTTAACCCATTTTTTCAATCCCTCAATACTAGCATCGTTGGTATCAAATTTATAAGCACCATGACAATGAATATCAATAAAGCCTGGGACAATTCTATTATTACCATGATCAACATCAACTTTTTTGAAATCATATTGTTAAATTCCCACACTTTTATCTTCTACTCCTTCAATTTGTGCTTCTATGAATTGTCCAGCAATCCACACTCTTTTACTTTGTATAATCATAAATATTACCTCTCTGTCTTTATTATAAACACTCTTAAGCTTATTGTCTTAAATAATGATTATCTTTTTAACTATTTCTTTTATACTTTTTAAAATCTTCGGGATTTTACTACTATTTTACCTAATTACAAGTTATAATTTAATAGTAAGTAAATAAAGGAGATTTAGATGAATACAATAACACTAACCATTGTATTAACAATAATAGGAATACTAGTATTATACTGCTTTTATCATTTCACAAAGAAAAAACAACTTAACAAAATGGTAAGTGCTCTAAAAAACACTGATTTTGATAGTTTTTTTGAAACAGCTAATGCCAAAATCACTAGATATGTTTTTCCTAAATTTAATTTAGAGTATCTTAAACTAAATGCACTGATTCTAAAACAAGATACTAAAGCAATAGAAAAAGCTTTTAATGAAATGTTTAAATTAAAAATGACTCCACCTCAAAAAGAAGATATCTACATGAAAGCTTTTAACTACTATGTGGGCTTAGAAAATAAAAGAAAAACCAAAGAGCTTATTACTACAATTGAAACCTTCGACAATGAAGAAATGAAAAAAGAAGCTAGAACTATCTATGATATTTTTATCCTAAAAAAAGCTAATTATATTGAAGAAATGGAACAAGAGTTAGCTAATGATGATCTTGCCAGCAAGGGAATCAATGAATATTTACTATCAGTACAATATCGAAATATTAAAGATGAGAAAAAAGCTAAGCACTATGAAAAATTATCAAAAAAACATTTAAATGAAATAAAAGAATAAAAAGATTAACAATGAAGTTAATCTTTTTATTATCAAAACTAATATTTAATTATTACAACAATGCTAAAATAACGCTTTTTGATTTGTTGCAAACAAATACTCATCAAGAGTATTAATTACTCTATCGCAGATTAGACTAATAGGTTCATTATCCAGTATACCTGCCCTAACTTTAGTATATTGAATCGGCATAAATTGACTCAACAAATTAAGTGGAACACCAGACTTTAAGTTATCTATTAAAATAGCAATAGCAGTTTTAACTTCAGGATGATTTAAATAATATCTACTGCGATCAGAAAATGAGTATTTTCTTTTTAAATATTTTTGATTTTCATTTCCCGGGTAATATTTTTCCCATTTATTAGGATTATCTAGCATTACCTTTTCTAAAGTTTCAATAAAGTTACTTAACTTAGTATCCGTTTGATGATATAACTCTTTTTCAATATTAGCTAAAGCAAACAAACCTTCTCTAGCCATAAAGGTTAAACCAGGTCCCACCTTTAAAATCGCCACTCCATCTTCTACTAATTGTTTTAGTTTTTCTTTAGTTTGATAATCACTTGAGTGTCCCTCATAAACTAAATTAGGATAATCTTTCAAAGCTGCTACTAAATCTTTTGCTTTGTCTCGATTATATTCTGTACAACCAGCATCCTT
>JBKDZL010000033.1:0-2841 GCA_047971145.1 Erysipelotrichaceae bacterium
TATTACGCTATTGCTTCTTCATTATCTGACTCATTCTCTAATTTAATAAGATTTCGCTCATAAACTTTAAAGAATGGATAATACATAATCATGTTTAATATAATTAATCCAATTATTAGTAACATAGCTTTAATATCCATTGTGGATAAGAACGCACCAAACAATGAGGGCATATTCCAAGATAACATATTAAAAGTTTTACCTATTATTCCTACATCAATTAAAATGTAAGAAATAATACCATTAACAGTAGATGTCATAATAAATGGAATAAAGAATAGTGGATTCAGCATTAGTGGAACACCAAAAATTATCGGCTCTGATATCCCAAAGAAACTTGGCAGTAATCCTACACCACCCACAGTTTTTAACTGCTTAGATTTGGATCTAATTAATAATAAAGCTAAAGCTAAAACCGAACCACAACCACCAATAATTACAAAATACACCCAAAATGGTGTGGTGAATACATGAGGCATTTGCTCACCCGCCATTTGTGCCGCAGCATTTATAGATAAATTACCATCACGAATTGGGCCTAGAATACCAGCTAAGGCAGCATCATGAATACCAAAGAACCAAAACACATGAACAACCACAGTAATTATTATTGTGAAAAACAAACTAACAGCTGCACTCAACGTTGGTGCCAAATATGTATATAAAAACTGTGGAAACGTAGTACCAATTGAATTAAAAATAGCACAGACAACAAGACAGCAAGCCATTATTACTGCACTAGGTGCTAAAGACGCAAAGGTCTCACTTAATGATGAAGGCACACTATCAGGTAACTTAATTCTACCAAAATTCTTTTTGCGCAATGCATAATATACTTCAACAACAATAACTCCAATTAATATCGCAGGTAATAATCCTCTACCATCTAAATAGCTCATTTCTAAAGTTTTTCCTGCCCAACCTAACTCTAATGGGGTCATCATTATAACGAAAAAACTAAATAACCCTACTAAAAGAGGCTGATATGGTGTGATTTTATAATGTTTGCATAAAAAATAAATAATTCCTACACAAATATATAATGACATAGCTCCCAATGTCAGAGCACTAACCCAACCAAATAATAAAGAATTACTATCAGCAAAAGCTCTCCAAGCCAATAAAAACCCATTTGTCGTTCCCTCTGTTGTTGGAGCAGCACTCAAGACCGCTACTACACCACCTACTAATGTTATTGGTAATAATGAAATAAATGAATCTCTTATTGCTTTTAAATGCCTTTGCGTACTAAGCCTATTTGCAATAGGCAAAATATGCTTTTCAATACTTGAACTTAGTTTTTCAAACACAATTTATTCCCCCTTTAATATTATTTTTACATCTTCTAATACACCCTTACCATCCAATACACCATATTTCATTGGATTTATACCTTTAACAGGTATTGAAACCGATTCTTGTATTGTTGGTATTAAATACCTGATTTGTGGACCAACTAAAATTAAATCAACACCTTCTAAATAATCAGGATATTCTGCTTCTCCATATGCAACTACATCAAATTCGCCATTACTAGCATCTTTCATTTTTTTAGCTAATAGATTTGTCGACATACCAGCATTGCAGACCAGCATTATTTTAGTCATAGTTTCTCCTTTCTATTTTTTTACCATTACTTGCAATAATATCTTTAAACCAAAAATAAGACTCTTTAGGTTTTCTCAGTAAATCATTTTCAAAGTCAACTGCTACTAAGCCATATCGCTTTTCATGTCCATTTTTCCAAGAATATAAATCAAATGATGACCAAGCATAATACCCTCTTACATCAACACCTTTATCCAAAGCATTTAAAATGGCACTAATATGGTCGTTCATAAATGAAATTCTATAATCATCATAAACTCTAGCCACCGATACATCTTCTCTAACTCCCACTCCATTTTCGGTAACATAAATAGGAATTCCATATTTTTTATAGGCTGCAATTAAGCCATCTTGTAATCCTTTGGGATAAATTTCAGTATCCCATTGTGTAAATTCACTATTTGGATCCTTTACTTGCTCAAACCAATCTTTAATAACTACCTTACTTTCTCCTTTTTTGCCAGTATGGTTAAATATTAATTGCGTTTCACCATTTGTATAAGGTTTTACTAGCGATCTTGCATAATAATTTAAGCCAATAAAATCAATTGTATTTTCTTTTATCACTGCTAATTCTTCATTTTTCATAAAACTGACATCATATTTAAGAGATAATCTAGTGACTAAATCTATAGGAAATTCACCCTTAATCGCAGTATCTAATACCCAATTATTACTATAATTATCAGCATTACGCATAGCAATTTTTGTTGCAATAGTATCATCTACTCCTTCAATTGGTGTGTAGCTATGAACCAAGCCTATTGTTCCTTGATAATTGCCAATTCTAAATGCTCTTACCGCTAATGCTGAGGAGTACATAACATGGTAGCCCGCAATCATTGTTTTTTGTATATCATTTATTCCCGGAGGATAATTTCCAATAAAGTATCCGTTGACTACAAACCACTTTGGTTCATTGAAAGTAGTCCAATATTTAACTAAATCTCCAAAGTTTTCAAAACAAACTTTTGCGTATTTCTCAAAAGCAGCACAAACTCCATTATCTAACCAACCACCTGTTTCTTCCCAATATTGTGGCAAATCCCAATGATAGATAGTAACAAATGGTTCTATACCATTACTCAAACAACACTTCAGGACTTTGCGATAAAATTCTATACCTTTTTCATTTATTTCACCTGCCCTATTTTTAATGATTCTTGGCCAAGATAGTGATAATCGATAGGAATTTTGTCCTCCCTCTTTCATCATTTTAATATCTTCTTCATA
>JBKDZL010000034.1:0-1682 GCA_047971145.1 Erysipelotrichaceae bacterium
TTATTTTTTCTAATGTGTAGTTTTTTTTATTTAAATCAGTTTGTACAAAGCTTATACGGCAGTCTAATTTAGCTCCAAGTCCCATGCAATTATATTCAATAAATTCAAATCTATCATATGACTCTGTTTTCCCCCAATCATCAAATCCAGATGGATGAATGTGTGGGCCTATATTACATTCAACTAATACTGTTTTAGCATCATGACGCCAAGGTCGACCCAAGTAAACCGTACCATTTGGTGCATTACTAGTAAAGTTACAATTATCAAATACATAACCATATTTTTGACCCGTTGCCGTTGAAGGCGCAACTATATAGCCATTAGGGTACTGTTCTATATCTTGAGAGAATATTTCACAGCGTTTAAAATACGCACTTGCGCTTCCAAAGATAAAATCTATATCACCTCTGATTAAACAATTTTCATAGATTTGTAACCCATTAATTCGATGAGCAAATTCTGTTGGACCAACAAATCCACCTTTTTCATACTCATGGTGTGGCAGTGGACCCGTAAAAAGTGTATCTTGGCTACCAAGTAGCTTACAGTCCTTTATTAAAATCTCATGCCCTTCCGCATATAAAGCTATTGCTTGACCAACATCTCGGCCAAGACCTGCACTATTTTGAATTGTAATTCCTTCAATTCTCACATTATTTGTATTTATAAGCATTGTAGCTGTTCTAAATGTTCCACGTCTGATTCCATCATCTAGAATCTCAAATGCTCCTAAATCGTAAGTTATAATCGTTTTTTCAGCATCTTCACCAATTAAATTTACATTCCTCTTTTTTAAAACTATTCTTTCTTTATACACTCCTTTTTTTATATAAATTGTCTGTAACTCTTCTATTTCACATAAATTATCAATTGCATCTTGTATTTTTTCGTATTGACCAGTTCCATTTTTATCAACAATAATCATTTTTCTACCCACTTTCTATTCTTGCATACAGGTTGTATTGTAACACGTATTGTAAACGTTAAAATTTTTTTTACAAAAAGATCAAGTAACAATAACCAGTTGTTCATTGTTACTTGACTTAATTTAAATCATCTAAAATACGTTTAAAATGTATATTTAATTATGTGTACTATTTTCTGCTTTGGTTTATCCTGATTCCCAATATATTTTTTATTCTTTCCGAATAATATATACATTATAATACAAGATATAATAAAGGTTGCAACATGACTAATAAACATTACAATACCAAGTGACTGGTACCCCATTCCTAATTGACTCAGTATGAATAATATTACATTCCTAAAAATTATAATTCTATAGAAGCTTATTATAAATACAAGTTTAGTCTGTTCATACCCATACAATATTCCATTCATAAAATTTGTTGAAGGGTTAAGTACTCCACCACTTAATTCCCAAGTGAATATTGTCCCAATCATGCTTGCAACAGCTAAATTTCCATCAGCAAAATATAACATTATTGGTTCAAAGTTTATTATGTAAAAAGTAGCACAAATTATTGGAATTAATATATTTAACCCAATAGAGTATTTTATACATTTAGCTATTAATATTTCATCAGTTTGTCTATATCTTGCAATAATAACCGAAATTCCTTCTTGTACTCCATTTGATGCACTTACAAGCATTCCGGTCAATCGATTAGATATCCCTAGGTAACCAACAGCTTCAACCCCATAACGCATTGCTT
>JBKDZL010000035.1:0-31551 GCA_047971145.1 Erysipelotrichaceae bacterium
TATGGTAAACAAGTTGAAATTAAGGAAGGTAATTATGGTTTAGCTAATATTGCCCAAACTGTAGTTAAATTATTAGAATTGCCAAATAATGATAATTGGCTGGAGTCGATTATTAAATAATAACGTAAAATATTTGAGATTAAGAGGAAGGATAAAATTATCCCTCCTCTTTTTTATGTTAATTTATCAAATACAAATTAGTCATTTTGTCACTTATTGTGTCTATAGTGTCGATAGTGAGTATTTCTCAATCTGTTAGAATGAGAAAGAGGTGAAATTAATGAATAAAATAGAAATGGCAAATTATTTAGATCATGCAGTTTTAGATCCTAGCATGAGTATAGAAGAGTTAAAGCAGGCAATAATGATAGGGGTTAATAATAAATGTAAAACTGTTTGCGTAAATTCTGCTGCAATTGATATAGCTAAAGCATGCCTAAAAGAGAGTGAAACAAAATTATGTGTAGTATGTGACTTTCCTTTTGGTTCTAGTAGCTTAAAAAGTAAATTAGCTCAAGTACAAGCGATAATTGATGAAAAAGATATTTCAGAAATTGATTTAGTTGGCAACTATGGGCTAATTAAAAGTGGAAAGCTGAGTGTGTTTACTAAAGAAATAAATGAAGTTACACAGCTTTGTCATCATAATAAAATTATTCTAAAAGTGATAATCGAAACTGATGCACTTACTAAGGATGAAATTGTGAAAGCTACTAAATGTTGTATTGCTGCTAATGCTGATTTTGTTAAAACTTCTACTTGTTATTTTAAAAGTGATACATTAATAGGTGCTGATCCTGAAGTAATAGAATTAATAGTTAAAACAGCTGATAACAAAATAAAAGTAAAGGGCTCGGGTTGTATTAGAAGTCAAATAAGATTATTGGAATTAATTGACTTAGGAATTGATAGAGCAGGTGTGGGTTATAAATCTACTGAAAAAATATTAAATACCCAAAGTACAGTAGAGAGTGCTTACTAGGAGAAATTATGAAAAAAAATATATTATGGGGAAGCTCTATTAGTGGTGGTCAAGGTGAGGGTGGTTATGATAGCCGTAGTGAGACAGTAGTGGATATTATCCCTATGGGTCAAAATACTAGAAGAAAATATTTAAATAATCCTGCTGAGTATTTATTGAGACCTGAGGGTTATTATCCTTCGCAAAAAGGTATAGAATTTTATGAAAATTATAAAGAAGATATTGCGTTGTTAGCAAAAATGGGATTAAAGGCTTTAAGATTTTCGATATTATGGTCTCGTATTTTTCTGGATGATAGTTGCAAGGTTAATGAAGAGGGAATCGAATTTTACGATAAAGTTATTGATGAATTATTACATTATAATATTGAGCCAATTATTACAACGATACATTTTGATATGCCACTTTGGCTCGTAGAAAAATATAATGGATTTGCTAATAAAAAAGCTATTGAATTGTATGAAAAATATGTTAGAATAATAGTAGCTCATTACCACAAAAAAATTAAATATTGGATTTCTTTTTGTGAGATTAATATCATGAATCATCTTTTATACATGGTTGGTGGAGCCATAGTAAAAGAGGATGAGGACAGAGAAAAAGTATTACATCAATGTGCTTATAATAAGCTTTTAGCAAATGCTACTTTGGTAAAAGTTTGTCATGAAATTGATGATACTTTAAAAGTGGGATGTGAAGTTGCGGCTACTCCATCATATCCTTTGCGTTCAACTCCTGAGGATTATCAGAAAATGGTTGAAGAAGAAAGAAAAAATAATAGATTTACCGATGTGATGGTTAAGGGTAAATTACCATATTATTTTAAAAAGAGTATGGAACAAAATGGTGTTGAATTACTAGCAAGTGATTTAGAGTTTCTAAAAAATAACACCTTAGATTTTATAGCGGTATCTTATTATAAAACTTCATTAGCTTCAGCAGAGGGAAAAACTGTTAATCCATATTTACAAAAAACACCATTTGGCTGGACCATTGATGCTAAAGGTTTTAGGATAATGCTAAATAATATGTATGAGCGTTATGAGATGCCTATAATGGTCGTGGAAAATGGCTTAGGAACTTATGATGAATTGATCGATGGTCAAATTAATGATCAATATCGCATTGATTATCTTAGTGAACACATTGAGCAATTGGAATTAGCAATTGAGGATGGTGTTGATGTTATTGGCTATTTGACTTGGTCAGCGCTAGATATGGTATCTACTGGTGAGGGTATGATGTCAAAACGATATGGTTTTATTTATGTTGATAGAGATGATGATGGTAAAGGCAGCTTAAAAAGGATACCTAAAAAATCATATTTTTGGTATCAACAATTACTTAAAAGCAAAAATTATTGATTGTACTTTAACATACTCAAAAAATTCTGATAAGTAGGATTGGCAAAAAAGAATCGAAATGAAATTTCATCATTAACTACATTATCAAACAAAGATACTAAAGTGTTAAATAAATAATTATCATTATCTGTGGTTGAAAATAATACTACAATTTGTGAAGTGAGAGAAAATATATTTGTTGGCTTGTTAAATACAATCACTGATAATAAATTATAACTTTTCATTGGTTTATCTAGTTTGATTAAAGTAATTTTGTTTTTGAAATTAGATATATTTGTATTGTTTTTTCTAATTAGTGAATTTCTGATAGTAGATTTTAATTCAGGATATTGAAGTTTAAGAAGTTGATAAAATTTATTACTAATATTAATAGAATCATTATTAACAATATTTATTAAAGAATATAATTTTGGATGAAATAAGGTTTCCAATTTACTCCGTTTAAAAAAATAAGATAAATAATTGTCAATTTTATCTAAATCATCATTATTAACTAAATTTGAAATATTCAAATACGGAATAAGTAGTTCTTTATGAATTGGGGCAGTCGAAATAATTAAATCAAAATTATGAAGATTCATATCAGGTAATTGATAATATTGAGCTGATTTACTAATTTCAATTTTATTGGAAAATCTATCTAATATTTTTCGAGCTAATGCGAACTCAGAACCACTACCTAAACTGCAAACTAGCAAAGTTTTCTTTTTAACTTGGATGTCAGTATAGATATGTGCGTGGAAAATATTGGCAAAAAAAGCTAACTCACTCATAGAAAGGTGTTTATTAGTATTTTTATAAATAATGTGAGAACTTATTTCGGCTAATTCATATGCCAATGGATAAGCTTCTTTAATTAAGTCAAAAAGAGGGTTTCTGATTTTTTCTTTAAATTGACTACGTAATAGTGCTGAATCAACATATAGGGTGAAAATTTCTTTAAATTCCAGATTGTTGAAAGTTAAGAGAGTTTCTTCTTCAATTACTTGTAAGATTTCTTTCACTAGTTTCTTAGAAAGAGGGTTACTGACAATATTTATTCCTTTACTGGATCTTTTACAAATAAGTTGAATAGCTATTTGGTTTATTTCGCAAACATTTATGTGACAACCTGTATGTTTTTCTAGATACTTAGCAATGGTGATGGCAGTGCTAAATTCTGTTCGATTTTTAATAATACTGACATCTGGAGATTTAGTTATGGTATAACCATTTAATATTCTTGAAGTACTAACAGATAAGCATAATAAAAAGTCACATAGCGCAATGTCGGAAAGTTCAATATTACTTTGCTGGATTATTTGAATGATACCAAATTCAAAAGAGTTTCTTTTTGCAAAATACGAATCTAAGAAATCATAGAACATTCCTGATTTTTTCAGATTGGTAAATAAAGAATCACAAAGAGGTTTACGTTTATTAACTTCATCGCCAATTATTGCAATACCATAGTTGGGTTTATTGATCAAGACTAAATCATAACGAAAAAGTGTTTTCTTTACAGATTTAATATCATTTGAAACTGTAGATCGATGGATATATAATTCATCGGCCAAGTTATCAATTTTAATGTAATCATTTTTGTCAATTAATCTTTTCATAATATAGCTTTGCCTATCATCAGGAAGAGTCGGATATAAAAATTCTCTTTGGAGTTCTGCGTTTTCAATTATTTTTTGTAATTTCTTAAGAGATTTGGATGATCTTCCTTCCAGTAAGTAACCTTTTGAGGGTTTTGAGGTTAAAGGATAGCCTAATTCATTCAAGTATCGCTTAATGTTGCTCATGTGAACTCGCACTGCTCTTCTGTTAATTCTGGTAGTTGTAGCTATATCATATGATGATAAATACACCGAAGAAGAAAATAATAATTTTATTATTTCTATTTCTATTTTTTTTAATTTCATAGTTCCACCTTGTAACTATAATTATAACAAATAGCAACATAGCTGTAAATGCAATATAGATAGTAATAATGGGGGTTTCTAGCAGTGTGATAATATATTTTTGCCCTTTATTGTGACACTCTAATATATAGAGTTTTAGGTAAGTTAAAAGTATTGTAAAGATATAATATTAGACTAAAAATATAGCTTGATTTTCTTAGGTAGCAAAGTTAATTTTATATTTTGGTCAAATAATTAAAGGAGGATAGTTTTATATGTCAAATGAAAAAGTGTCATTGATGGACAAGTTGATGTCAAAAGTCGATGCTATTGCTGGTCCAATGACAGCATTTGGTCAAATTCCGTTTATTAGAGCGATAGTTAATGGGATGGTTTCAGCTGTTGGGGTTACAATGGTTGGTTCAATTTTCTTAATTATTTATTTGCTTGGCTCTGATGGTGGTTTGACTGAGCATGCATTATTACCGTTTTTGAAACCATTTGCTGGTGATTTAGCATTGGTTAATAGTTTGTCTATGGGAATCATGGCTGTTTATATGGTTATTGCCATGGGTTCTGAGTACGCTGAAATTAAAGGTTTTAACAAAACTACAGGTGCAGTTGGAGCGTTTTTTGCTTTCTTACTATTAAACTACGATGCAGTAGGAAAATTATTTGTTGAGGGAGTTAGTGATTCTAGTTCGCTTGTTAGTGCGGTGCCAATTAATTATTGGGGTGGTGCTGGGGTAATTACTGCTATTATTGCGGCCGGAATTTCTATTAATGTTATAAGTATTTGTTATAAACATAATATTAGAATAAAGCTACCAGATTCAGTTCCACCTGCGATTGCTGATAGTTTTTCAGCAATTATCCCTTATTTTTTAATTACTATTATTTGTTGGGGAACTAGAACTTTAGTGGGACTTAATATCCCTGATGTTGTTGGTAATATGTTGCTACCGGTATTATCAGCTGCAGATAACATCTTTGTTTATACATTATCATATTTCTTGATATCTTTGTTATGGATAGTAGGTTTACATGGCGATAATATCGTTAATGCAGTAACAGCAACTTTCACTAATACTTGGATGGCTGATAATAATGCTGCTTTTATGGCAGGTACTGCAGTAGCGGATTTACCTAATGTTTGGGTACCAAATTTAAATAGATTATTTATGTGGGTTTCTACTTGTTGGCCTATTTTATTCTATATGTTTAAATCTAGTAAAAAACTTCCACATTTAAAACCTTTGGCTACGATTTGTTTCCCACCGGCTATATTCTGTATTATTGAGCCAATGATGTTTGGCTTGCCAATTGTGTTAAATCCATTCTTAGCAATTCCATTTATCTTTACGCATACTTTAACGGGTGCTTTAACTTATTTCCTAACCGATATTGGATTTGTAGGAAAAATGTATTTGAACTTACCGTGGGCAACGCCTTCACCGATTTTAGGTTTCTTAGCTACTGGTGGTTCTATGGGTGGGGTAATAATTGTACTAATTAACTTTATTATTGGTATGGTTATATTCTACCCATTCTGGAAATCGTATGAAGCATCAGAAATAAAACGCCTCGAAGAAGAGGAAGCAGCAACACATCATGCTGAAGCAATAGCTTAATTTAAAAAAGAGGTTTGCTTAAAGTGAACCTCTTTATTTTTTATAAGGAGACAATATGAAAAAATGTCCTAAATGTCATAAAAATTTGCCAAATGATTCAATTTTTTGTACCTATTGTGGTGGTGAGATAAATAAAATTTTAATAGAGCAAAAAAACCAATTAATTGAAGAAAAAGTTGAGCGAAATCCCAAAAAAAATAGTTGGGGTAAACTAGCTATTCTACTTTTTTTGTTTGGTGTTGTAATTTGTGATTTAATTATTGCAACAATATTGGCAAATCTAAATATTGATGCAAAACCAGTTTTTATAGTTAGTTTATTTTGCTATATATGCGCAATTATATGTGGTTTTTTATCATTTGTTGTTGATAGTAAAGATAAAAAACAAGGATACCAACCAAATGGTAATAGTAATTTAGCTATGGTTTCCATTGCCATGAGTATATTTGTAGCTTTATTAAATATAACTAACGTTTTTTAATAGGAGGTAAATATGTATTGTAGAAAATGTGCAGAGAAAATAAGTGATAATGCAAAGTTTTGCCCAAATTGTGGAATTGAGGTAATCATCATCAAGCAAAAAAGTGCTGAACTTAGTGAAAAACAAAGGAAAGAAATTTCCCAAAATAAATTGGATAAAAAAAGAGAAAAGTTATTGACAGAACTTAAAAATCCTTATGTAATTCCGGCTATTGGCAGTGCAGTGGTGGCTTTTGGATTGGGTGCTTTCCCTTGGCCTATATCATGGGGAATAGGCACTAGCTTGTGGATGAGAATATTAATATTAGTTGTAGCACTATTAGCATCATATCATAGCACTAAGGCGAGACAAGTTAATCGTTTATATCAAATTGAATATCAATATCAGATCAAGCCAAAAATGGTTAATGCAGCTACAGTGTTGTCTACAATTACTGTTATTGTAGCTTTATTTTCAATTGTCACAATGTAACATATTAGGACTTAAAAATCTATGGAGAGATTTTAGTAGAGAAGATAAAGTATTAATTAAGAGTAGTGGAGGAAATGATGTCAATTTTATTCTTTGAGCCAATACCAAGAGCAGCTATTTGGGGCAAAACTGTAGTAAAAGAATATTTCGGATACGAACAATATCCTTATGGGATAGGCCAATCTTGGTCGTTTAGTGCTCAAAATAATGCTAGTAATATTTGTTTGAGTGAGCCTTTTAAAGGTGCAACTTTGGCATATTTATGGCATAATCATCCGGAGTTGTTCAACAGTGATTATCAAGATTTTCCAGTAATTATTTCTTTAGTTGGTCCTGAGGATGATTTGAGTATTCAAGTGCATCCTGATGATTTGATCGCAAAAAAACATGGTTATTTAAGTGGTAAAAATGAAGCGTGGTATTTTATTGAAGCTGAAGATAATTATAACATTGTCTATTCTCATAATGCGAAAAATGAAAAAGAATTAAGAGAATATATTGAAGCTGAAAAATGGGACGATTTAATTAATCATTTAGATGTTAGTCCTAAAGATTTTGTTTATTTACCAGCTGGCCTATTACATGCTTTAAGAAAAGGTAGTATAGTATATGAGATTCAACAAGCGGTTGATGTTACATATAGATTTTATGATTACCACAGAAAAGATGATAAGGGGCAAGAGCGTGAATTACATTTAGAGAAAGCCATTGAGTGTTTATCTTATGGTGACTTTACTAATGAAAATTATATTGAGCCCATTATTATAGATAAAGGTGAATATAAAGAAACCACATTTATTAATAATAATTTTTTTACAGTAAAGAAATTAGAAATAAATGGTGTTTGTGATTTTAAAAGTGATAAATATCAGCTCGCAACTGTTATCAAAGGGACAGGATTTGCGGATGATATAGGTATTAAAATTGGTGATAGTTTTTTAATACCAGTACAAGAAAAAGTTAAGCTAGTCGGTACATTTGAAGTAATGTTAACCACAAAATAGAAAGAGAGGAAAGACGTATGGGATTTAAAAAAGATTTTTTATGGGGGGCAGCCCTAAGTAATGTCCAAGCTGAAGGAGCATATTTATCAGATGGAAAAGGTTTAAATGTTTATGACACAATGGTTGTAACACCAGAGGTTGGTATTGAGCCATTATTTTGTGATACATCAGTCGCAACTGATCATTATCATCATTTTAAGGAAGATATTGATTATATGGCAGAAATGGGTTTTAAAGCTTATCGATTTTCTATTGTTTGGTCTCGTATTCATCCGATGGGAGATGATGATGTGCCTAATGAAGCTGGCTTAGCTTATTA
The DNA here is from genome assembly GCA_047971145.1 of Erysipelotrichaceae bacterium. Classification (GTDB taxonomy): domain Bacteria; phylum Bacillota_I; class Bacilli_A; order Erysipelotrichales; family Erysipelotrichaceae; genus JBKDZL01. The sequence goes on from JBKDZL010000035.1 coordinate 8,139, forward strand.
TGAGGAAATGATTGATTATTTATTATCAAAAAAAATAGAACCAGTAGTTTCATTAGTACATTTTGATATGCCAGATCATTTAGCTAAACAGTATAATGGTTTTCTTAATAAATCGGTAATTGATTTTTATGTTAAACATGTTGCGGCAGTTGTAGAAAGAATGAAGGGTAAAGTAAATTATTGGATTACTTATAATGAAATAAATCTAGCTCCCTTTCATGCTGATTTAGTGGCTGGAGCTGTCAAACCTGACTTTATGAGCGATGCAGAATTTTTTGCTCAGTTGTCTGTTAATACTCAAGTTGCACATGCAATGGCAGTAGAGACAATTAAAAAAATTGACCCTAAAACTAATGTTGGCGGTATGATAGGTCATGCGCCTTTTTATCCTTTAACATGTAAGTCCGAAGATATTTTGGCAGCAGATTTAGAAAATAAACTTCATAATTATTTAGTGTATGACATGATGGTTTTTGGAGAGCTACCAGCTTATTTTAACAATTTTATGGAAGTTAGAAATATCAAAATAGCTTTAAGTAAAGACTAAAGATAATTTATCAAAATTGCTTCAGAAAAAATTGACTTTTTGGCATTTTCTTATTATCGTAGCAATGTTAAAAGTTCATTTGAAGGTATTAAAGATTTAATTGCATTGGAGGATAAATTATTATTTAATGATGATAGAAGACAAAAAAACCCTAATTATCAAGCGAATGAATGGGGCTGGCAAATTGATAGTGAGGGCTTGAGATACTCTTTAATTGATTTTTATCATCGTTATCAAAAACCTTTGTTTATCGTAGAAAATGGTATTGGAATAGATGAGAAATTGTTGAATGGTAAAGTGTATGATGATGAGCGCATTGAATATTATCAAAAACATATCACTAGTATAAAAACTGCAGTAGAACATGATGGAGTGGATTTAATGGGTTATTTGGCGTGGAGTCCAATTGATTTCTTAAGTAGTCATAAAGAAATTAGAAAAAGATATGGTTTTGTTTATGTTAATAGAGACTACAAGGATTTATTAGACTTAAAGAGATATCCTAAAAAATCTTTTTATTGGTATAAAAAAGTAATTAAAACAAATGGCGAAAATTTGTTGAATGATGTTGAATACTAGGTGATTTATGAAAAAATTATTATTTGCTAGTATGATGTGTGCTGATTTTGGTAATCTAAAAAACGAATTAAATGCTTTGGAAAAAGCTGGTATTGATGTTTTGCATTTGGATGTTATGGATGGTAGTTTTGTCCCGAACTTTGGTTTAGGCTTACAAATGATAAAATATATTTGTGATAACACTAGTTTAGTCTGTGATGTTCATTTAATGGTTGAAAATCCCGCTTTGCACATTGACAAATTTATTGATGTAGGTGTTAAAATTATTTACATTCATCCTGAAGTTGATAGAAACGCTTGTCGAACCTTGCAGAGAATTAAGGATAGAGGGGTTAAAACAGGTATTGCGATTAATCCTCAAACATCTTTTGAAAGTGTAAAAGAATTATTGTATTTATGTGATTATGTCATGATTATGAGTGTTAATCCTGGTTTTGCTGGTCAAGAGTATTTGAGTTTTGTAAATAAAAAATTTGAAAGGTTCATTCAAGAAGCGCCAGCTTATGATGATTATCAAGTTGTGATAGATGGTGCATGCTCGCCAAAGAAAATAGCTGCTTTGTCCAAAATAGGTGTTAAAGGTTTTGTGTTGGGAACTAGTGCTCTGTTTGGTAAAGAAAAAGATTATCAAACTATCTGTAGTGAATTAAGAAAATTATAAAAAACATCTTAAATAAAGATGTTTTTTTGTTATAATTGGTAGTAGGAGATTAGTGTATGAAAGGTTACTTTATTGTTTTTGAGGGACCCGATGGTAGTGGAAAATCGAGTGTATCTCAAGTAGTATATAAAAAATTATTGGATGAGGGATACCCAGTTATTCTAACCAGAGAACCAGGTGGTATTAAAATATCAGAAAATATTAGAGATATCATTTTAAATCCCAGTAATACGAAAATGGATGGACGTACAGAAGCTTTATTATATGCTGCCAGTCGTAGACAACATTTAGTGGAAAAAGTAATACCAGCTTTAAATCAAGGAAAGATAGTACTTTGTGATCGTTTCGTTGATAGCTCTTTAGCCTATCAAAGCTATGGAAGGGGTCTAGATTTAAATAAAGTAAAGGATATTAATCAATTTGCGATTGAAGATACCTATCCTGATTTTACCATTTTTTTAGATGTGCCAGCTCAAGTGGGCATGGATAGAATAAAAGATCGTAACTTTAAGGATAGACTTGATCAAGAGAATATTGATTTTCATGAACAGGTCTTTGCGGGTTATCAAGAAATCTTAAAAAGCAATGATGGTCAGTATCATATCATTGATGCCTCAAGTAGTCTAGAAGAGGTAATTAACCAGTCTTTAAATATCATTAAAGGAAATATTGATGGATAAAAATAAGTTTGAAGCTGTTCAAAGTGTTGCTTATCGGATATTACAGCATTCTTTAGACCATAATCAACTTTCGCATGCTTACTTGTTTAGTGGCCCTAAAGGGGCTAATCTGAAAGAGTATGCTCTGTTTTTAGCTCAATCTATTCTGTGTTTAAATAAAGATAGTGGTGTAGCTTGTGGCAAGTGTGATAATTGTCAGAGAGTTAGTAGGGGAGTTTATGCAGATATTATTGAAATATCCGGTGAAGATACCAGTGTTAAAAAAGAAGATATTCAACAATTAATCAAAAGATTTAACAAAACTGGTATGGAAGTCTTAGGTATAAAAATTTATTTAATTTATAATATTGAAAACTCTAGCACTGAGGCTATGAATAGTTTATTAAAGTTTTTGGAAGAACCTAGTAATACTAATACTTATGCAATTTTGACTACTAATCAAATTGATAGAGTTTTAAGTACTATTGTATCCAGAAGTCTGATTGTTCCTTTTAGAAGTTATACTACCAGAGAGCTAAGAACCTTTTTGGTTGACCATGATTGTGATAAAGTCCATGAACATTTAGTAGTGAATTCCCTAAAAGATTTAGATGTGATAAAATTAAGATTAGAAGATAAACTATATCTTCAAAGTGTGGATATTTTTCAAGAAGTCATTAAGTTATTAGCAAACAATGTTGATGAAGCTCTAGTATATTTACAATTATATGGTTTAAATAATAAAGGTACTGATAAAATAATTTTTAAGTATTTTATTGAAATCATGTTAATATTCTTTAGAGATTTAACAAGTGATTTAAGTGGTTTAGATTGGTATAGTGAACAGTTAATGGAATATAAGCAAGTGAAATGGAATTATTCAAAGATTATACAAGTATTAATTGATGTCAATGATAAACTTTTAAGGACACCTAATATTTTAATGTTGAGTGAATATTTATTTTTTCAAATCAAGGAGGTTAAATAATGAGTGATAATTATAGTTATACTATTTTAGTAAATTATTTCAATGGAAATAAATCTTATACTTTTGGTACTGATTTAGCTAATATTACTAGTGGAGATTTAGTAGTGGTTGAGTCCATACAAGGCTTACAATTAGCTGAGGTAACAAGAGGAAGCTTACCTACCCAAGTTAATCAAAATTCTTTAGAGATTAAAGGGATTGAACGACTTGCGACGGTTGCGGATAAAAAGAATCATGAAGATAATATTGGGGCCACTAAGTCGGTAAGAGTATTATGTCAATCTTTAATTGAAAAGCATCAATTAAATATGACTTTACTTCAAGTTACATATACCTTAGATAAAAGTAAGGTTTTATTTGTCTATGTGGCTGAAGATCGAGTTGATTTTAGGAATTTATTAAAAGATTTGGCGGCTGAGTTAAGATGTCGTATTGAATTAAAACAAATAGGTCCTCGTGATAAAGCTAAGATGATTGGTGGTATTGGTTGCTGCGGCAGAGAAACTTGTTGTTCTAAACATATTAAAAGTTTTTCTACGATTTCTATTAACATGGCTAAAAATCAATTATTAGCTTTAAATACACAAAAATTATCAGGTTTATGTGGTAAACTGAAGTGCTGTTTGAAATATGAAGATGATATCTATAAAGAATTAAGAGTCGGTTTACCAAAAATGAATAGTTTAGTAACTTATCAAAATAAGAAGTATCGTTTAACTTCTTTGAATGTTATTAATGATGAAGTAAAGATTAGTAATAAGTTAGAAACTATTGATTTAACAATTGATGAACTAAGAAGTATTGTAGCTATTAATAAGGAAAATAAAAGTGTCACTACAGAAAAGCTTTAGTAATAAGGCAACCTTGTTTTTAGTGGCTACACCCATTGGCAATCTGCAGGAGATGACTCCTCGAGCTATTGATACTTTAAAAGGTGTTGCGGTGGTGGCAGCTGAGGATACTCGCAATACTCGTAAATTGCTTAGTCACTTTGATATTAAAACGAAGTTGATAGCTCATCATAAATTTAATGAAGTGGAGTCTACTGCCGGTTTAATTAAATATTTACAAGACGGTAAAGATGTAGCTTTGGTGAGTGATGCAGGATATCCTCTTATTAGTGATCCGGGGGAAATTCTGGTTAAAGAGGTAATTGCTGCTGGTTTTAGTGTGGTTAGTATTAGTGGTAGTAGTGCTATGTTAAATGCTTTAGTTGCTAGTGGTATTACAACCTTACCTTTTTATTTTCATGGATTTTTACCTAGTAATAATTCTGCAAATAAAAAAGTTCTAAAAGAACTAAAAACATATCCTATGACATTAATTTTTTATGAGTCAGTTCATAGAATTGCCAGAACTTTAGAGAATATGTTAGCGATTTTTGGCGATAGAAATATTTGTGTAGCGCGAGAATTAACTAAACTTTATGAAGAGTTTTATCGAGGGTCAATATCTGATTTACTTACAAATATGTTGGAGTTAAAAGGTGAGTTTGTGGTAATAGTTGAGGGTTGTAGTGATTTAAAAGCTGATATTTCCTTAGCTGATTTAGAAATGATTATTAGAGAGTATCAAACTAGTGGTTTGAGTGTTAATGCCGCAATTAAAAAAGTTGCCTTAGAATATAATGTTTCTAAAAATGCTTTATATCGTCAAGTTCACAAGTCATAGTAGGAGTAATGATGAGTAAAAAAAGAAAAAGAAAAATTAACTATAGTATGATGATTTTGTCAATTATAGTAATAAGTGTAGTTGTAATAGCTGGTGGTTGGGCTATTAAAACAGTTTTGGATTATAATGCAATTAATATTAATTTTATTGCTGATTTAAATTTAGAAATTAATAGTGAGATTGATCCTAATACTTTAGTAAAAAATACAAGTGGTAGTATTGAGTATCCTAATGTTGATACTAGTAAGTTGGGTGAGTTAGAATTAACTTTTATTGTCACTAATGATAATGGCGCAACTAGAGAGTTTAAAAAAGTATTCCATGTTGTTGATACGACAGCTCCTGATTTGAAATTAGCTAATACCAAAGTTTTTATTGATAATAATGCGGTTGATCTTTTAGGCAATGTTGAGTTGGCAAGTGATAATTCAAATGAAAATATTGCGGTAGAAGTTAGTGGTGATATTGGCGAGGTTGGTCAAATCTATCCGATTACTTATACCCTTAGTGATAGTAGTGGTAACACTACGGTTAAGACTGCTTATTATTTATACAATGTGACTCCAGATACTCTAAAGAAGCCCTTATTTATTAAAGATATTTTATTTGTTGATAAAGATATTCCTTTACCAAAAGATTATGATCCAGGGCGTGATGTTGATGCTGATTTAGCTTTTAGCTCTTTATTGAATGATATGAATGATTTGGGCTATACTGTTAAGGAAAGTTCAGTTTATCGCAATTATGAAGCTCAACAAAAGCTTTATGACAAATCCTTAGAAATTTATGGTAATAATATTGGTTTGTATGTGGGAACACCCGGTTATTCTGAACATCAAACGGGATTGGCTTTTGATATTACTGATGGTAGTGGTGATTTTGCTAATTCAAAGGCATATACTTGGTTGAAAGAAAATTGTGCTGAGTATGGTTTTATTTTACGCTATCCTCATGATAAAACCGATATTACTGGTTATAGCTATGAAGCTTGGCATTGGCGTTATGTTGGAGTTACTACTGCTAGGGAAATCATGAGTAATAATTTGACATTGGACGAATATCTGGGTTTAGTTAATGGAAATTAATTAAGTCATGATATAATTATTTTTATGTTAGGTCCACATAGCTCAGTTGGATAGAGCACACGCCTCCTAAGCGTGGGGTCGGAGGTTCAAATCCTCTTGTGGACGCCATTGTGAGATACTGAAAAACTTAAATAGGTTTTTCAGTTTTTTTATAAGTTCATTGCTTATTAAGGTATACTTAAGTTATGAGATATACTATTTATGATTTAGCCAAATTAGCCAATTGTTCAGTTTCTACTGTTTCCAAAGCTTTAAACAATAAGGATGATGTTGGCGAGAAAACTCGTCAGAAAATACTAAAAATAGCCAAGGAGGTTAATTATGTTCCTAGTGCTAGTGCAAGGGCTACCGCCCAAAATAAAAGTTATTTAATTGGAGTTTTATTATTTGATGATTTTAACTTGGGAATAACTCATCCTTTATTTGGTCCAGTTATTCAAAGTTTTAGTAGCTATGTTGCCCAGATGGGCTATGATGTAGTCTTGATGCGTAATCTTGCAAGTGAGGGTTCAGCGGGTTTTGTGGATTATATCAATTATCGAAACTTAGATGGAGTTTTTGTGCCAGTATATGATCACTTAGATAAATTAAATAAAATCATTGATACAAAAGTTCCTTTAGTGGGAATGGATATGGATAGTAGTTTTAATTTGCCTATTGTAGTTAGTGATAACAATGCTGGTATTGAAATAGCTTTAGAGTATTTGTTTAAATTAGGTCACACTAAAATTGCTAATATTGCGGCTAATATTAAAAATAATTATATCGCCAGACTAAGAGAAAATCTTTTTAAAGAAAAGATGGCTGAATTGAATTTGAAAATACCAAAGCATTTTTTATTAAAATCTCGTAGTTTTGGTTTTGATGATGCCTATTTTGTTACTAAAACAATGTTGTTAGAAAATAAAGGTAATTTACCAACAGCAATTTTTGCCAATGCTGATATTATGGCATTGGGTGCAATGAAAGCAATTAAAGAATTAGGCTATCAAATCCCTTATGATATTTCAGTTATTGGCTTTGATGATATTGAAATGAGTGCCATTTCAACTCCTAAACTTACAACAGTAAGTCAGAATAAAGTGGATTTAGGCATTTGTGCTGCCAGAGTATTATTAGATCAAATTGGTGGACAATCAGTGGCCAAGAGAAATTATGTTGATGTAAAATTAATCAAAAGAGAATCAGTAGCAAAAATATCATAAAAAATAAGAAATTTCGAAACATTTACGAAACCGGTTGAAAGAAGTGCACTTTTTTGCTACAATTATTTTTGTAAACGGTTACAAAAAAACCGACAAATGACCTAATCGATTTATCTGGAGAATAAAATTGGGTCATCAAGAAAGGGAAAGTATGAAAAAATTATTAATTGTATTAATGAGTTTGGTACTATCAGTTGGTGTTTTAGCTGGTTGTGGTGATTCTTCAAGTGGTGGAACTACTGATGGACCAAGAGTTTTAACTGTTATTCCTGAGCATGTCAATGAGTGGACAAGAAACTTTAATGCTTTTGCATCAGGACCTCATCAGTTTGTTTCAGGTTTTGTTTATGAACCTTTAGTAGCATTTGATGGAACAGAACAAAATAAAGAAGTTATGTGGTTAGCTGAGGATATTATTTCAGAAGCTGATAACAAAACTATTACTATTAAGCTTAAGAAAGATATAACTTGGAGTGATGGCGAAGCATTTAATGCTGATGATGTAGTGTTTACTTACATGTATAAAAAAGATCATCCTGCTATTGATACTTTAGGTTATTGGGCTACTGATGATCCAAAATTAGCATCAGTTACAAAAATTGATGATTATACAGTGGAAATTGTTACTGTTAAAGAAAACAAATTTAACCGAATTGATCTATTTAATGAAGTATGGATGGTTCCAGAGCATATTTACTCAGAAATAAGTGATCCTGCGGTTTATGTTTTAGAAGATCCAGTTGGTACTGGAGCTTTTACTACTGTTAAAGAATTTACTCCAGAAATGGTAGTTATGAGTCGTAATGAAACTTATTGGAATGGTGAAACTTTAGAAGTTGATGAAATGCATTGGCCACAAGTTAATGGAAATGATGCAGCATTAGCTTTATTACAAACTGGTAATGTTGATTGGTCTTATATGTTAATACCTGATATTGAAAAAAATTATGTTCAAAATGATGAACATCGTAAATATTGGTATGGCATGAATGATGGTGTTAGAGTTTCATTTAACTATAAAACTGCGAATGCTGATAATTTAAAAGCATTTAATGATCCAGAATTTAAAAAAGCTGTATCACTTGCGATTGATAGAGTTGGTATTATTGATTCAGCTATCTTTGGTTATTTAGATAAAACAGTACCTACTGTTACTGGTTTACCTCCAGAATTGCGTAGTTATGTAAGTGAAACTGCTGAGGCTATTACTTCTGAGTATACTGGTTTTGATTTAGAGAAAGCTAAAGAAGTATTAACTGCTGGTGGTTATGTAGATACTGATGGTGATGGCTTTGTTGAAAATCCTGATGGCAGTAAAATTGAATTTGAAATTATTTCGCCTGCTGGTTGGACTGATTGGAATGATGGTGTAGTTATTGCAGTTGAGGGTATGCGTGAAATTGGTATTAATGCGATGGCTAAGGCTGTTGACTTAGGTATTTATATGGAAGCTTGGTCTACTGGTGCTTGGGATGTTATGTATGGTGGTTATGGTCTAAATGGAAATATTTGGAAGTTCTATTTTGATACTATTGGTGATCAATCAAGAGTTTTAACTGAGTCTTGGTGGTCTACTAATATGAATAACTATACTAATGATTATTTATCAGCATTAATTGAAGAAATGCCGACTGTTGATGATGCTAGATTGAATGAAATTGTTGAAGAAATTGAAGTGTTTATGGCAGAAAATGTAATAAACATCCCAATTTTATATAATGGTAAATGGCATGTTTATAATGATTCTCGCTTCACTGGCTGGCCAACTGAAGATAATTATTATGCAAATCCAGGTATGGTTGACCATGATGCTAAATTATTAGTGTTGATGCAATTAAAGGCTGTGGGTTCAGAATAAATTTAGTATTTAAAGAATTAAGGAGGAAGAAAGATGAAATACATTTTGAAACGTTTGGGTTTCTATATATTGGCATTCTTTAGTGCTGTGACTTTGAATTTCTTTCTTCCCCGGCTGATGCCGGGGGATCCTGTTCAAATGTTTATTGCTGAATTATACCAAAACAGTGGTAAAATCAACGTCGAACAAATTAGGGCAGTAGAAGAGTTATTTGGGTTTAATACTGGGGAACCATTGATTGTTAGTTATTTCAACTATGTTAAGAATATTTTTACAGGTAATTGGGGTTTATCATTTTCTAATTTTCCTCAAACTGTAGTTGATTCAATTGGCAGAGGTTTGGTTTGGACAGTTTTTTTAATGGGAACTGCATTAGTTATTGGTTTTTTAATCAATACTTTAGGTGGTATTTATGTCGCTTGGCGTCGTGGTACTAAAAGGGCTACTTTTATTACTTTAGGTGGTCAAATTATAAGTAATATCCCTGCAGTTTTAATTGCACTAGTTTTAAGTTTTTCTTTAGCTTATACTGGTGTTTTCCCGATTGGTTATGCATTGACACCGCTAATGAATCATGCCAATATTTTTGAGTTTATTGCTGATGTGGCTTATCATGCTTTTTTACCAGTATTGGCAATACTTTTAACTGGTTTAGGTGGTATTATGGGTATGAGAAGTAATATGATTAATCAACTTGATGAAGATTATATTACTATGGGTCGAGCAAAGGGTGTTCCTGATCGAGTAATAAAGTATGGTTATGCAGCTAGAAATGCTTTATTGCCAGTGGTAACCTCACTTGCTATGCAAATTGGTTTTTTATTAGGTGGCTCTTTAATTGTCGAGAATATTTTTAATTATCCAGGTTTAGGTAGAGTAATGTTAGTAGCATTAAATAGTAGGGATTATCCTTTGTTGCAGGGAATATTATTGATGTCTACTATTTTATTATTGAGTGCTAATTTTATTGCGGATATTAGTTTATTCTTTATTGATCCTCGCTTAAGAAAGCAAGGGATAGAAAAGTAGGGTTATATGAAAAAGATAAAAAGCACAGTATTAACAATATTTAGATTTTTAAAAAATAGCCCTAAGACAACAATTGGGTTAATATTAGTTTTATTAATTTTGATACTGACACTGGGGGCAGAGTTTTTTACTACTCATGATCCGATGATGCGTTATACTGGAGAATATCATACAGCTCCAAATTCTCAGTTTATTTTGGGTACTACAAGATTGGGTCGTGATGTATGGTCACAGACATTATATGGCGGTAGAGTTTCAATTTTAGTTGGGGTAATGTCGGCGATGATTTCTACTATTATTGGCTTAGCAGTAGGAATTAGTTCTGGTTATTTTGGGGGAATTTTTGATAGTATTATTAGTGCTATTATTAATGTTTTTATGGTAGTTCCTCAATTAGTATTATTATTAATAATTGCCTCGATGATGGGTGGTGTATCACCTGTTATTATTGCTGCAATCATAGGTTTAACATCGTGGGCTTATAATGCTCGAATACTTAGAGCTCAAACGATGAGTATTAGAAATCGGGAATTTATTTATTCAGCTGAAACCTTAGGTGAGAGTAAATTTAGAATTCTATTTGTTGAGATTATGCCTAATATGTTGTCAATTATTACTACTAGCTTTATTGGTACAATTATTTATGCAATTATGGCGCAGTCTTTTATGGAGATGATTGGTTTTGGTGATCCGCTATCAGTTACTTGGGGAACAATGTTGTATAATGCCCAGTCTACTGGCGCTTTAAATAGTGGCATTTGGTGGGAAGTGTTAGGTCCTGGTTTGGCAATAATTATTTTAGGAGCTGGCTTAACTTTAATTAATTTCTCTATTGATGAAGTTTCTAATCCTAAATTAAAAGCGCAAAGAATTATGAGTATTTACAATAAATTACAAAAGAAAAAAAATAAGTCACCATTAGAGTATGGTGCAAATAATAAAGGAGGTCAATAAAATGGCATTACTAGAAGTTAGAGATCTCTGTGTTGATTATATTGCCCTTGATGGTGGTTATGTTAGGGCAGTTGATAATGTATCTTTTGAAATAAATGAGGGTGAAATCTTAGGTTTAGCTGGTGAGAGTGGTTGTGGTAAGAGTACCATTGCCTACTCATTATTAAGATTGCATAAACCGCCAGCGGTTATTTCATCAGGTTCTATTAAACTACAAGGTCAGGAAATACTGGATCTAAATGAAAAAGAATTAGAAAAATTTAGATGGAATGAAATTGCCATGGTTTTTCAATCAGCAATGAATTGTTTAAATCCAGTAGTAACTTTAGAAAAGCAGTTTTATGAAATATTTTATTATCATAATATCACTGCTGATAAGAAAGAAGCTCGAAAAAAAGCTTGTAAACTATTAGAACTCGTAGGAATACCAGCTGAGCGCTTAAGTGATTATCCTCACCAATTTTCCGGAGGAATGCGTCAGAGAGCTATTATTGCGATGGCCTTAGCTTTAAATCCTAAGTTATTAATTTTAGATGAACCAACCACAGCTTTAGATACTGTGGTTCAAAGAGATATTTTAAAAAGAATTTTAGAATTGAAAAATGAATTAAATTTTGCAATTTTATTTATTACTCATGATATTAGTTTAATGATGGAATTCTGTGATAATATTGCGATTATGTATGCCGCTAAGTTTGTGGAAAAGGCACCTTCTTTAGATATTTTAAGGCGACCTTTACATCCATATTCTTTTGGTCTAAAAAATTCATTTCCTTCACTTCAAGGTGAAATTGAATATATGGAAGGTATTGCAGGATCACCATTAAATTTGAGAAAAATCCCTACTGGCTGTCGTTTCCAAGATCGCTGTTTTAGAGTAGCTGATAAGTGTCGTAAGTTTGATCCTGAAAGGACAACTACTGACAAGGGTTATTTTTATTGTCATCTACCATTGAATCAAGAGGTGTCAAATGAAAAATAATAAGCCCATCTTTAGTGTTAAAAATGTTGTGATGGATTTTAATGCTGGTAATAATTTTCTCTTAGGTAAAAAGAAAAAGATTAGAGCTTTAAATGATATTAGCTTTGATTTGTTTCCAGGTGAGTCTTTAGCAATAGTTGGTGAGAGTGGTTGTGGTAAGAGTACCATTTGTCGTATTGCGATGAAATTTTATGAGCCTACTGCTGGAACTATGACTTTCGCTGATAAGGATATTCATAAATTAAAGGGTAAAGCTTTAAAAGAATATCGTCAAAAAGCTCAAATGATTTTTCAAGATCCTTTTTCGTCTTTAAATCCTTTACATAATATTTATTATCATTTAGAGCGACCAATGAAGCTTTATCATAATTATAATGCTAAGGAAAGAAAAGCTAAAATGGATGAGTATTTAGAGATGGTGGGTTTAACACCAGCCTCAGAGCAGGGAGCTAAGTATCCTCATCAATTGTCTGGGGGGCAAAAACAAAGAGCTTATTTAGCCCGTATTTTAGCGGTAGGATCTGATGTCATTTTTGCAGATGAGCCCACTTCAATGTTAGATGTTTCAATTAGGTTAGGGGTTTTAAATCTGATGAATCAAATGAAAAAAGAGCTCAATAAATCTTTTATTTATATCACTCATGATATTGCAACAGCAAGATATTTTGCTGATAGAATTATTGTGTTATATAGTGGACATATGGTGGAGTATGGTGAAGTCAATGAAGTAATTTTAAATCCTAAACATCCTTACACTAAACTATTAATTGCAGCTGCTCCTGATCCTGAGCGAGAAGGTGTAGTGGAGCTTCCAGTGATTCGCAATGATGAGGGTGAAGTTAGCTCATGGAGTCCAGATAGCAAAGGTTGCCCTTTCTATAAGCGCTGTCCAGTTTCTACAAAGGAATGTGCTAGCGAATTTCCACCAGAAAAACAAGTTGGAGCTAATCAATTTGTCCGTTGTATTCATGAAAAATAAATAATTTTGAAAGAAAGAAAAAACCCCAGAAATTTATAAAATAATGATGGGGTTTTTAAGTGCTATTGCCAATAAGTAATTTTGATTTTATTTTTTAAAACTTTATTCTAAGTTGATGTTAATCAGCATAATTATTTACTCTAACACCTCTTTTTATTAAGCACTATTTTATGGTGTTATTAAATAGTTGATATTGTTACATATCAAGTTAAATAGTAATATGACTGATAAAAATATGAATCTAGTTTTTTGATTAAATAATTTTTTCTATCTATAATACTTCACCATTTGAAGCAATAACTTTTTGATACCAAAAGTAGGAATCTTTTTTAGAGCGCTCAAGTGTGCCATTTCCTTGATTGTCTCTATCAACATAGATAAAACCATAACGTTTTTTCATTTCACCAGTGCCAAAAGAAACACAGTCAATACAACCCCAAGGGGTATAACCTATTAACTCAACGCCATCTAATTCTATCGCTTTTTTCATTTCTTTAATATGCTTCTGTAGGTAGTCAATGCGATAAGTATCATGGCAACTACCATCAGCTTCTTTAACATCAATAGCTCCAAAGCCATTTTCGACAATAAAAAGTGGCAACTCATATCTTTCATAGAAAATATTTAAAGCAAAGCGCAAACCCTCAGGATCAATTGGCCAACCCCAATCTGAAGATTTAATATAAGGATTCTCACAGATATATCTATTGGTGGCATCACTATCTTTATAACCTGGATTACATACTGTAGAATCCACTGTGTGTGACATATAGTAAGAAAAGCCAATATAGTCAACTTTACCTTTTTTTAAAATCTCTTGATCTTCCTTTGTGATATTGATATTAAAGCCTTTGCGCTCAAACATTTTTAGGGCATACTGTGGATAATGACCTCGAGTTTGGACATCACAGAAAAACCAGCGATCATGCATTTTCTCATTAGCTAAAAGAATATCAGCTGGTCGACATGATTTAGGATATATTGGTACCATGGCAATCATTGTGCCAATCATAAAGTCAGGATTTATTGCTTTTCCTATTTTTACTGCTTTGGCACTGGCCAAAAGTGTATTATGAGCACATATATACATTGTTTCCTCTGGATTATCAAAGCTTTGAAATAGGGCACCACTATTAGTCCAGCTAAAGAGGTTAGTAGTATAATCCATTTGATTATTTATTTCATTGAAGGTCATCCAATATTTAACTTTGTTTTGATATCTTTTAAAACACACTTCAGCAAACTTAGCAAAAAAATCAATGGTCTTTCTATTTGTAAAACCACCATATTCTTTTGCTAAATGATAAGGCATTTCAAAATGTGATAAGGTAATTACTGGCTCAATGCCATACTTTAATAATTCATCAAAAACATTATCATAGAATTGTAGGCCTTCTTCATTAGGTGTATCTTCATCTCCTTGAGGGAAAATTCTGCTCCAGGCAATAGAAGTTCTAAAGCATTTAAAGCCTAACTCGGCAAAAAGAGCGATATCTTCTTTATAGCGATGATAAAAATCAATACTAATATGATTAGGATAGTATTTACCTTCAATTATTCCTTCCGTTATCTCTCTGGCAACACCATGGGCGCCGGCAGTCATAACATCAACAACGCTTAAGCCTTTAGAAGTTTCTAGTACTCCTCCTTCGAATTGGTGGGCAGCTAAAGCGCCACCCCATAAAAAATTTTTGGGAAAACTCATTGTGATTCCTCCTGTTATTATTTGCTACTTTAATTATAATATATTTAATAGCTAAATACATTAGTTTTATGTAAATTGGTAGCGTTTTCTTGGTATAATATAAGTACAAACAATTAGGAGGAATTATGAGAATATTATGTGTAGATGTCGGAGGTACTGATATTAAATATGCAGTACTTGATCAAGAGCTTAATTTTCATGAAAAAGGCAAGGTTGCAACACCTACTACTAACTTTAGTGATTTTGAAAACATTTTAGTAGCTTTGTATCAAAAATATGATGTTGAAGGTCTAGCTTTGAGTATGCCTGGTATTATTGATAGTGATAGTGGTTATTTATTTACCGGTGGTGCCATCCCCTATAATTATCGTGTCAATATTTTTGAAGCATTAGCGAAGCATGGCATTACTAATATAACTGTAGAAAATGATGCTAAAGCTGCCGCCTTAGCCGAGGCTAGATATGGCGCCCTAAAGGAAGTAAAAGATGGTGTAGTGGTTATTTTAGGAACTGGCATTGGTGGTGGTATTATTATGGATGGAAAACTAAGAAAGGGCAGTCATTATTCTGCAGGTGAGTTTAGTCCTATCGGTGTTAAAAGTGGAGAAAAATGGCAAGATTGGACTACTGTGGCTAGCACAACAGCCTTAGTGTATAAAATTTGTGGTGAATTACAATTGCCTAAGTCTGAGTGGAATGGTCATACCGTTTTTAAACTTATTAAGGAGCACAACGCAGTAGCACTAAGAATTTTTGAAAAATACTGTTATCAAATAGCGGAACAATTAATGAATTTTCAATTAATTTTAGATCCGACTTTGATTGCGATTGGTGGTGGTATTAGTAATCAAGATATTTTAATTGAAGAAATTAACAAACAAATAGATAAAGTTTTTGAATTTCATGTACCCGCTTTCCCTAAACCAAAAATTGTAGTTTGTCATTTCCGTAGTGATGCGAATTTAATTGGAGCATTAAGCTGCTATTTAGATAAATATACTAAATGATAATTAAAGGTTATAATAGAGAAAAGGAGGAGTAGTATGCAATCATTTTTAGATAAACATCCCACTAAGATCAAAGATTTTATTCAACCAATTATTAATTATTTTCAAACTGAATACCCTGATGTTGACTATAAGTTTGAAGATAACAAGATAGAATGGGCTCATAAGGCTAATACCTTAACAATCAGTATTTTTGATAATTATGTTAGTTTTTATTTTAGTAATAATAGCTCTTTTAAAAGAGTAGCAGATAACTATTCACTAGCTTCTGTTGATAAAGACTGTATTAATTTTCAATATGAAATTGGCTTACCATTAATTCTAATCTGCTCAGCAATTGATATTAGCTTTGATAATTAATTAAAAAGGCACAGCAATTAAGCTGTGCCTTTTCTTTATTATTTTTGCCCTTAACCTTCTTATTATAGCATAAAAAAAATTTAAATTCTAGCATTGACAAAAAGCCCTATAGTAGTAAAATTAGGGTATAAACAGAAAGTAGTAAGGATTTCTTGGAAGGTACAGAAAGAAGAAAAAAGGAATCCTAGAGGGTGGACCAATGACACAGAATGAGGAAGTGTTTTTAAAAAATTGAATAGTTAAATAAACTTGCTTTGGCAAGTAGTTAGAAAAATATTTCTAGGTATGACTTATATAGTAATACCATGATGAATTCAGTGTGATAGAAGTAGTTGATTTATTTATAGACTTTGTTGTAAACAATTAGTAAATATTTAAGATTTTCATAAAAGAACTCCTTTCTTTAGTGAATCATTAGTAAATATTAAAATATGTTTAGTATAAAGGGCGGTGATTATTGTTCACTGTCCTTTTTCTTTTTATTTACCTAACTTAGTGGTTATAAAAAATTTCTGTATTATAATGCACTGCACTCAAAAAGAAGAAAGAAAAGTGGGAAAAGTTGAATTAGATTAAGTTATTAAGCATGAATCAAATTCATAAATTTAATATAGTTATAAATGAATAATAAAAATTTACGTATTTAATCAGTGGCATGTAAAAGAATTGAGTGTTGGCAAAATAAAAAACAAGTGAATTTAAAATAATTATCAACAAGATTAAAAGTGTGTTTACATAACATAAAGTATGAGATTTTTTTATCTCATAAAAATTCATATAAATATTGTATTAGCTATTATTTGTGATAAAATATAAGTAAAATCAATTACATTAAGGAGAGAGATGTTGAGTAAATTAAAAAACTTTACAGTAGGTTATGATATTGGGATTACATCAGTTGGTTGGGCAATAATGGATAATGAAACTAACAATTTAGTGGATTTTGGTACTAGAAGTTTTGAGCAAGCAACCGCTGCTTCTGCTGCTAGATTGCATAGAAGCGCCAGACGTGGTGTAAGAAGGAAAAAGTGGCGACTACAACAATTAAAAGATGCATTCGTTGACTTTGAATTAATAAGTAACGAAGAGTTATACCAAGATATTGAAAAAAAGAAAGTAAAAGATGGTTATTTAACCTTTTCTGCAACTCATAAAAATGGCTTATTGGATGTGACACTTGATGAAACAAGTGATGATAGTGTTTATCATTTAAGAAAAAGAGCACTTAGTGAGAAAATTTCTAATAGGGAATTATTAATGGCACTTCATAATATAATCAAAACAAGAGGACACTTCCTTTTGGAAACTGTAGATTTTACTAAAGCAGGATCATTAACACCAACTATTTTTTATCAGAAATTTTATGATTTAGCAGAACAATTTATTGTTTTCATTGATAAAGAAAATTTAGAAAAAGAAATTTTAAGTAAAATGTATGTAAATAAAGTAAGTGAAAAAGATTTGAAAGCTAACATTAAAAAATTTAATTTTGTTGATGTAGAAGATGATGAATTTGCAGATAATAGATTGTTGCTGATTTTGAAATTATTGAATGCTTATAAAGCAGATTTAAAAAAAATTGATGAGAGTATTGCTTTAGAAAGTGCTGGTAATAAAAATATTATTGATCTGAAAAAAAATGATAAATTAAATGATTTTCTACTGGATGTAGTAGATATCTATGATATGTTAGAGGTTTCTAAAATATTAAAAGATTATAATTTTTTATGCGAAAAACATGTAGCAGAAATTGATCGAGTTGCAGAAATTCAAAAAATAGAATTTTTAGATCCTGACAAATATAATAGTGAAAAGAAATCCATACAGGACTATATGAATATCAAAGATCTAAAAGACAAGAAAAAAGACTGCAAAAAACTAAAAGTTATAAAAAACATCAAAAACGTTTATCCTAATGGATTATATGTAAAAGAAGTAGTGGCAATTTTAAAGAATCAGCAAAAATATAATGAAAAAATAACTGATAAATTTATTGAAGTTTGTTCAATGATTACCAAAGCAAGAATACCATATTATATTGGACCATTATCTAAGAGTGCTAAAAATAGCTGGTTAGAATTTGAAAATAGTGATAAATTTAAATATAGTTATGAATTTAGTGCTAAAAGTTTGATCAATGAGCACAAAACACTTACTAATTGGAAAAATGCTATGATATCGCGTTGTTCATATTTACCTGATGAATATGCTCTTCCTAAGGGATCATTTTTAAGTGAATTATTTGTTATCTTAAATGAATTAAATTATTTAACTGCATTAGACAAAAATGATCAGAGATATTATTTAACAAAAGAAGATAAATTTAAAGTTATTGACGAATGTTTTTTGAAAAATAAAATAGTGAGTTTTAGTGATGTTAGTAACTTATTAGGATTAAACTATTTTGGTATTGCCAAAGAAAGTAAAAGCAAGCGTAAAAAATTCAATAAGAATTTTAGTGTTTATCATGCACTAACAAGTGTTTTAGAAGAGCTTAAAGTTACTAGTATTGAAGATGTCATAAAAGATATTAAGTCTATTGAAAAACTGGAAGATGTAATTAATAGTTTGTGCTTATATGATGAAGAGCTAAGTAAGAAAAACTATTTTATTAATGAAGGGTACTCAGAATCACAAGCCAGCAAACTATCAAGAATTAATACTAAGGACTACATGTCATTAAGTAAAAAATTTATTACAGAAGCAGTTATGGATGAGGATGGACATAGCTTACTAGAAAAGTTATTTGAAGATAATAGAGAAGGATATACTAATGAGCAAATGACTATTATTACTAGAGCTTGTGATCGTAATGGAGAAATGATTGATTATAGTAGTAATAAATACGAAAAATTACTTAGTGAAAATAATGAATTAGGAATGCACTTATTAATGGATAAGAATAAACCTTTAATGCCTATTGCTAGACCTGTCATTAGAGCTTTGAATCAATGTTTTAAAATTCATAGTGCCATTATTGATTTATATGGTGAGCCAAGTAGAGTGGTTATTGAAACTGCCAGAGATATGAAAGATATGGAATCACAGGGCAAAGAAACTGCCAGACACTTTGATAAAATGGAAAAGCTTCATAAGTATTTACTAAGTCAGCTAAGAGAAAAGAAGGTTAAAAAGGCGATAGAAAAATTTGCGGATTTAGAAAACTATTTAATAAAAAATAAGCGAAAGATAGAATTATATATCAGACAAAATGGTAAATGTTTGATTACTGGCAATACAATTAATATTCATGAATTAAAAAAATATGAGATTGACCATATTTTACCGAGAGGTTTTGGTGATAATTCTATGAATAATTCATTGTTAATGCATAGAAATACCAATAAAAGAAAAGACGATAGAACACCAATTGAATATATTAGAAGCACTATGGGGCAAGAAAGTGAAAAAGCCTATAAGGAAAGAGTCTATCAGCTTCTAGATATGAAAATGATTTCAGAAGAAAAGAAAGATCGATTATTTTTAGAAAATCAAGAAGATGCTTTGGGTTTTGTTCAAAGAAATTTAGTCGATACTAGGTACATTATTAAAGAGTTCACAGCCATCCTCAATGCTTACTCAAAAGTTCATCAGCAAGAAACAAAATATGTTTCATTAAAAGCTGGATTTACTGGAATGTATAGAAATATATTTAATTTAAGAAAAAATAGAAAAGAAGGTTTGCAACATCACGCTCATGATGCTGCCATTATTATTGTCGTAGATAAGGTTTTAAATACCATATATCCTAATTATGAAAGCAGAGGAAATAATAAATATTATAGTGAGTATTTAAGAAGTATCACAAGTAATGATCGAAATGAAAATTCTACCGATAAAAATAAGAGTAGTGATTTTATTAAAATGGCCTATTATAAAGCTTTTGGAGAAGCGTGGTTTAAACAGAATAGCTTTATCAACCAAATAAAAGAAAGTGTACCTCTTGTCTCTTATAAAGTTGAGAAAAAATTTACTGGAGAACTTTTCAATACAACAATTTATGGTAAAGATACAGTAGCAGATAAAGACGATTCACCACTGAAATTAATTGGTGTAAATAAGCCGGGGAGAAGTTTTTCTTCTGTTAAATCAGTAGCAGTTGATGTCTTTAAATTAACAATGCCTAATGGTAAGAAAAGATATTTTAGCGTTCATATTCCTAAGGTTATAGTTAATCAAAAGGGTTTGATTAATCAAGAACAGTACCTCACTTTAGTTAAAGAACACTATAAATACAATGAACTAATTGATGAAAATGGGCAATTGATTAAAGGGACTTTTAGGATGCGCTTATATAAAGGTGATATTTACTATGACACTGTTAGATTACAACCAATGTACTTTAATGTTGGGGGTATTGGGAATAAAAGGCTTGATGTTAAAATAATAGAGATTTTCTCTTATAATGAAATAGATTATTTGCAAAAGAAGATTAAAGATAAATTCAAAGAAGAATTAAAGTCTATTAGAGTATTTGCTGGTAGTAAAGATGAAAAGACCAGTAAAATCTTAGAGATTAAACAACAAATTGCAGAATATTATAATACAAAGTATTTTACTTCATTAGGATTAAACGAAAAGATGTCAGCTAAAATTAAAGATGTGTTATTTGAAGAGAGTGATATTTATGAGGGAATTAGTAAGTCTTGTTACTTGATTAATATTCTTAAAAAGACTGATTATAATATATTGCCACCAGATATCACTGGGCAAAATATGCCTGTCCTTCCTAAAATTGATAAGCATCAAGATAGGCAATATGTAAAGTTAGTTTATTCGCCATTGGGCATTAGAATTAATAAAAATAAGGGATCAATAGCAATAAGTGGTCCGAAAAATGGAGGAAATCACTATAAAATGATAAAAAAAGAAGATTTTTCTTGGCAACTGTAAATTAGTAGTGTATTATATGTACTATAAACAATAAATAAATTAATTAGTCGATAGGATAAAATTAATTTGAAAAGTTCAGAGCTGCCAATTGTGGTAGCTTTTTTATTGATCTTTATGACCTGGAAAACAGTAATTATTGATAAAGAGTGTGTGGTATCATTATCTTTAAATACCTTAAAAGTAAAAGTGGATGATGATTATATTAAAGTTCCAATTGGTGATTTACAAACTGTGATTTTTTCTCATGAATGCACTACCATTACTATTCCTATATTAACAGCTTTAGTTGCTAATAATGTTGGAGTAATAATTAGTGATAAAAGAAAAGATCCGATGGGGGTGTTCTTACCCTTTAATGGACATTCTTTAGTGTTCAAACAATTGAATTCACAAATTAATTGGAAGTTAACCAGAAAAAAGAAATTATGGAAATTGATTATTGAGAGTAAAATAAACGGTCAGTATAAATTATTAGATTATTTAGATGCTGATCAGGTGGTAGTAGAGAGATTGAAAGAATTAAGTATGGATGTTAAAAGTGATGATAGTAGTAATAGAGAAGCACTAGGAGCTAAATTATATTTTAATCAGATATTCGGTAATGATTTTGTTAGACATACTGATACAACAATTAATTTTGCTTTAGATTATGGTTATAAAATATTAGCTTCATATATTTCTCGCTTTATTGCCTCTAGAGGATATTTAGTACAGTGTGGAATTCATCATATTGGTTCCAGCAATCCATTTAATTTAACTTACGATTTTATTGAACCATTTAGAGTGTTTGTAGATTATTTTGTTTTAAATACTATAGAATTTGATGAATCATTTAAAATGCAACATAGACATGAATTAGTAAATATGTTGAATTACAAAGTAATGATCGAGAGTAAAAAACAAAGGTTATCTAAAGCGATTGATTTAGTTATAGATTCCTATTTCGCTTTCTTATTAGAAAAAAATGATAAGGTTATAGTGCCTGAGTATACTAAATTCTATTTATTTAATGATACAGAATAAATTTATGAGATTGGTAATATTCTTTGATCTTCCTACTTTAACTCATCAAGATAAAAATGAATATCGCTATCTAATCAAATTTCTCAAAGAAAATGGTTTTATTAGAATTCAATATTCAATTTATTCTAAACTATGTATTAATTCAATAGCAACAATGACAGTTAAAAAGCGCTTTGAAGCCAATTGTCCTGTACAGGGAGATATTAGATATTTAATCTTAACAGAAAATCAGTATCAGTCCATTAGAGCCATATCAAAAGAGTATTCATTAACCGAAACAATTACTAATAATAAAAGATTATTAATAATAGGAGGTACTAATGAATGAAAATAGTGATTAATAATATATCGCATAGATTTCCACAAGAAAATAGAATCATATATGAAAACAATGAATATATAAATAATTTATTTAGTTTCATTAATGAATACTCAGAAAAGAAAAAAACAAACATTAAATTATTAGATGAAGATAATGATATTATAGATAAATCAGATATATCAATAATTAGAATAATAGATTTATCTTTAATAAGACAATATTTATCAATGTCAGCAAAAAGTGTGTTTAAAGAATTTCTATTAAATACAATGAATGAAAATGATGAGATGTTCTTATCGACATATCAAGCTATAGATATGTTACAAGACTCATTATCCGATAAAGGCTTTATAAGATTAAAAAAACTAATGTTTGAAGGTGTAGAAAATGAATGTGGTTTTAATAAAGAAGAAATAAGTGTCTCTTCAATATTAAACATTTATGCATTAAGTTTAGAACAACTCTCAGAAACTGAAATTTGTATAGTATATTTAAATATGATGATAAAAATATATTGTGATAAGAACATTATTATAGACATTAACCGTTTGAATATTGATAAAACATTTATTAATTGGATAAATAAACTGAAAAAGAACATTAAAATCTTTATATCAAATGATTGCATATGTAATATTCAGATATTTAGCGAATCAAATTTTGTTTTGTTAATGTTAAAGAATCGATATGATATTGAAATAATAGAGGTTAATAGAAATTATTTTGATAAGTATTTATTTGCATTTCTTCCAATAATCACTAGAAATTTAAAATATTTAGAAGAAAAAACTGTTAATATAAATAAAATGTACAATCAAAATGATCAAAATATTCTGGTAAAATTTGATGAACACACACCTGAAATAGTCTTTACATAAGGATTATAATGAGTTACAATGAATATGG
>JBKDZL010000036.1:0-2804 GCA_047971145.1 Erysipelotrichaceae bacterium
AAGCATATGGAGTAGGACATAGATGGAATCCTTCAGATGATGGTAATTCAATTGTTTACAATGGTGTTGATCCAAGATATACAGACTTTTTAGATTTTTCAAAAAGCATTTATGATTGTGGTGGATTAGGTGTATATGAAGAGTATTGGCAAGAAGATAGAAATAAACAAATAGCAACTGGTGATGCGGTTTTTGTAACTTCACCTGCTGAGTTAGTTGAAACAGATTTTGTCCCAGCATTAGAAGCTGTTGATTTAGATTGGCACGATACATTAGGGTTTATGCCTTACGTAACTGGTCCTAATGGTAACAAAGCAACAGATACTAGTATGGGTAAAGCAGGATCATTCATATTTATACCAGCTTATATGGAAGAGCAAGCTGTTGAAACAATAAAATTTGTAGATAAGCTATTTGAAGATGATTTTATTATGGATACTTATTATGGAGTTGAAGGTGAAACTTTTGAATATGCAGAAGATGGAACTCCATATTTAATAGTAGATAGTAATGAATTGCCTTATGGTTCTCCAGGAGCTTATATGATGGCTAGTTATGATATTAAAGATGCGAAATCCTTCCCTTATAAATATCAATACTTTGCAGATAAATACGA
The DNA here is from genome assembly GCA_047971145.1 of Erysipelotrichaceae bacterium. Lineage (GTDB taxonomy): Bacteria > Bacillota_I > Bacilli_A > Erysipelotrichales > Erysipelotrichaceae > JBKDZL01. Next base: position 617 of record JBKDZL010000036.1, read on the forward strand.
AGCTGGTGAAGATATTGGTGCAAATATGACGGCTATGGTGGAAATGAACACTGAAGACGCAAGGGATGTGACTAATCAAAATATTGGTGATAAAGCAATACTGCTTCAAGAAACAGGTAATCAATCGCAATGTATGGAGCAAAAAATTGTAGAATTCACAGATTTTTATGTTACTGGTAGAGAAACTGATTTTTCTGCACTTGAAGAATATATAAATAATACTTGTAATTTTCAAGCGGTAAATGAAGAAATGAATGATTGGTATACAAATGTATACTTAAAATCATAAAAAATACCAAATGACGGAAAATTAATATAATTTTCTGTCATCGTTTTTGAAAGGAGCAAATTGAGTAGAAGTTTTAATAAACACATATATATTTTTTTAATCCCAGCTGCTGTATTGACATTTATTTTTATGTATTTACCGATGGTTGGGATATTAATGGCGTTTGAAGATTACAATATATTTTCAGGGTCAGGACCAATGAATGCCATTTTGGTTGGGCCTTGGGTAGGATTTGATAACTTTAGACAAATATTTGCTGATCCTTATTTTTGGAATGTATTTATGAATACGCTTCAGATTAGTTTTTTAAAAATAGTATGTAATTTTTGGATACCAATTGGTCTAGCAATCTTGCTAAATGAAATTATCGTTTTGAGGTTAAAGAAAGTTATTCAGACTATTATATATCTACCTCACTTTTTATCTTGGGTTATTGTTTCTGGTATATGGCTTACTATGTTTGGGGGAGCAGGGCTAATCAATAGCGTGCTCGTAAATATTGGATTTATTAAGGAACCATTTGACTTTTTATTAACTGGACTGCCATTTCAGATTATACTTATAATTTCGGATGCTTGGAAAGAAATGGGGTGGTCTGCTATAATTTATTTGGCAGCAATTACAAGTATTGATTATCAACTATATGAAGCGATTAAGATAGATGGTGGAAATAAATTAAATGAAATATTTAGTATAACTATTCCTGGTATTTTCCCGACAATAGTTATGATGTTTATTTTGAGGTTATCTAGTGTAATGGATGCAGGATTCGATCAAATATTTAACATGTACAACCCATATGTTTACGAGTGGGCTGATGTAATTTCTACATATGTGTATCGACTAGGGATGACACAAATGCAATACTCACAAGCTGCTACAATAGGGTTGTTTAACTCAGTTATCGCCTTCGTATTAGTAGTTACAGCAAATTCTTTGGCACGTAGATTAACAGGTAGAAGTATTTGGTAGAAAGGAGAATTATGAAAAGAACAAAAGGTGAAAAAATATTTCATTTTATTGTAATGACTTTTTTTGTATTACTTTGTTTGAGCATAATATTTCCTTTACTAAATATTATAGCTCTAGCATTTTCAGGAAAGGGAGAGGTGGCTGCTGGCCTTGTGTCACTTTGGCCAAAAGGGTTTACCCTTGATTCATTTAAATATGTATTTAGAGACGGAGCATTTATTACATCATTTTTTATATCGGTATCATCAACAATAATAGGAACGTTTCTATCAGTAATTACTGTTACTTTAGCAGCGTACCCTTTATCTAAGCCAAAACTAAGACATAGAAGACCAATACTATTGTTTTTCGTCTTTACAATGATGTTCGGTGGTGGTCTAGTTCCAACATATATTGTTATTAAATCATTGGGGTTACTCGATTCATATTGGGTATTAATTTTACCAAGTATAATGAGTGTGTATAATATGCTTTTAGTAAAGAATTTTATGGAAGGGTTACCAGAAAGTCTAGAAGAATCTGCTAAAATAGACGGTGCGTCTGACTTTCAAATACTTAAAGCTATTGTAATACCTCTTTGTAAGCCTGTTTTAGCAACTGTAGGACTATTTTTTGCTGTAGGGTATTGGAATTCATATTTCCCTGGTGTAATGTATATAACAAACCCGGCATTAGAGCCATTACAAACTTACTTATATGAAATGCTTAAAGCATCAATGATGCTTCAGGAATTAACGCCGGAACAACTAGTTCAAATGGCAGAAGCATCATCTGACTCAATTCAATCAGCAACAATAATTGCGACAACTATTCCAATCTTGATTGTTTACCCATTTTTGCAAAAACACTTTGTAAAAGGGATAGTAGTAGGTACAGAGAAATAAAGAAGGAATAAATTATGGATGAAAAAATATATCACACCTCAGT
>JBKDZL010000037.1:0-8605 GCA_047971145.1 Erysipelotrichaceae bacterium
CAGTCCACAAGAACTTTCGGCGATGATCTTGACTTATTTAAAATCATATGCTGAAGATTACTTAGGTGAAAAAGTGACTAAAGCTGTAATTACTGTTCCTGCATACTTTAATGATGCCCAAAGACAAGCAACTAAAGATGCTGGTAAAATTGCTGGATTAGATGTTGAGAGAATTATTAATGAACCAACTGCAGCTGCTTTGGCTTATGGTATTGATAAAACTGATACTGAACAAAAAGTTTTAGTTTATGATTTAGGTGGTGGTACTTTCGATGTTTCGATTTTAGAATTGGCTGATGGGACTTTTGAAGTATTGTCAACTAGTGGTGATAACCAATTAGGTGGTGATGATTTTGACCATGTAATTGTTGATTGGATGGTAGAAGGCTTTAAAAAAGAGCATGGTATTGATTTAAGTGCTGATAAAATGGCTTCTCAAAGATTAAAAGAAGCTGCTGAGAAAGCTAAGAAAGATTTATCTTCTATGGTATCAACTCAAATTAGTTTGCCATTTATCTCGGCAGGTGCTTCAGGGCCTTTGCACTTTGAACAAAATTTATCAAGAGCTAAATTTGATGAAATGACTAAATTCTTAGTTGAAAAAACAATTGTACCAATAAAACAAGCATTAAAAGATGCTGGCTTAACTAAAAATGATATTCACCAAGTATTAATGGTTGGTGGATCAACTAGAATTCCAGCGGTTGTTGAGTCTGTTAAAAAAGAGTTAGGAAAAGAACCAAATAAATCTGTTAACCCTGATGAGGTAGTAGCTATGGGTGCTGCAATTCAAGGAGGTGTAATTTCAGGTGATGTTAAAGATGTCTTATTATTAGATGTTACACCATTATCATTAGGTATTGAAACTATGGGACAAGTTATGACAGTTTTAATCCCTAGAAATACAACAATTCCAACATCAAAATCGCAAGTCTTCTCAACAGCTGCAGATAATCAACCAGCAGTAGATATTCATGTCTTGCAAGGTGAGCGTCCAATGGCACCAGATAATAAAACACTAGGTATGTTTAAATTAGATGGTATAGCTCCAGCAAGACGTGGTGTACCACAAATTGAGGTTACCTTTGATATTGATGTTAACGGTATTGTCCATGTATCTGCTTTAGATAAAGGAACTAATAAAAAACAATCTATCACAATCTCAAATTCTTCTGGATTATCGGAGTCTGAAATTGAAAAAATGGTTCAAGAAGCAGAAATGAATAAGGCTGAAGATGATAAGCGCAAAGAAGAAGTTGAACTTAAAAACAAAGCAGAACAATTTATTCACCAAATCAATCAAAGTTTAGAAGAAAACGGTGATAAAGTAGATGCTAATCAAAAAGCTGAAACAGAAAAATTAAGAGATGAATTACAAGAGGCTTTAAATAATAATGACATTGATACTCTTAAAATAAAATTAGAAGCTTTAGAAAAAGCTTCACAAGCAATGGCAGAACAAATGTATCAACAAGCTGATGCAACTCAAGGACAAAGTGAAGATACAACCAACAATGATGATAATGTTGTTGATGCAGAATTCGAAGAGAAAAAATAAATTTAGTTAATTATCGTACAATTAAATAAGACCTAGAAATTCTAGGTCTTAGTTGGTGAGAGAAGGAGTATTATGGCAAAAAGAGATTATTATGAAATATTAGGTATTAATAAAAATGCAGAACAGTCGGAAATTAAAAAAGCTTATCGCAAACTAGCAAAAAAATATCATCCTGATGTAAATAAAGAAGCTGGAGCTGATGTTAAGTTTAAAGAAGTTCAAGAAGCATATGATTGCTTAGCTGATGCTAATAAAAAGGCTCAATATGATCAATTTGGTCATGCAGCTTTTGATCAAAATTCAGGTTTTGGATCTCAGGGTGGTTTTGGCGGTGCTGGCGGTTTTGAAGATTTTGGTGATATCTTTAGTTCCTTCTTTGGTGGTGGCTTTGGTGGTGGTAGAAGACAATCGAATGCTCCACGCAAAGGACAAGATAGGCTAATGCGGATGAGCATTGACTTTATGGAAGCTATTAAAGGAAAAACTGCAAGTATTCAATTAGATGTTGATGAGAAATGTGGTAGTTGTAATGGTAGTGGTGCTCACTCATCAAGTGATATAAAAAATTGTACTACTTGTAATGGTCAGGGCAGAGTTATGAGCCAACAAAGAACTGCTTTTGGGGTTTTTCAACAAGAGACTATTTGCCCTCATTGTCATGGTAGTGGTAAAGAAATAAAAAATAAATGTAAGAAATGCCATGGTAGTGGTTATGAGCATAAAACTGTGAAAGTTGATATTAAAATTCCAGCCGGAATCAATACTGGTCAACAATTGAGAATAAGTGGCAAAGGAGAAGCTGGATTAAATGGTGGACCAAATGGTGATTTAATCGTAGAGATTCTAGTTAAAAATCATAAAAACTTCATTAGAGATGGTAAAAATATTCATATTAAAATCCCAATTTCTCTCACTGATGCAGTATTAGGTGCTAAAATTGATGTACCAACTGTATATGGAGATGTCGAACTTAAGATACCAGAGGGGACACAACCTAACACTCAATTTCGCTTAAAAGGTAAAGGTGTTATTGATATTAGAGGTGGTAGCCATGGTGATCAATATGTTGAGGTAAGTGTGGATATTCCTAAACGCCTTAGTGTTGAAGAAAAAGATTTGTTTAATAAAATTAAACTTAAACAAAGTAAGTCTAAAGGTGTATTTGAAAAATTTAAAGATGCATTTAATTAAGAGAACTATCGTTCTCTTTTTTTAGGTATTATACTCTTTATCAGTAATAAATAAATAAGGAGGTAAAAAATGATATATATTTTAATCGCAGTTGGAGCAGTAATGGTATTAAAATTATTGTTTTCTTCAAGAGGTAGAGTTAAAATACCTGGTCTGATCGAAGGGAGTTGGAGTTAGGATAGTATTACTATCCTTTCTTTTAGATTATGAGAGTAAAAGAAATTCCAATTAATGAGCGACCACGAGAAAAAGCTTTTAATTATGGTATTGAATATTTAAGTGATAGAGAGTTACTAGCTCTATTAATTAGAAGTGGCACCAAAAAACACTCGGCAATCGAAATAGCAGACTTGTTATTAAAAAACCATGGTGGCTTAAGAAATTGTTTGCAATTAGATTTAGCAGATTTAATGAAACAGCCAGGAATTAAAAAAGCTAAGGGTTTGGAAATTTTAGCTAGTATTGAATTAGCTAAAAGGATGCTATTAGAAGAAATTAAACATAATGATGTGATTACTCATCCTAAGATTTTAGTTAACTGGTTTAACTATCAATTTAAAGCATTATTGCAAGAAATATTTGTCGTGGTATTTTTGAATGTTAAAAATGAAGTGATGGATTTTGAAGTGATTTCTAAAGGGGGACTTAGTAGTGCACCAGTTCATACTCGAGATGTATTTCGCAAGGCAATTGTCAAGGGAGTAGATAAGATAGTTTGTTTACATAATCATCCATCTAATGATATTACACCATCAGCAGCTGATACTCAAGTAACTAAGAGTTTGTTAGCCGCAAGCAAATTTGTTAATATTCCACTACTAGATCATCTAATCATCGGAGGTAATAAGTATTATAGCTTTAGGGAAAATAAGCAAATAGATTAATAAACATGTTATAATATCTAAGGAGGATTTTTTTGATGAAAAAATTTATTAAAATCTTAATTATAACTACAATGTTATTAACTATTCTTTCTGGTTGTGTAGTTAAAAGAATAAAAGTTTGTTCAACGATCTATCCAATACAATATTTATTAGAAAAAATTGGAGGAAATCGTATTGATACTTGTAATATTGGTGATAACACTCAGATTATTAGATCATCATTATCGCCGACTTATCGAATAGATTTAGTTGATGCGACTACAATTATGTATGCTGGTGGTGTTGAGCCTTATTTGGATTTATATTCTTCAGAATTTTTGGATGCTGGTTATAGCTTGCTTGATGCTACTATGAATGCTAATTTATATTTATTTAAACGCTACACAATTATTAAAACTAATAATGAGTTTTTAGCTGTTGATAGTAAGTACTATCCTGAAACTGATTTATTTGATAATGTTGACCTTTACAACAATGATCCCTATGTTTGGCTTGACCCCATTGCCTTTACTTCCATGGCCAGAACTATGACTGATTACTTAATTAAAAATCAACCCTTAGATGAGGAATATTTTAATAATAATTATGAAGAATTAGAGAGTGAGTTAGCTAACTTAGATGCTCAATATCAAGAACTTAAAAATAATGTTGTACCTAAATTTGTCACAGTTACTCCAAGTTTTGGTAATTGGCAAAAATCTTATGGTGTAGAAATTTATCCGACTATTCTTTCAAGATATGGTGTTGTGCCTAATCAACAGCAACAAAATTACTTAATTGAATATATCAAAAATAAAAATATAAAATATATTGCCTATGAAACTAATTTGCCTGATGATATTCAAGCTTTTTATGATAAATTAGTAAATGAATTATCTTTAAAACCTATTAAACTATATAATTTATCATTTATTACTGATGAGCAAGTGGCAGATGGCGAAGACTATTTAAGTTTAATGAAGGCAAATCTGAGAAGTCTGCAGGAGTTGCAAGGTGAGTAAAGTTTTATTAGTTGATGGCAATTCTTTATTTTTTAGAGCATATTTTGCAAGTGCCTATGGCCATAAAATGAGTACTAGTAGTGGTATTTATACTAATGCCGTTTTCACTTTTTCTAAAATGTTTTTTAATGCCTTGGCTGATTTAAAACCTGATAAAGTAGTTGTAGCATTTGATAGTGGTAAAAAAAGTACTAGGGTTGAGTACTGTCCGGAATATAAAGCTCACAGAAAAGAATTAGATCCTGAGTTAATAATGCAATTTCCCATAGTTAGAGAATTATTAGATGCAGCAAAAATTATGAACTGTCATATTGATGGTATTGAAGCAGATGATATTATTGGCACTTTTTCTAAAAAATTTGCGGATGATGAAGTGATTATTTTAACTAGTGATAAAGATTTACTACAACTTATTAGTGATAATACTACAGTTTATTTAACAAAAAGTGGCACTAGTAATTTAGTAAAAATGGATCATCAAGCCTTAGCTGATTTGTGGAGTATTACTCCTGAACAAGTAATTGATTTAAAAGGTTTAATGGGTGATAATAGTGATAATATTCCTGGTGTTAAAGGAGTCGGCGAAAAAACTGCCATTAAATTACTAAATCAATATCATAGTTTAGAAGGCATTTATGAGCATATCAATGATATTAAGGGGAAATTAAAAGAGAAGCTTATTAATGATAAAGAGCTAGCTTTTATTTCGAAAAAACTAGCTACCATTATTACTAATTGTGAGTTGGATTATACTGCTGATCAACTAATACTTGATATTGATAATAATAGTTTGAATAAATTTTATACTAAATATGAAATGAGCTCATTAATTAGTTCTGTAGTTCAAGATATTAATATTAATGTTAATATCACTAAAGATTTAGAATTAGATCTTAGTCAAACTTTTGCTATAGCATTAGACCATAATAATAATGAAATTTATGGTATTAGTTTTGCTCAAAATGAAAATACTTTTTATCTATTATGGTCTGATTTTGTTAATAGCTCATTTTTAAAAAAGGTTTTTAATAGTAAGACTTTAAAATATGTCTATGATTTAAAGACAATAATGCACTTGTTATCAAGCCACAAACTTAGTTTTAATAATATTGATGATTTAATGTTAATTGCGAATTTGGTTGATAATTCTATAACTAATTACGAAGATTTAATTAATAGTAATGGTTTAGCGCTTCCTTATAAGAAAAAAGATTTATATGGTACTGAAAAAAAACCTAAGTTAGCTGATATTAATATTAGAGCAGAATATTATCAATTTATGAGTTCTTGTGTATTTTTACTCTTTAACAAGTATCTTAAATTATTAAATTCAGAGAAAATGTTGGATTTATATAATAATATAGAACTACCGCTTACTTATGTATTGTATGATATGGAAAAAACTGGTATCAAAGTCGATTTGAGTATTTTACAAGCTCTAGAAAAAGAAAATTTAGAAAAAATAAATGATTTGCGTGAGCAAATATATGCCTATGCTTTTTGCAAGTTCAATATTAACTCGCCTAAACAATTAGCTGAAGTACTATTTGATGAGTTGAAAATTAAGGCAACAAAAAAACGCTCTACTAATCAAGAGGAATTAGAAAAACTTCTTAATGATCATCCAATAATTGACTTAATTTTAGAATATCGCAAATATCAAAAACTTTATTCTACCTATGCTGTAGGTTTACAAAAATATATCAAAGATGATAATAAGATCCACACTAATTACCAACAAGCTGTGGCTCAAACTGGTAGACTTAGCTCAATTGAGCCTAATCTTCAAAATATTAGTGTTAGAGATGAGAATACTAGAAAAATAAGAAAAGCATTTGTTGCGGATAATGATTATCTTTTATCCCTTGATTACTCGCAAGTTGAGCTTAGAATATTAGCTAGTATGGCTAATGATAATACTATGATTGAAACCTTTAAACAAGATTTAGATATTCATACTAGTACAGCTATGTCTATCTTCAATAAGTCTGTCAGTAATATTAATAGTTTGGACAGAAGAATGGCCAAAGCTGTTAATTTTGGTATCGTTTATGGCATTAGTGATTTTGGCTTAGCTAAACAATTACATATTTCTGTTTCAGAAGCAAAGTCTTTTATTGAAGATTATTTAAAAACTTACCCTAATATTAAAAAATATATGAGTGAAACAATCGAATATTGCCAAAAAAATAATTACGTTAAAACATTATGTAATAGAAAAAGGCATATTCCAGAAATCAATAATAGTAATTATATGATGAGAGAATTTGGTAAAAGAGCAGCCATGAATGCTCCAATTCAAGGAAGTGCTGCCGATCTTATCAAAATTGCGATGATTAATGTCTACAATAAAATAAATGAAAATTCCCTTAAAAGTAAAATGATTTTAACTGTTCATGATGAATTGATTTTCGATGTTGTCGAAGAAGAGTTAGATCAATTAATTGCGCTAGCAAAATATGAAATGGAACATGCTCTTAGTTTAAAAGTGCCTTTAAAAGTGGAATATAGTTATGCAAAAGATTGGTACGGTGCTAAATAATGCCAGAATTGCCTGAGGTAGAAACAGTAATTAGAACGCTGGAGAAATTAATTAAAGATCAAAAAATTACTAAAGTTGAAGTCTTATACAATAATATAATTCATACACCTAAAGTAAACGAATTTAAACAGCAAATTTCTAATCAAAGTTTTAGAAAATTTAAAAGAAGAGTTAAGTACTTAATTTTTGAGCTTGATGATTATAACTTAGTAGTACACTTAAGAATGGAAGGAAAGTTTTATTATCAAAAAGAATTAATTCTTGATAAACACTCACACATTATTTTTCATTTAGACACTGGTTACTTAGTATATCATGATATTAGGAAGTTTGGTCGGATGTACTTATACTCTAATGATAAAAATATAGATTGTTTAAATGGTCTTGGATATGAAGTAACTGATAAAGAAATGAGTGTGGAGTATCTTTATGCTAAGGCTTTAAAGAGTAATTTTAATTTAAAACAATTTTTGCTTGATCAAACTATAATTTTAGGTATTGGTAATATTTATGCCAATGAAATTTGTTTTTTAATGAAAAAACATCCTTTAACTATGGTAAAAACTCTTAGTAAAAATGAATTAGCTGATTTAATTAGTATCAGTGATCAGGTCTTGAAAAAAGCTATTTCAATGGGAGGTACTACTATTAAAAGTTATACTTCATCACTTGGAGTTAGTGGTAGATTTCAACAAGAACTTTATGTTCATGGACGGCAATATCAAAATTGTAAATTATGTAATACTAGAATAATTAAAAGAAAGATTAATGGTCGTGGGAGTTATATTTGTCCCTGTTGTCAACCATACTACTACCATAGAGTTGCCTTAACTGGTATGATGGCTGCGGGCAAAAGTACTGTCATTAAGTATTTTAATGATTTAGGTTTTAAAACTATTGATTGTGATCAAGTAGTGGATGAATTATTAAAGAAAGAAAAGGTGTTAAAACAAGTTGGTGAATTATTAAGTATTACTTTTACACAAAATCACCAAGAAAACAAAAAACAAATATCAGCCATTATCTTTTCTGATCAGATTTTAAGAAAGCAATATGAACAATTAATATATCCCTTAGTCCTAAAAGAGTTAGCTAAAGTAGAACAAGGAATTTTTGAAGTACAAAGATTATTTGAGGCAAAATTTGCTGATTATTTTGACTTAACTATTGCAGTAGTTGCGGATGAGTTGATAATAGAGCGTAATCTTGCTAGTAGGGAAATGTTAAGTTTTACTAGTGCTAGAGCTAAATTACAACAAAACAGTAATTATTATTTGAAAAAAGCTGACTTAATCATTAATAATAATGGTAACAAAAAACAATTATTAAAAAAAGTTAAAGAATTAGGTATAATAATTAAAGGTGAAAAAATATGTTTAAAATAGATAGTATTTTTCAAGTGGAAAATAATATTAGTATTGATTTGAAT
>JBKDZL010000038.1:0-17394 GCA_047971145.1 Erysipelotrichaceae bacterium
ATCATACTCAAGATTGTTATATATATAAGCAATAAAGTATTATAATTAAAGAGGTAATATGTAATGAAACATTTATATCGAGGTTATGGTAAGGGAAAAACAACCGCAGCTTTAGGTTTAACAGTTCGTATGGTTTCAGCTGATAAGAGTGTTTTATGGTTGAGCTGTTTAAAAGATGGCAGCAGTAGTGAGATTAAGTGGCTACATAAGAATACTTGTTTAAGGTTATATAAGTTTAAGGACTTTGCTTTTCAAATGAGTAATAGCGAAAAAAAGAAGGTTCAATTAGAAATCATTGAATTTATTAATGCTGCCAAAAAAGAGTTTTATAAGTATGATTTAATAGTTTTAGATGAATTCATTGATTTAATAGATGTTGAATTTTTAAGTGTTGCTGAAGTATATGATTATCTTAAAGACATTACTGCTGAGGTGGTAGTAACTGGTCATCGTGAGTATCTTCAATTATTAGAGTTATTTGATTATGATACTGAATTTAAAAAACATAAACATCCTTTTGATAAAAAAATAAAAGCTAGATTAGGGATTGAATTTTAAAAAAACTATTGCATTTTTAATAAATCATCAAGGGTAGTAATTTTGGTATTATTGTAGTCACCCTCAACAGTATGAATTTTAATATCACTATACATTTCCACTATTTGGGCATCATCAGTGCCCAAAATATCAGCTTTGAAAGCTTTTTGATAAGAGTTAATTAATACATCTGTATTAAATGCTTGAGGTGTTTGTACTTGAAATATTTCTTCTCTTTGGAGTGTTTCAACCACTTGATTATTAATTACCTTCTTGAGGGTATCTTTTACTGGCACTACTGGTACAACTGCGGGGTGTTTTTGTACAGCAGTGGTAATTCTTTCTAATACTTCTTTACTTAAGTAGGGTCTTGCACCATCGTGAACTAAGACAATATCTGATTTAGCTGCCATTAGACCATTATAGACAGAATGACAGCGAGTTTGCCCTCCAGAGACTAAAACTATTTCCCCAGATTTCATACAACCAATACATGATTTATAGTCTTTTTTGCTTAAGACCACAATTATTTCATCACAGTTGGGGTCATTTTTAAAAATTTCGATGGTTTTATCTAATACTGTTTGTTTTTCCGTTAATTGAAATAGCACTTTATTAAAGCCTAAACCCATGCGGTTGCCTTTTCCACCCGCAGCAATAATTACCCCATATTTCATTGTCATATCCCCCTGATATTTAATATTAATTATAAAGTTTCAGTAATACTTGTCAATGATTAGTTGAAAACAATTAGTTTGAATTGAGATTATTTGTAAAATAAAGTAAGATGATAAATATGAATAAAAAAATATTGGTTATCATTGGCATTATCTTAATGCTGATGGGGAGTTTTTTTGATTGGCAATTATCTAATTTTTTAGTGACTTTAGCTAATGATAGTATTTGGGAATATTTTGTCAGGTTTTTTCATGTTGTTGGGGGTTTTATGGCTTTGTTTATTCCTGTTTTAGTTAGTGCTTTTTTTACTAATTTTGCCTATCGAAAATATTTGAAACAAGGTGGCTTGGTTATTGTTGCTTTATCATCAGTGTGTTTAGTTATCTTTTGTTTTTCACAATTTTACTTATTTAGTCACTACTTAAAGATAAATAATTATTTTTTATGTTTATTATTAGGTTTAATCTTAGCTTATTTGATGTTTAGAATTATGAATAAAATACCTGATAGTGAGTATCATTATTATAAAAAAATAGCTATTCTAGGAATATTATACTTGTTAAGTTATTTGATAATCGTAGAGGCAACTAAAATAATTTGGGCAAGACCTCGATATTGGTGGCTTATTGAGAGTGGCAATGATTTTGTTCCTTGGTATATCATTAATGGCAGTGACTTTAGTGGTATTAGTGATGCTTATAAATCTTTTCCCTCTGGGCATACTGCTCATGCGATGGCGAGTATTTATTTAACTCTGTGGTTTACTAGTAAAAATAGAGAAATAATATGTATAGCTTTATTATTTGGTATTTTGGTGGCAATTTCAAGAATTTTAGGGGGTTATCACTTTTTAAGTGATGTTACTATGGGGGCGACAATATCTTTGTTGAGTTTTTATTTTTGGTGCAAAATTTTAAAGTTGAAAAATAAAAATAGTTCTTAAATTATTTTCAAGCAAAGGTATGTGTTTTAGTATTTTTTTGTGTATAATAAAATAAGTGAAATAAATAAAAGAGAAGGGGAAATTGTATGTATAAAAAATCAACAATAACAAAACTAAATAATGATATCGAGGTTAATTTCCCGCATCTAATTAAAATAGAACCAGAATTCAATGTTACTCATAGTGGTGTTTCAAGACTAGTAATGTTAGATAGATATGCTCAAAAAGATTTAGATTTAAAAACTTTGGGAATTGGTGATGTGGTAATGAGTGTTACTAAGCATGATCCTAAATATCCTGCTAGAGGAATTGGTAGAGTAATAGCTTTAGATGCTAAAAAAGAATTGGTTACTATTGAAATAGAGGAAGAATGGCGCAGTGCTTTAGAAAATCATCAAGAAGCTGAAAGTGGCATTATTGTTAGAACATTTAGAGAAGTTGATAAACCATTAGAACTATTTTATGAGCAAATTTCAGCCCGAGTTGGTAAAGCTTTGGCTAAAAATGAGAAAACTTGTAGCACTAGAGATTTTTATACTGAACAATTTTATCAACAATTAAAAGATTTAAAAATCGTCCCAGCAGGTAGAGTTTTATATGGGGCAGGTAGTGATACTGCGGTCACTTATTTTAACTGTTTTGTAATGCCGATGGTAAAAGATAGCAGAGGCGGTATTGCTGATCATCGTAAAGAAGTTATGGAGATAATGTCTAGAGGAGGAGGGGTTGGAACTAATGGTTCAACATTACGCCCCAAATCAGCAATTGCTAAAGGAGTAGGCGGTAAAAGTAGTGGAGCGGTTAGTTGGTTGAATGATATTGCGAATTTAACTCATTTAGTTGAACAGGGTGGATCACGTCGAGGAGCTCAAATGATTATGCTTAGTGATTGGCATCCTGATATTATTGAATTTATTGTCTCAAAAATGCAAAATCCTAAAATCTTAAAATGGTTAACTGATAACTCTAAAGATGAGGTAATTAGAGCTGAAGCAGAGAAAAAATTAAAATTTGTTCCTTTGACAAAAACTGAAATTGAAATGTATGAAGCTTTAGTTGAAAATAGTAATACTCCCGTGCATATTGCTGATCACGCTAGGGCGATGTTAGTAGATAAGGGGACTTTAGAGGTGGTTAATCCTGAGTTTTTAACTGGGGCAAATATCTCTATCAATATTACTAATAAATTTATGGCTGCGGTGGAGTGTGATGGAGAGTATGCTTTACGTTTTCCTGATTTGGATGCTCTCACATCAAAGCAAAAAGATTTTTATGATGAAAATTGGCATGATATTGGTGATGTTGATGAGTGGGAAGCTTTGGGTTATCCAGTTAAAGTTTATCGTTGTATTAAAGCGAGAGATTTATGGGATTTAATTTGTTTCTGTGCTACTTATTCGGCTGAGCCTGGTATTTTCTTTATTGATAATGCGAATGAAATGACTAATGCGGTGGCTTATGATCAGAAAGTGGTTGCGACTAATCCTTGTGGTGAGCAGCCTTTAGCTCCTTATTCTGTTTGTAACTTGGCGGCTATTAACTTAGCTAAGTTTGTTAATAAGCATAGTGGTGAAGTGTTATTTGATGATTTAAAAGAAACAGTCAGTTATATTATTCGAATGCAAGACAATGTTATTGATAGTACTCCTTATTTTTTAGAGGCTAATAAACTACAAGCTCTTGGTGAGCGTCGTATTGGTATGGGTGTAATGGGCTTGCATGATTTACTGATTTTTGCCAATGAGCGCTATGGTAGTGCTAGCTCAATTAAATTGATTGATAAAGTATTTGAGTGCTTAGCTACCACAGCGTATCGTACATCTATTGAATTAGCAAAAGAAAAAGGTTCTTTTCCTTTCTTAGAGAATAGAGAAAAATTTATAAATTCTGGTTATCTAAAAAATATGCCAGAAGATATTAGAAGTGATATTCTAAAGTATGGTATTAGAAATTCTCATTTATTAACTATTGCCCCTACCGGATCAACTGGAACTATGGTTGGTGTTTCTACTGGCTTAGAGCCATATTTCTCTTTTTCTTATTTTAGAAGTGGTCGATTGGGTAAATTTATTGAAGTAAATGCTTCAATTGTAGATGAATACTTAGCTATTCATCCTGAATACACTAAGGATAACTTACCAGCTATTTTTGCCTCAGCAATGGAGTTATCTCCTGAGGAACATGCTGATACTCAGTGTGCTATTCAACGTTGGATTGACTCTTCAATATCTAAAACTGTTAATGCTCCTAGAGGTTTTTCAGTTAGACAAGTGCAAAAGATTTATGAGCGCTTATATAAAGGTGGAGCAAAAGGCGGAACTGTTTATGTTGATGGCTCACGTGATTCACAAGTATTAAGCTTAACCAATGATGAAGATGCAGCGTGGAATCAGTTAGATTTAGTTAAAGATTTTGGTGTCAGTGTTAAAGAGCAATCTAGCAAAGAAGAACAGAGTGATTTTAGAGGTGATCGTCAAGATAGAAATATTGGTACAGAGATTGGTGATATTTGTCCGATTTGTAATGAGGGTACAGTTGAAGAAATTGGTGGCTGTAATACCTGTACTAATTGTAATGCTCAATTAAAATGTGGTTTATAAAAATAATGACTCAGAATTGAGTCATTTCTTTTATCCAATATCAAATATAGCACTCGATAGTTGCAAATAGGCTATCTAACAATAAATTAGAATTTATTATGTTCGTTTGTAACTTATTACTGATGGAATTGATATATAAAGCTGCATCAATAATTAATTCTAGTATTCACTTTTTTCAAATAGAGATACAATAGCTATTACTTATATTTATAATTGTCTACCCTTGAGGTTGAATTATTATTAAAGCACATAAAAAGTAAGGTTGATAAATTGATTTTGTTTAATTTTCTGTACTATAATCTAAATCAAAAATAATATTTAATTGATAATCTGAATTAATATTTTTAATAACTTCTAAAAAGTGATTTTCAATATTCATTTTAAGTTGAGTTGTAGGGTTTTCTAATATTAATTCAAATAAAATAGTGGTTTTGTTATTTTTAGTTATTACTCTTAAATCATGCATATTTTTAATAGCAGGAAATTTTTTGATTTCTAGCTTTATTGTTTCATAAATTTTTTGATTTAAGGGATTATCTAATTCGATGGGATCGATATGACTTACTAATTCGATACCTAGTTTATTTTGTATTTCTTGCTCTATTTCTTCAACAATACTGTGACAGTGCACTAAAGTATCTTTGGCATCAAATTCTAAGTGTACAGAGGCAAAGATTTTTTGTGGTCCATAATCATGAATCACAAGATCGTGGACACCCAAAATGTCCTTGTTATTATTAATGATAGCTTTAATACTATTAATAATATCGGGATCGGGAGCTTGTCCCAGTAATAAGTCAACAGTATCTTTTAGTAATTGAATACCAGAAATAATAATAAATAAGGAAACAACTGCACCAGCATAACCATCAATATTGATATTGAAATAGTGAGCTACTAATAAACTTACTAACAGAACACTAGTGGCTATTACATCATTGCGACTATCAATTGCGACAGCTTTTAGGGTTTTTGATTTAATTATTTTACTAATATTTAAATTAAAGTTTGTTTGCCATATTTTAATAATAATACTGATAAATAAAATAAAAATCATTAAGAAATTAAACTCAATCTTTTTAGGGTTAAAAATTTTATCAACTGAAGAGTGCAATAATAAGGCTCCTACAATTATAATGGAAATTGAAATAACTAATGCGGCCAAGTATTCGTATCTACCATGTCCATAAGGGTGTTCTTTGTCTTTTTCTTTTGCGGCTACTTTAAAGCCGATTACTGTAATTATTGATGAGGATGTATCAAATAGATTGTTCATGCCATCAGCTACAATAGCAATACTACCAAATAGTAAACCACTAAGTATTTTTAATAGACAAATAAAGCTATTAGTAATTATCCCTACTATTCCACACAAAAGCCCATAATCTTTTCTCAGATCACTAGTATTGTTTTCCTTATGTTTAATGAATTTATTTATTAAATATTTTTGCATAATATAGTTATAACATTTTACTAGAATAATAGGAAATATTTTGAGTTTCAATTTTTTATAAAATTACACACAAACTTTAACAACGCTTTGTATCATAAACTAATTTAGCTATAATACAACAAAGGTTTTTTAATGAAGAGTATTTGAAAAATCTTTATATTGTTGTGGATAAGAGCCAACTATATTATCTGAGACAGCTAGCATTGAGAAAAAGAAAAATTTATAAACATTTAAACCGTTATGGGCTTAAATACTCCCTCAGCTTTTATATAATAACTCTTTACTTATCAATACCACTGTTTTATAATGGTAATTACCGATAGGAGTTTATATGGTAAAACAAAAAAAGAAATTCAAATTAGGTGAGCTTATTATCACCTTAACTGTCTTAGCTGTTTCGTGTTTTTTCTTATATGAGTCTGGTAAGGATATTTTTCTTACTAATCAATTAAATCAACAAGTTGCTGCCTCAACTGCTCAATTAAATGAATTAGAGAGTGAAGCAAAAATCTTGGAGAATCAAATAGAAAAATTACAAGATCCTGAGTATGTGAAAATCTATGCTAGAGGTGAGTATACATATTCTAAGGATGGTGAGCAAATTTTTCAATTAGATCCCTCATCATCAACTGTAGTAGAGAAAACCGAATAAAAACTGTTGAGTTACCAGCAGTTTTTTTATTGTAAATACTAGAAGATTATCTTTATAGTAATATTGGTATTAATATAATGAATGCTACTAACACTATCATTAATAAAATAAACTTAATTAAAATATTAAAACTAAATTTTAAGGATCTATTATTAACATAAACTGTGATTAGATAGGTTACAAAACTAATAATAAATGCAAAGCTTATTTGTAGTAAAGAGTTATTAAAATTATTTTTACCAATAATACTAGCAGCAAAGAAGGCGCACATTACTAATAAATATTTAATAATAGTTTTGAAATGATGAGTAGTGATTTTTTGATAGTTATGATTAGCTTTTTGATAAAAAGTCTTAGAGGCAAAATATAAGGCTAATAATAAAACTACAAAATAGATTAAATAAATAAAGATATTCGCTGAAATATTATAAAAATATAACAAATTATAAACCGGTGATAAAAGAGCCATTAAACCTTGATCCACTGTAATGCTACCTGTAATAGTATTGACATATTGTAATACTAAGTAAGCTAAAATAAATGGCAAATTAATTAGTCCAATCGTAGAAATAATAGTATCAATTACATTGTTGCAATATTGAATAATCATTACTACTAAAGTATAAATAACACTAAAAAAGAAAATAATATTTAAGTATTCTAGTAGAAGTGGTAATAATAAAGCATTATTAATTAATACTTCAGTAATAATACCAATAATGGTAGCAAGACTAATTGGTACACTCGCAACTAAATAACCTAATAAAAAAGAATTATTAAATAAATCCTGCCGATCTAAAGGCAGAGCATAATAAAAATCTGAAGCATTACTATAATAATTGAATCTAAAACAAAACAAAGGCAAGCTAAAAGCCAACAGTAAATAGCCAACCGCAATTATTTGATATGATATTTGATTGGCGACATTT
The DNA here is from genome assembly GCA_047971145.1 of Erysipelotrichaceae bacterium. Lineage (GTDB taxonomy): Bacteria > Bacillota_I > Bacilli_A > Erysipelotrichales > Erysipelotrichaceae > JBKDZL01. The sequence goes on from JBKDZL010000038.1 coordinate 7,793, forward strand.
AAAGTAAGAGATAATAGGGGAAAAGAACAAAAAGCTAATAAAAAAATAATTAAACAAAGGCCTCTAAACCTTTTATATAAATGTTGATGATATTTTTTCTTATTAAATTTCATGGTTAACTCCTAAATAAAATTGAGATATTTCACTAAGATTAGGATTGATGAAACTGTATTTTAAAGGCTTGATTTTCTCTAAAAATTTGATGATTTTTTCTTTGTCAGAATTAATCAATAAAGTGCAAACAATACCCTCTAAGTTTTCACTAATAATATTGAGTTCACTTAAATCAATTTGTTGATTGTTGGCAAAAATAATTTGGACTTTGAATAAATTATTTATTGCTTCTTGATTAGTATGTTCTAAGATTAATTTGTTTTTGTTAATCAGTACAAAGCCATCACAAAGATTATTTAGCTCTGTTGCCAAGGTGGAGCTGATAATGATGGTTTGACCAAACTCTTCAACATTATTTTTAAATATTTCAATGATTACTAATTTTTGAGCTTCACTAATACAAAAAAATAGATCATCAATTAATAAATACTTCGCTCTAAGGGCTAAGGCAAAACTCAGGGCTGCCTGTTTTCTAGTAGCTAAAGTGAGATAGTCTATTCTAGTATTCTTTTTAAGATTAAATAGCTTGAGTAATTTTGTGAAAATTTCTTCATCAAAGTCGGGATAAAATAAACGATAATAAGCTCTCATATCTTTAATAGTAGTGTTATGAATAAAGAAAGGATCACTAGCAACTAAAAAAATATTTTCTTTAATATTTAAATTATCAAACACAGGTTGACCATCGATGTATAGATAGCCACTATTGGCAGTAATACAGCCACTAATTAGTCTTAGTAAGGTGCTAGCACTTTGTTTATTGTCAGTTAAAACACCAAAAATACAAGCGTTGGGTATTTTAAAGCTTAGATTATCAAGCATTTTAACTTGGTTTATTTCTTTTTGAATATTTATCAATTCAATCATAATAATATTATAGCCTAAGATTTGAAATATATAAAGCAATAATATTGAGCAAACAAAGAGATAATTGGAAATTTTAAAGTATTTTTACTAGGTTGACAGTAATAATTTATAAGTATATACTAACAATAGTTTGTTATTACTAACAAATCAGGTGAAAAGAGGTCAAAAATTAGCATATTTTTAAAAGAAAATCTGTTATAATAAGTGACATGAGTTCAAATAAAGAAATAAACTTAACGCAAGCAAATATTAATGTTGAGTACACCATCAAAAAAATTGATACAAATGATTTAGAACTTAAAAACTTCTTATTTACTTTGGGTTGTTATAGCGGTCAAAAGCTAACACTTATTTCTGTATTGAGTGAAAATTACATTATTTCAGTAAAACACTCACGATACAGTATTGATAGTGATTTGGCAGCTTCTATTATTATTTAGTATAGCAAATTGTAAAAGGAGATAATTATCATGAAAATTGCATTAACTGGTAATCCCAATAGTGGAAAAACTACACTTTTCAATGCCATTACTGGTCAAATTGAGCATGTCGGTAACTGGCCTGGAGTAACTGTAGAGAAAAAAGAGGGAGACATTAAAGCTAGTTTAAATTCAAGCGAATTAAAGCTAAGAGCAGTAGATTTGCCAGGGGCTTATTCGATTGCGGCCTTTACTTCTGAGGAATCAATTACTAGTGAATTTGTTAAAGGCGAAAATCCTGATGTTATTATTAATGTAGTTGATTATACTAATTTAAGTAGGAGTTTATTTTTTACTACACAATTATTGGAGTTGGGAATTCCAGTAGTAGTTGCACTTAATAAAAGTGATTTAGCTGAAAAAAAAGAAATTAGTATTAATATAGATTTATTAGCAAAAAAACTTAATTGCCCAGTAGTAAATACAATCGCAATTGATGTTAGTGATAATAATTTAAAAGATTTGATTGCGGCTTGTCTAAGTGCTAGTGAGAAAAAACAAGTACCAGCTTTTAAAATTCCTAGCTCTAAAAATCAACTTGAAAGTGACCAATTGCGTTATGAGGAAGTTAACAAAATCGTTAATGAGGTTGAAATTAGAAAAATCAATAGTGATCAGCAAACTTTTCAAGATTCAGTTGATAGAGTTATCGCTCATAAATGGTTAGGTATTCCGATATTTATGTTAGTTATGTGGTTGGTTTTTGCTATTTCTCAGGAAATTTTAGGACCATTTTTGGCTGATATTTTAGCGGGTTGGATTGATTCTCTTGGTGAGTTTGTTGCGGTGGCTTTAGGTGATGATGTTTCTTTGGTTTTAAGTTCACTTTTGGTTGATGGTATTATTGGTGGAGTTGGAGCGGTGGTAGGTTTTTTACCTTTGATAATGGTTTTATTCTTTTTATTAGCTTTATTGGAAGATTGTGGTTATATGGCTAGGGTTGCGGTTGTAATGGATAAGTTTTTTAAGAAAGTTGGTTTATCTGGTAAGTCTATTATTCCAATGATTATTGGTACAGGTTGTGCTATACCTGGGGTAATGGCCACTAGAACAATTAAAAATGAGCGGCAAAGAAGAACCACAGCAATGTTGACTCCTTTTATGCCCTGTGGTGCAAAACTGCCAGTTATAGCCTTATTTGCGGGTGTGTTTTTTAATGATTCTGCTTGGATTGGTACTTCGATGTATTTTGTAGCGATAGTATTAATAATTTTTAGTGCTTTATTAATTCAAAGAATTACCGGTGAAAAAAATGCTAGATCGCTTTTTATTATGGAGTTACCAGATTATAGATTTCCAAGTATTAAAAGAGCTATTATCCAAATGTTTTCAAGAGCTAAAGCTTTCATTATTAAAGCTGGAACAATTATCCTGTTGAGTAATGTAGTAGTTCAGTTAATGCAAACATTTAATTGGCAATTTGAAGTTGTTGTGGAGGGAGCGGAAGCGACAAGCATTTTGGCAAGTATTGCCACGCCATTTGCATTTTTGCTAATACCATTAGGGTTTGGAGTATGGCAGTTAGCTGCAGCAGCTATTACAGGTTTTATTGCTAAAGAAAATGTTGTGGGTACACTGGCTGTTGTTTATTCTTTGACTAATTTTATTGATACTGAAGAGTTTGTTTTAACACATGGTGCTAATACTGTTGCGGAAGTAATGGGTATTAGCTCAATAGCGGCACTAGCTTATTTGATGTTTAATTTATTTACGCCACCCTGCTTTGCGGCTATGGGGGCAATGAACTCGGAAATGGAGAGTAAAAAATGGCTTTGGAGTGGTATTGCTTTCCAATTTAGTATGGGTTATATAGTGGCTTTCTTGGTTTATCAAATAGGTACATTGCTAACTACTGGTACTTTAGGTACAGGCTTTGTATTTGGCTTAGTTATTGTGAGTACTATTGTTATAATTATTAGCTATCTTGTTGTTCAAGGTAATAAAAAAAGCCGAGAATTATTAGAAAGTAAGTAGAGTGTATCATGAAAGATATTATTGTTGGATTAATAATCATAGTAATATTATCATCAGCAGTCTTTAAAATTATCCGAGAAAAACGTAGGGGTAATAAATGTATTGGTTGCGCTCATGGTAAATCTTGTAAAAAATGATAATAGCAGTGAAAAAACAGTAATTTTATTACTGTTTTTTTTATAATCTTGGCACTTAGCTAACTGCTTAGTCAAATAAAATCACTACTTATCATAATTAGCATACCTGTTGTAAAGCATTCATTTACAATAAGATGTATTAAAGTTATAATAATTAGCAATAGGAGGCAACTATGCAAAAATGGCAGAAGAATTTTATCATTATCTTTACAGGACAAGTTTTTTCCGTATTAGGATCAGCTGCTGTTCAGTTTTCTATTGTTTGGTGGTTAACGATTAAAACAGAATCAGCGATAGTTTTATCAATTGCGACCATTGTTGCTATGTTGCCTCAATTGGTTTTTGGGCCATTTATTGGTGTTATCGTAGATAGGATTAATCGTAAGAAGATTATTATAGTTGCGGATGCTTTGGTGGCAATTTCTAGTGTTATATTAGGTTTAGTTTTTTTGTATAATGCTAATCCTGATTTGAGTATTATTTATATTATTTTATTTATTAGGGGTATAGGTAGTACTTTTCATGGGCCAGCGATGCAAGCTGCAATTCCACTTTTAGCACCTAAAGATAAGTTAACTAAAGTGGGAGGAATTGGCAGCTTGGTGAATTCATTATCAAATATGTTAGGTCCTGTTTTGGGTGCTGTTTTAATGGGTTTATTTTCTATAGCTTCAATTATGTTGATTGATATTTTTGGAGCGTTATTCGCAATATTTTGTTTGTTATTTGTTAAAATACCTGATGTACAACAAGAAGTGGAAAAAACACATTTCATAGAAGATCTTAAGATGGGTTTAGGGGCTATTAAAGCAAATAAAGTATTAATGGCTGTTATTTTACCGATTATTTTTATTAATATTTTGTCAGCACCATTGGGTAGTTTGTATCCTTTATTGGTTAAAGCTCATTTTGCTGGCGATGCTTTTGCCAATAGTATGGTAGAGGTCAGTTTTGCTTTTGGAATTTTACTATCATCATTAATCTTGGGTATTTGGGGTGGTATGAAAAAAAGATTTTTAATGATGAGTATTGCGGTAATGTTTTTTGGTTTGTCAAATTCTTTGATTGGCATATTACCAGCTAGTTTTTGGGGTTTTGTTTGGTTAGTGATTTTATCTTTTATCTCTGGTTTACCAGTTTCATTCATGAACGTTCCTTTTATGGCTTATATACAAGAGAGCATTGCTGGTAATATGTTAGGAAAAGTGATTTCATTATTACTTAGTGTTTTTGCTTGGTCAATGCCCTTTGGTTTGATCATTGCTGCTCCAATAAGTGAAATAATTGGAGTTAATAGCTGGCTTTTTTTATCAGGCATTGTAATTGTTATTTTATCTCTGTGGTTACGAGTTAGAAGTAAACCATATGATGAGGAAGTAATGATGAAAGTTGTCGATCATAATGAATAATTTACATGTAATACGCAAACAAAGAATATTTGAATTTCCGACTGAGAGTTATAATTATCCTTGCCGTTGTTTTTTGAATTATGTTAATGAAGAGCAAAATTCACATTTTCATCGAGAAATTCAATTTATTTTAGTACTAAAAGGTAGTGTTAAGATAGTGTATCAAAATAGTGTTTCAGAACTTGGTGAAAATGACATTGAAATTATTGATAGAGGAGTAGCACATGCCATTATTGCAAGTAAAGATAGTGTTAGAGCTACTTTAATATTTCACACAAAAGTTTTTAATGATGTTTTACCTGCAGCAAATATGGATTTAAATTTGCGAGAGCTCTTTAATGTTGTGAGTAAAAACAGTAATTTTTGGAGTCAATCCACTATCGAAAGAATATCCGAAATAATTTTAGAAATATTAGCAGAATATAAAACGAAAAAATATGGTTATTTATTTGTTATGAAAAGCAATCTTTGTAAATTGCTGACGATAATACTTAGAGAATTGCCACGTAGCGACTATAATTATCGCAATAAAATTGAAGTTGCCAAACACTCTGAGTATATCTTAGAGAAGTTATCGGAGTTAGCTGATTATTTAGAAGATAATTATCATCAAGATATAACTATTACTCACTTAGCTGACAAGATAGGTTATTCTACTACCTATACAAGCAAGTTTTTTAAGAAATGGTTTGGTACTAACTTCACTAAATTTTTAAATAGTTATCGTATTGAGCAAGCAAAATTTTTACTAGCTAATGAAAATTTAACAATTCCACAAGTAATGGAAAGAGCTGGTTTTAACAATAGTAAAACTTTTTATCGTCAATTTAAAAAATCAGTAGGGTATGCACCTTTAGAATACAAAAAATATATTAAGGGACTTTAAAAATGACAAAAAATGAGAATTAATCGTCAATTTTAGGGCAATACAAATAGATCAATAAAGTATATTCTTTAAGTATAAGTTGTAAGTAACTTACACAGAAAGGATATAAAATGAGAATAGCTTTAATTGGAACAAATTTTGTTACGGATATGTTTATGGCTGGAGCAAAGTTGCTTGATGGTTGTGATGTTGTTGCTGTTTGTGATGTTAGTATGGAAAAAGCCAATGCTTTTGCTGATAAGTATCAAATACCTTTGAGATATGATAGTTATGAAAAATTGGCAGATAAAGAGCTTACCGATGCGATCTATATTGCAACGCCAAATGCTTTACACCATGACATGAGTATTTATTTTTTAAAGAGAGGTTTTGCTGTTTATTGTGAGAAACCGATGAGCGCTAATATTCAACAAGTAGAAGAAATATTAGAGGTGGCAACCAATAATAAGTCTTTTGTCTTGGAGGGTTTGATGCCTTTATACAATCCTAATTTTAAAATTTTGAAAGATGCATTAGACTTAGTTGGTCCCATTCACCAAGTAGTATTGAATCAATCGCAGTATTCAAGTAGGTATGACGCTTATCTGGAAGGTAAAAATCCTACTACTTTTCGCAGTGAATTAGCTAATGGAGCAATCATGGATTTAGGTGTTTATGCAATTGGTGTATGTGTAGGTTTATTTGGTAAACCACATAATATAGTTTCTAAGGCTAGTTTATTGGATACAGGTGCCGATGTTGCGGGTAATTCAATGTTTGAATATGGTGATTTCATTGCCAATGTTTTATATTCAAAAGCAAGCTTCACTAATAACAAAAGTGAAATTTGTGGCGAACATGGTACTTTAAGATTTAATCCATTAAATCTTTTATCTGATATTGAATTCATTGATCGAAAAACTAAAGAAGTCAAAGTCATAAGTGAAAAGGTTGAAACTCCAATTTATTATGTATTAAAAGAGATGATGGAAGATTTAGCTAAAGGTCATACTGAGGCAAGTAAACATCCTTTTGATCAAATTAGAGCAGTACATGAGGTGATGAGTGAGTGTCGTCGCCAAGCAAAAATAGAATATCCACAGGATAAATAAGGAGAAAAAATGATTAAAGTAGCATATTTTGGGTTTGGTAATAGTGTGCTTAATTACCACTTTCCCTTTATTTTAAAAATGAAAGATAAATTTGAAGTAAAAACAGTTTGTTATCCTAGCGAATTTAGAGATGAAAAATTAGAGAGTGATTATCCAGATATTCATTTCACTTCTAATGCTGATGAAATTTATAATGATGAAGAAATTCAATTAGTTGTGATCTGCTCACCAGATAGTACTCATAAAGAATTAGTTATGAATTCACTAACTCATAAGAAACATGTGTTAGTAGAAAAACCAATTACTAGAGATGTAGCTGAAGATAAAGAATTATTTGATTATGCTAAAGAAATGGGTTGTATCTTAACAGTTAATCAAAATAGAAGATATGATAGTGATTTTATGTCAGTAAAAGAAATTATTGATTCGGGAGTATTAGGAGATATAGTAGAAGTTATTTCCCATTACGACTATTTTAGACCGCATGATAACGGTGTTGAAGGCTTAGGTATGATGCATGGTTTAGCTATTCATACTATTGATCAAGTTGTTTCTTATTTTGGCTTCGCTAATAAGGTTGTCAGTGATGTTAGATCAATTCATAAAGGGAAATTTGCTGATGATTATATTGACTTAGATTTGTTTTATGATAATTATAAGGTGAGTGTTAAAACATCTACTGCTGTGTTATATGATTTTCCAAGATTTACTGTTCATGGTAAAAAAGGAAGTTTGATCATTCCTCCTCGCCCTCATAATTCCAAGACTAAGCAAACTTCTGATAAGCAAGCAGTAACTGAAGGTCATCTTTATTATGTCGATGATAAGAGTGAAAAACAACATAAAATTATTACTCAATTGCCAAATCAATATGGTCTTATCTATGAAAATTTATTTGAGGCTATTACCACTGGCAAAGAAACTCTGATTAAGCCAAATGAAGTGCTTGAAGTATTGACAATTATTGAAAATGCTCTGGCTCCACTTAAAAAATAAGTAAATTTTATCATTCAAATAAAAGCTATTATAAACCAATCGTGTTATAATAGCTTTATTAAATGTAAGGAGTATTTATATGAATAAAAGACCGGTAGTTTTAGTAGTAATGGATGGTGTAGGAGTTAATCCTAATAAGTTTGGAAATGCGGTGGAAAACGCTTATACCCCGACTCTAGATAATTTATTAGCTAATCATGCCAATACTATTTTGAAGGCTCATGGTAGTGCGGTGGGCATGCCTACTGATGATGATATGGGAAATTCTGAGGTTGGACATAATGCCATTGGCTGTGGACAAATATACTCTCAAGGAGCTAAATTGGTTAATGAGTCTATTGCTAGTGGGGATATTTATCTTAGTCCTACTTGGAAAGAGTTAGTCAGCAATGCTCAAAATCATACTATGCATTTTATTGGTTTGCTTTCTGATGGTAATATTCACTCTAATATTAATCATTTATTATCAATGCTTAAACAATGTAAGGAAGAGGGTTTGAAAAGAGTAAGAGTTCACGCTTTATTAGATGGTAGAGATGTGCCAGCTACCTCAGCATTAGAGTATATTGATATTTTAGAAAATCTTATGAGTGAGTTAAATGATGATAATTTTGATAGTAAAATAGCATCAGGTGGTGGTCGTATGAAATTGACTATGGATAGATATGATGCTGATTGGAGTATGGTCGAAGCTGGTTGGAAACATCATGTTTTAGCTGAAGGCAGAGAATTTAGCTCAGCTACTGAAGCGATTGAAACTTATCGAAAAGAGAATGATGTTATTGATCAAGATTTACCTGGTTTTGTAGTTAGTGATGACAATGGCCCTGTTGGTAAAATTGTTGATGGGGATTCAGTGATTTTGTTTAACTTTAGAGGTGATAGAGCAATAGAATTATCTAAGACTTTTGAAATGGATGATTTCGATAAATTTGATAGAGGGAATAAACCTAATGTTATGTATGCTGGTATGTTACAGTATGATGGTGATTTACAGTTACCTAAGAAATTCTTGGTTGAGCCACCAAAAATTAAAAATACACTTACAGAATACTTAGTTAGTCATAATATTAACCAATATGCTTTGAGTGAGACACAAAAATTTGGTCATGTAACCTATTTTTGGAATGGTAATAGAAGTGAAAAATTCTCTGAAGAGTTAGAGACTTGGCAAGAGGTAAAATCTGACTTGGTTCCTTTTGAACAAAGACCTTGGATGAAATCTGCTGAAATAACTGATGCTATTGTAACTGCTATTGAATCAAAAAAATATGATTTCTTAAGAGTTAATTATCCTAATGGGGATATGGTTGGTCACACAGGACACTTAGAGGCTACAATTGTTGGGGTGGAATCTGTGGATTTAGCTTTAGGGCGTATTATTAAAGCTGTGGATAAAGTTAATGGTATTCTTGTAATAACTGCAGATCATGGTAATGCTGATCAAATGTATGAAAAGCAAAAAAATCCAGAAGATAAGCCTAAGGCTAAAACTTCTCATACCTTATTTCCGGTACCATTTATTATTTATGGTAAACAAGTTGAAATTAAGGAAGGTAATTATGGTTTAGCTAATATTGCCCAAACTGTAGTTAAATTATTAGAATTGCCAAATAATGATAATTGGCTGGAGTCGATTATTAAATAAT
>JBKDZL010000039.1:0-1675 GCA_047971145.1 Erysipelotrichaceae bacterium
AGCGGTCACTGATACCATTTTCTTCCATATATTTATCAAAATACTGATTTGCAGCATCCTCATCATAACTAGTTAAGCTATCTCCAGCAATATCACGATATTCTAAGCCGTCATAAGTAGAGGGAGTTAAGTTTTCAGGAATGATGTACTCAATCGGTGTATTCATATCATCAAATACCGAGTTAACAACCGTTGTTCTATCAAAGCCTAGAGAAAGTGCTTTGCGCAGGTTAGGATCACTTGTTGGTGTATTATCGGTTGTATTTAAAACAAAATAGTAACTGAACAGTGTATGGCGGTTATGATCTACACCTTCCTCTTTAGTAGCATTGTAATTTTCAACTGAATCAATTTCTGCATAATCTACTTCACCATTTAAAAATGCGTTTAATCTTGAAGTATCATCAGCGTTTAATCGATAATCTAGATTTTCAACTTCAACCTTATCACTATTGAAATATAAGTTATTTTTCTTAAGTTCAATTGTGTAATCTGGGTCGTACTTAGTTACATAATATGCTCCACTATACCACATTGTATCACTACTAGTTGCGTAATCATCGCCATATGCTTCATAGGCGCCCTCAGGTTGAGCAACGTAAGAGCCGAAGGCTAGTAAATTCTCGAAGTAAGGAGTTGGCTTTGTAAGTGTTATTTCAAGTGTATAGTCATCCAATGCTTTTACACCTAACTCTGTAACCTCCATTTCTCCGCGCCCAATTTCAGTTGCATTTTTGATATTTTCAAAGATGTATGAATAGACTGATGCAACATTGGGGTCAACCATTCGTTGGTAAGCAAATACATAGTCATTTGCTGTAACATCTCCAACTTCAGTTCCAGTATTATCGACCCATTTTATATCATCTCTAAGGGTAGCTGTATATGTCAGGCCATCATCAGAGATAGTTATATCTGATGCTCCGAGCATAATTTGATTGTTTTCATCATCAATTCTTGTAAGTCCAGTATATATATCACTTATAAGTGAATATGTTGAATATGCTGAGGCATTAGCTGGATCTAAGGATTCAACTTCACCACTTAATAGAGCAGTGAATGTATCGCTACTTGATGAGCAACCTCCAAGCAAAAGTACTAAGCTCATAATTGCTAATAATAATTTCTTCATAATTTTTCTCCTTAATTTTTATAAATATAAATCATAATTAATATATTTCAACCTCCAGTGTATTAAAAAAAGACCTAGCAATTTGCTAGGTCTTAGTCATTATAGAGAACTAAAAAGTATAATCCTATATTTTACCCTGAGCAAACTGTTTGTTATAAATAACAAAGTTTATAATGATAAAATAAAAAAATGCAAGATTATGTAAAGTTTTCATAATAGTTCTCCTTTTTGATTTGATAATGTTATAACACAAAAGAAGGGGAATGTAAATAAAAATTTACATTAATTGTAAAAATGTACTAGCTAGTTTACTTGATTAGGCATTTTCTAAGACCACGATAATATTTGTTATATAGCAGTTATTATAAATTATCTTGTTTTTGAAATAGATAATATGGTAAGATGTTTATGTAAGGAGTTAGGATGAAAATAGGAGCAATTTCAGATTTACATATTAAACAAGAGGAAAGTTCGGAGTTTATTGCAACCTTAATTGCAGTTTGCAAGGCCAATAAACTTGATTTATTATTGATTGCTGGAGAT
>JBKDZL010000040.1:0-21889 GCA_047971145.1 Erysipelotrichaceae bacterium
ATCACTTATTGCTTGTCTTATAGCTTCTGTGGCTCCTATACCGCTAGGAGCTGTAATATGGTATGCATCACTAGTTGCGCCATATCCTATCATTTCAGCATAAATATGAGCATTTCTTGCTAAGGCATGCTCCAATTCCTCTAAAATTAAAATTCCACAACCCTCAGCTAAAACAAAACCATCTCTTTGCTTATCAAAGGGACGACTTGCCTCATTAGGATTTTCATTAGTACTCAAAGCTGTTAAAGCTGCAAACCCAGACAAAGTGTAAGGGTTAACCGCAGCCTCAGATCCACCGGTAACCATAATATCAGCATAGCCATCTCTAATTAATCTAAAAGAATCTCCAATAGCATTAGTAGCTGCAGCACAAGCTGTAGTGACAGTTGTAGTATGAGCCTTGGCATTTAAGGCAATACTAACATTGCCACTAGCCATATTAGGAATAATCATTGGAATAAACATTGGCGGTATTTTATTATATCCTTCACTAAAAGCTTTATGTAAATCTCTAGTTAAAGTACCCATACCACCCATACCAGTTCCTAAAATAACTCCCATCTTACTTGGATCATACTTACCACTTAAATCAGCATCAATAAAAGCATCCATCGCAGCATTAACTGCATATTGGCTATATAAGTCTTGTCTTCTAACATCACGACCACTTAAGTGTTTTTTAGGATCAAAATCTTTAATTTGACCAGCAATTTTAACCTTTAATTCTGAGGTATCGAAACTGTCAATCAAACTAATACCATTAACACCATTAATGGCATTATTATAGGCAATATCAACTTCATTACCCAACGGACTAACAATGCCCATTCCTGTTACCACTACTCTTCTTTTCATTTTAACTCCTTAAATTACTAACCCACCACAAACATTTAATGTTTGTCCAGTTATATACCTTGCTTTATCACTTACTAAAAAACTGACAGCATTAGCAACATCATCAACACTACCAAGTTTTTTCATCGCAATATTATTAAGAATACTATCTTTAATATCTGCACTTAAAACCTCAGTCATTGCCGTTTCAATAAAACCTGGGGCAACACAATTAACTCTAATATTACGAGCAGCTAACTCCTTAGCCAAACTCTTACTAAAGCCGATAATGCCCGCTTTACTAGCTGCATAATTAGCCTGACCGACATTACCAACAAGACCAATAATAGAAGCTATATTAACAATACAACCACTTCTACTACGCATCATATCTTTAGATAATGCCTTAGTCATATTAAAAGTTCCACCTAAATTAACACTTAATACTTCTTTAAAATCAGCTTCACTCATCCGCATCAAAAGCCCATCTTTAGTAATACCAGCATTATTAACTAGAACACTACAACTTCCAAATCTTTCTTTGATTTCCTCAGCTAAAGCCTCACAAGCACTCGAATCACTAGAATTTACTTGTTTTAATTCAAAACTCTCACTTACTAAAGAAGCAATAAAATCAACTGAATAGTCCGAAACATAAGTCCCAATAACATAATAACCATCTTTTACTAAAGCTTTGGCAATTGCTAAGCCAATTCCTTTAGTAGCACCACTTACCACAGCTATTTTCTTATCCATTAATAACTCCCTCTAGACTAGCCACATCATAAACATTGACTATTTCTACTTCAGCACCACATAATTCTTTAACAAATTTACTAATTGACCCTTTGGGACCCACTTCAATAAAATTAGTAATACCATCTTTTTTCATTCTTAAAATAGCACTAGCTAATTCAGTTGTTTGAGAAATATGTTGAGCTAAGCTATTATGAAATAAATCACTTTGATAATCACCAGACAAATTATTAATAAAAGGAATATTTGGTGCTTTAAATTTAACCTCACTTAAGGCTTTTTGTAACAATGCACTAGCCTCACTCATCAAAGACATATGAGAGACAGTTGACACTTTTAAAGGTATCGCAAGAATTTTTTCTTTTTTTAATTTCTGAATTACTTCTTGTAGCTCAGCTACTCTACCACCAATCACTATCTGTGATAAAGTGTTAACATTACAGATTTCAATATTAGTTCCTTGTAATATCTTCGCAATATCAGCTCTATTTGTTTTAAGACAGGCAGCCATACCAGTACTGTAGGGCTCAAAGGCGTTTTGCATTATCTCAGCACGCTTAGCAATTAAAGCCAAACCATCATCAAACTCTAAAGCACTAGCACTACTTAAAGCATTGTACTCTCCTAGTGATAAACCGCTGACAATACTAGGAATAATATTATTTTTTTTCAAAAGTGTATCTAAAATATACCCTAGGGTATATAGGGCTGGCTGAGTATATAAAGTCTCTTTTAACTGTTCTGCACTTAATTCTAAAACATTATAACCTAAAATTTTTTCTGCTTGATCATAAATCAACTTAGCCTCAGGGTATTTTAAAGCTAAATCTTGACCCATACAATAAAATTGCTGACCTTGGCCAGCAAATAAAAATCCAAATTTCATTTTATGACTTTGACTCAATATAAGCGACAATGTCATTAACAGTTTTAAGATTTAAAACATCTTCAGTAGGTACCTCAACACCATACTCACCTTCAAGCTCCATCACAATTTCCATAACCGCAATAGAATCAGCACCCAAATCATCTAAAATAGAAGCATCATCAGCTATAGTACTAACTTCAACATCTAAAATCTCCGCAATAATTTCTTTAATTTTATTATTCATAATATCCTCCTAATTTATTAATATATTTACTTTTAAACTATATATATTTTTACTAAGATTGTCAATCTTTGAGACAGGATAACAGCAATGAAACTCCCATTATTAATGATCTAGCTTATAGTAAAAATCAAGCTCAGCTATTAATTTTGAAATTTAGAGATATCATTGTTTTTACTTATCCAATCTAGCTGTGCTATCATAATTCAATCATTTTCCTTAATTCAAAATAAGATATTTTACTGTTATACTCATTTTATTAAACTACTTTTTTTTAATATTCTGATATTTTTCAGCAATAATATCATAAGATTTTGGTGAGACAGTATAAATGTCACCATTAGTGGTAATTACCTTAATAAAAGCAAAGGGCATCGCACTAATACGATTGAATTCTTTAATACTTTTATATCTAATAGCTCTACCTCTACCCACAAAAGCACTATCATTATAATAAAGAGTATATTTGTAAGGAGCATTAATTGCCTCACCCAAAAAAATCAAAAAAGTTACTACCCCCATAGCAATAGTAATATTATCTTTATCAATAATGCCAACACCAATCGCAACTGCACTACAAATAATAATCAGTAAATAAAACAACAGTATTTTTTTATAATAAACAAATTTTTCCATATTTCTATTAGTTAAAGTAATGGCTAATGTGTTTTTAAAAGTAATAAATTCTTTTACTTTGACACTTAACATCACAACACCAATAACAGCAGCAAAAATAATAATCATCATAACTCTCTCCAATTTTATTCTATAATTCAATTAATATTTAGGGGGCATTTCCTGCTTAATTACTGCAGTTTGAATTTTTCTAACTTCTTCGATATTAATAATTTCTTTAAATATTTTAATTAATTCTTTTTTATTATTGTTGGCTAAAAGAACAGCGGTAGTATCATCATCATTTGACTCTATTGATTTGGATTTAACTTGAACAATTAAATCATTTATTTCATCTTTGTTCCAAACAGTAGCATCTATGTACTTCTCTTTTAAAGCTGGTATCACTTGATCATAAGCTAATGTTACAAATTCTACTCTTTTATTCTTACATAATTCTTTTGTTTTTTTGATTTGATCACTAGACCCTAAAGCTAAGCCCACTCTCATTCCATCAGTAATAAAACTACTACGGCTATCACTAAATAAAATAACATGACTACTTAGATATGATGTTGGTCCAAAGTCTGCCACTATTTCTATTGTGTTATTCTTATCAATGGCCTTTTGAGCTGAGCTTTTACAGACAATAGTAAAATCATAATTTCCTTTTAACATCTCCTCTATTCGCTTAACAGCATCACGCATATAAGCTATATGGACAGGAATATCATATTTATTTTCCATCGAAGTAATAATGCCAGTAGCCAAACCTTCATAAGTCTTACTATATGGTAGAGGCATTGCCCCTAAAAAAGAATTAATATTAGCTGAATTTAATAATGACTTATTATTTTTATTAGTTAAATAAGAGCCCATATGTCCTCTTGATCTAATCTCAACTGCCTTAGCAGCTTGTAAGGATTTCAAAGCTTTTTGAATAGTACCACGAGCCACCCCTAACTCACTTGATAAATCATCAAAAGTTGGCAGTTTACTACCAATATCTAATTGTAAAAAGATTTTTGAGAGAAAAATCATTGTCAAAGCATTTTTATTATAAATTTGAAAATTAAAATCACTCATTTTAAATCCTCCACTTAATTATTTATTAATATACACACTTACCTCTAATATAAGTTTTAATAACCTTAAAATTTTCATCTATCACAACAAGATCTGCATCTTTATTTATATCAATAGTTCCTTTGTTACTTAAACCTAAAAAATTCGCAGGGTTTCTACTCGCAGCATTAATGGCAATAACCTCACTAACACCACATTCCACCACACAATTTCTCACCATAGTAATCATACTATTGGAGCTACCAGCTAAACGACCATCCTCTAAGCGACCACAGCCATCTAAGCCCACACTCACTACTCGATTAGGCAAATGATAAGTACCCGGCTTTAAGCCTTTGATTTGTACAGCATCAGTAACTAAAATCAGTTTATCTTTACCCTTAGTATTAGCTAATACCTTAGCTAGTGCAAAATGAACATGAACACCATCACAAATCAACTCCGCAAACATATCATCATTAATCAAAGCTGCCCCAGAGCAACCAGGCTCTCGATGATGAATACCCAACATTCCATTAAAAGTATGAGTAAAACTCTCAGCACCACTTTTATAAGCTTCTAAGCACTGTTGATAACTAGCACCACTATGTCCAATTGTTACTTTAACATTATTATCCCTACAATACTTGATTAAATTATGATTTTCATCCATTTCTGGCGCAATACAAATCAATTTAATACTACCATTTGCAGCCTTTTGGAATCTTTTAAATTGTTCAACATCAGGCTTTTGGATCAAATAAGGATTGTGGGCACCTTTAAAATTAAAAGAAATTTGAGGACCCTCAACATGAATACCTAAAATTTCAGTAGCCATGTGTTTTTCCATTTTCACCTTATCAATTAGTGCAAAAGAATTCAATAAATTATTCTCAGGGGCAGTTGAAGTAGTAACTAAAAGACTAGTAACTCCTTCTTTAGGCAATTGTTTTAGCCAATGTACTAAACCCTCATAAGTTGCATAATTAGCGTCCATGCCATTAAAGCCATGAGCGTGCATATCAATCAGACCAGGAATAATTTTATTCTTTCCGTAATCATCATCAACCGGCTTAAAGTCGTACTTGTAGATAGCTTTAATCTTTTCAGCTTCTATTTCAATTTGAGCTGGCTGAAACGTTTCATTTAAATAAACTCTTTCACTTTGAATTATCATTTTTGTTCCTCATGCTTTATTATAATTATACAAAAAAACATATAATGCTTCAACTCTTAAAGTAAGAAATGCTATAATAATTACACAAGAGGTCAAGATGAAAGATAAAATCAAAATAGAAGTTTGCTGCGGTAGCATTGATGATGTCATTGTTGCAAGTCAGCATAAAATCGATAGAATAGAGTTAAACTCCGCTTTGGAGTTGGGAGGATTAAGTCCTACTATCGCTACACTAAAGGCTAGTAAAGCGCAGACAAATCTTCCTATTTGTTGTATGGTAAGGCCTAGAACTGCAGGGTTTTATTACAGTGAAGCACAATTTAAAGTAATGTTAAATGAAGCTTCAAGTCTTTTAGAAAATGGGGCTGATGGTATTGTTTTTGGTTTTTTAAATATTGATAATACCATTGATATTAAACGCACTAAACAAATGGTTAAATTAATTAAAAGCTATCATAAAGAAGCTATCTTTCATAAAGCTTTTGATGAAACCCCAGACTTAATATCAGCAGCTCAAAGTCTAATTGATTGTCAAGTCGATAGAATCTTAACTAGTGGTGGCTTAAATTACCCTAATATAGAGAAAGGCTATCCTATTCTTAAAACACTAATCAAGCAATACCACAAACATTTAGAGATACTGATTGGTGGTGGTATTAATGCAGAGAATATTATTAAAACAATACAAGAAACTAATACTAAAAATATTCATATGAGTGCCAAAAAAAATTATCAAGATAATGGGGAATATTTAGCAGTTTCTCATTCAAGATTAAGTGAGATTTTAAAGCAATTACCCAGTAATAAATAAAATCAATTTTTAAAAAAAGTGACCCCATAAAGGGTCACTTATCATTTTAATATCAATACTAACTAAGCTTGTAATACTCCTAATAATCTTAATAGAATTGCAAATGCAACAGCAGCAATAATTAATCTATTAGAATTCATCCATTTTTTACCTAATAGCCAATAAGATGCAGCAGCTAATAAAGCTGGGAATAAAGATGGCATAATAGAATCAGCATAAGCTTGTAGGTTAAAGGTATTGATAATTGCCTCACCAGACTCATCAACACCTAATTGTGCCTCTAGAGTTGCCAGAGGGAACTTAACCATGGTCGCAATCATACAACCAACAACAGTCAAACCTAAAACTGAAGCAGCTTCAGTTAAAGCATTCATTTTACCACTTAAAGTTGTAACTAATTTAATACCTTGCTCATAACCTAAATCAAACATTTTGAAACGAGCAAAGAAAATCGCTATCAACCATAAAACCCAAATAATAACCCCAATTGGATTACCTTCAATCGCCATTGAAGCTGCAATAGAACCAAATACTGCCCCTGCAATCATCCCAAAGATTGTATCACCAATACCAGCAAATGGGCCCATTAAAGCTGTCTTAATTGATGCTGCAACATCTAAACCAGCTGCATCTTGTGACTGCTCTTCAATCGCAACATTCATACCTACAATAATATTACCCATAAATGGCTGAGTATTAAAGAATTGTGAATGTACTTCTAAAGCTTTTTGCTTAAGCTCTGGCTTATCAGAATATAATTTATCAATTACTGGAAGCATTGTTGATAAATATCCTAAACCTTGCATACGCTCATAGTTCCAACCAATTTGTGACTGCCAAATCCAACGTAAACTTAAACGACGAAGATCTTTCTTACTAAACACTTTTTCATTATTCTTCATAATCATCACCTCCTACAGCTGCACCATTTGAGGCAGATAAACTAGCACTAGCATTTTGATAAACAATTAATGCTGCCACTAAACCAATTAGACCAACACCTAACACTGGTACACCTAAGTAAGCTGCAAATACAAATCCAAGAATTAAGAATTGTGGTTTCTTTAAAACTGGTAAATATCTTAATAAAATAGCAAAACCAACCACTGGTAATAAACCACCAGCTAATTTAAAGCCATCCATTAACCAAATCGGTATAATATTAATTAGAGTATCTACCAAACCTTGTCCTAATAATAGCAAAATAAATACTGGCAATCCTCTAGATAACCCCCAAGGAATAATACCCAAATGATTCATTAAATTAATGCCTTTAGTATTTCCTGTTTTAACATATTTGTCAGCAATATGTTGGAAAACAGTATTAGAGAAACGAGCTAAAATATCCAATTGAACAAATAAAGCTGCCATACCCATACCAATAGATGTAGCTAAAACAACCGGATCTTGTGGATTAGCAGAAGTTGCTCCCAAGGCAGTAGTAATCATACCTGAAGAAGTAATGTTTAAAATTGACGCCCCACCATAAGTAGCTACTCCTAACTGCGTCATTTGTAATGTTCCTCCAACAATTAGTCCATACTCTGGATTGCCCACTACAATACCTGTAAATAAGCAAGCCACAATAGCATTGTTCATCCCAAAGCCAAATGATAAACTATCAATTATCCCCCAGAACGCCCATAGACTAATCAGAAGAATTTGAAAAAAATTAAGCTCCATAATTTTTCCTCCTTTGTTATGGTTTTAAGAAATATTTATAATTGCTGACTCAATCATAAATATAATCTTTCATTTAATTAGAGTTAAAAATGTTTAACTCTATTAGCATATTTATTATAAATCTCATCATTATCAAAGCCATCAACATTTTGTGATTGGAAAACATAAGGTTTTACACCCTCATCAGCACAAATTTGCAAAGCTTCACAAACAATCGTATTTAAAATAAACATACTCGCAATTGAAGATCCCGCTCCAGTTAAGATGCCACCAATATTTAATAAAGCATCACCAGATGGAACCATATTATCTAAAATACAATCAGCACACTCAAATAATCTTTTAGCAGAGTGATGTCTACTAACTGTATTTTTAGATTGCTCTAAATTAGTAAGAGCAATAACATAAATACCCTCTTTTTTACAACGCATAGCCATTTCAATCGGCAAAGCATTACGACCAGAATTACTAGTAATAATCATAATGTCACCTTTTTCAATTTTGTAACTTTCAAAGATAATATCCGCTAAACCCGACAACTTTTCAATAGAACTACTGCGCCTAGCCCCAAATGAAGTTAAAACATCCGGATCCAAGATCGCATTAACATTACCTAAACCGCCAGCTCTAGCAAATAATTCAATACCAATCATATGTGAGTGACCAGTTCCAAAAGTATGGATAATTTTATCATTTTTAATATTATCCGCAAAAACTCTTGCTAACTCTTTAATTGTTTTTTCATTAGCTGTAGCTACTTTATGTAATAGCTCATCTAACTTATTCATATATTCAAAATTATACATAGCTAAACTCTCCCTTGATATTTATTTCTAATAGCATCATTATGCTCTTGGGCTTGATGTAAACTCTCATCCCAAAGTATTGGCGCTTCTAAACCTTTTTCTTTTAAGAGCTGACAGGTCTCACTAGTTAAAGTCTGAGCAATACAAGCGCCTGTTATTGAAGAAACTGAACAAACTTTTTCTACTGAATCAGTTTGTAATAAAGCATCGCCTTGAGGACCACAATTATCAATAACAACATCACCCAATTGATATAATTTCTTTCCACTAGGATGTCTTGAATCCTCAGCATTAGTATGTTGCCAACTAGTAACTACAATCACTTTATGCCCTTTCTCTCTAGCTTTTATCGCCATATCGATAACTAAACCATTAATACCAGAATTAGAAATAATAATGAAACAATCACTAGCATGCATATCATAAAGATCATACATTTTATCCGCAATGCCAGGTCTTCTCTCAAAAATATTATCTGGATCTTTTAAATCTTCCAGTGTTATCTTACCCTTAACAACAAAATCAGTAGTTTGAATAGAATGAATACATGCTAAACTACCAATGCGATTTTTCATCTCCAAGCCAAAACCTACAGAATGACCAGAACCAAATACATGAATTACTCCACCATTGGCAATACTATTAGCCATAATATCAGCAGCTTTAGTAATATTTTCATGTTGTGAATCATATACTACATCTAATAATTTGCTTATTTCATCATAAAATACATCCATGCTAATTGTTTTCATATTGCCTCCTAAGAATTCCATCTTGCTAAATATTTATCAGATAATTTACGATTGTGAACATCAGCACCTTTAATATTAGCACTCAATAAAATCGGACAATCTTTACCTAAAGATTTAATGTAACTATAGGTTTCTGCCGTCAACATTTGAGCAATCACATTACCGTTAATCGAGGCAACTTGATTGATTTTATGCTCACCATCAAATTCTGTTATCGCATCACTAATCTCAGCACAATTATCAATAACTAAATCAGCAATCTCCATGATTTTTTTACCACTTGAGTGGTTACTATCAATACTCTCATTTAACTTTTTGTTAACCACAGCTACCACAGTGTGCCCAAAGTTTTTCGCAAGTAGTGCCATTTCAATAGTAATAGCTAAATTACCATAATCACAAATCAAAAACAAATCGTTAGGTTCAATACGATATAAACCATATAAATTACGAGCTAATTCTTCTCTATTGTTAATATTTCTATCATACAATTCTGCCTCACTTAAATAACCCCTAAGTGCCAAATCATCATTTTTAATGATATGAAAAGGCATTAAACCACCTGCTCTATAACCCAATTCCATAGAAAAAGCATACCCAGCATCAACCCCAAACAATTGTACAACACCATTTTCACCCATACAATCACCTAGCATTTTAGCTGCCTGAAAAATGTTTTCTCTTTGGCTTTCTTTCACTTGAAATAAGTTCTGTTTTACAACCTCAAAGAAATCTTTACTTGTCTTCATTTGTTATCTCCTTATCTTTAGTATAGCGCTTTCAAAATCTATGTCAACAGCAATATATATTTTTTTATACTTTCAATTAATCATCATTTCCAAGACAATTTAATAAGGCTTATACCAAAAAGTCTTTAAGAGCACTGACAACTTCATCAATATTATCAACATGACAATTGATATCTTTATTAGTGGAAACATTATCGACCATTAAAGAACCATTAAAAAAGTCCCCTTTACTAATTAGTAAAGCTCTTTGATAAAAAGAAAATGAAGTATATCTTAACTCTTGAGCACTACAACTCTTTCTTTTTGATTTCTTTTTAAAACCCTTTGCTAGTGTAATCGCTTCTTGTTTACTAGCTTCTTTATATCCAACAACAAACTCACAACCAACACCAACACAATCCAACATAATAACTAATCTCTGATCGATGCTCTTAGGTAAAGCAGCTCTAAGCATTTTATCACCATAATGATTAGTGCAACCATTATCCGTCAAAACAAAAGCAGTATTTTTCTTTTGATTTTTGCTTAAGACACTAGCCAACTTTAAAGCAGCTACAACACCGGAAGTATTGCGATTAAAGTTAACTTTATTAGCAACTCCACGTGTCAAAACAAAACTCAAAGACATCACTAAAAATAATATCAACAACAAAAATAATGACCACCCAAGATTATCAGCAAAATCAAGCTTCGGAAAAAACTGCAACAATAACCATAAACTTATAACACCACCAATAATTGCCGGAGTGTAAATAGGCAAAAATCCTGAAGCAAAAGTGGCAGGACCATCAAAGGGATAATACTTCATTGGATTACCAAAATTATGTTGAGGAGTATCATAATTAACTACGATAATATTATCAGCATTACCAACATCACCAACATGTAAATTGATGGCATACTTCCTCTTATATTTTTCAGCAGCGCCTCGAACATCATAACCTAATTTTTGAAAATCTTGTCCGATGGCATCAAGAAAAACACTTTTCTGTTGAACAGTAAATCTTCTACCAAAAGCTATAGCATATTTTAATATTAAATCTTCCGTGATTAATTTCATTATTTTTTACTCCAAGGAAATTTAAATTTTGTATGTTTCATTTCTCTTTTAGTTTTTTTGTTAAGCTCTTTTTCGGGCATTATTATATTTAATTTTTTAATAACAGTTATCGCCTTAAAAGTTTCAATATGAACATAATCATCATTGCTCAAGTGCAGTATCAAAACATCGCCTCCTGTGGTTCCTTTACGAAGATTCCAATCAACAACATCAGCATAATAAATTTTTTGATATTGTCCATCATCTTGTTTAACAGGATAAGCAACTAAGAATTTTTCAAAAAAAGTTAGAGAAATTCGATTAGGTATTTTCCATAAAACTAATAAAGCAAGCGGCAAAATTATAATGCCTAAAATAGCAACCTTTTGAGTTACTATTAAAAATATTGAAATTACTATGCAACTAATAATCGCAAAATAAGGTTTATTGAAAATGATTAAATCAGCTTCACCTAGTTGCTCAACATCATTTTTATTTAAATAACTAATTAAAATCTCTTTCATCATTATCCCCCTTTATAAAATTTACACCACCATTTGGTGGTGTATAACTTCTTATAATTTGGAAATTAATGCCATAAAATCTTCCGGATCATCATTTGGTACCATTTGCGCAATAAACTTTAAGCCACGTTTTGACATTTCTCTAAAAATACTAACATCATCTGGTGTTACTGAAACACTATGATAGATTCGCTCTGATCCAGCCTTACTAGACATATTACCTACAGTAATAGTATTAAAGGGAACTCCTTTTTCAACTGCAGCTTTTAGAGTATGTGTTCCTTTAATTACTACAAAAACTCTCTCCCCTTCATATGCACTAGCATCATTTAATCTTTCTACTGCTCTATCAACTGTTAAAATTGACAACTTTACAGTCGTGGGACAAGCCATTTTTAATGCCATTTTTTGAATTTCATCTTTAGCAGCTAAGTCATCAATAACCATCAAACGTGAAGCATTTAAGTTATTGGTCCAAAAAGCTGCGACTTGACCATGAATTAATCGCTCGTCAATTCTTACATTTACAATATTTGCCATATTTTTCTCCTATAATTACTTCTTCTTATGTAATTTTATGATAATATAAAAAAATGAATATTACAAGAAATAAACAAAAAAATAGTCTAAGGGTTTGCTTATTAATTGAATAATGCTATGCTAATAATATAAATTTAAAGGAGAAAGAAATGAAAGGAATACTATTAGTAAGTCATGGTTTTTATGCCGAAGAATTAAAAAAATCATTAAAAATGATCGCAGGTAATGTCGATAATATTTGTACTGCTTGTTTAGAAGAAACAGATGGTCCTGACCAATTCACAGAAAAAATTAAAACTTTAGAAGCCAAGTTAAATAACTATCAAGAAGTTATTGTTTTCTCGGATTTATTAGGTGGATCACCAGGTAATACTGCTCTACAATATTTGATTACAAAAAATAATTATAGCTTTATAGCCGGCATGAATTTCCCTATGGTTTTAACTAGCCTTTTAGAAAGCAATAGTAGTATAGAAAATATTATTCAAGCAGGTAAAGATGGTATTGTTGATGTTAGAGCTTTTATGACAAATATGTCAAGTGATGATGAAGAATAATCTTTAATTACTCCACTCAATTAGGGCACAACCATAAGTTAAACCCCCACCAAAGGCCAATAACAGGATTTTCATACCTGGCTTCAAAAGGCCTTTTTTATTTGCCTCATCAAGTAACAACGGAACAGAGGCACTAGAGGTATTACCCACCTCAGCTACATTACTTAAAAACTTTGTTTTATCAATTTTCAAAGAGCGTGCCGCCATCGCTAAAATGCGCTGATTGGCTTGATGAGCAATAACATAATCAATATCAGCCGTAGTAATATCATTTCTCTTTATACACTCTTGGATCATCGAATCAACAATGCGCACAGCAAACTTAAAAACTTCAGCCCCCTTCATATCAAAATGACAAGACTGATTGATAGCTCGCTCAACAAAAGGACTTTTGATATCAGTAGCATTCGCCACATTAATAGCCCCAATCTCATCACTCTCACCACCAATAAACAAGTCAAAAATGCCCGCATCACTAGCATCTAATAATACTGCACCAGCTCCATCACCAAAAAGAATGGCAGTACTGCGATCACGATAATTCAAATATCGAGAATTAAAATCAGCACCAATCACCAAAACCCTCCGATAAAGACTAGATTTTATCAGAGCATTAGCCACTTGCAAAGCATATAAAAAACCTGAGCAAGCTGCATTGACATCAAAGGATGGTATTGCTTTGGTAATACCAAGATTAGCTCGCACTATATTAGCGACACTAGGGATAAAACTATCTGGAGTATAAGTACCAACAACAATACAATCTATTGTATCGACATCAATACCATCAATGGCATTAAGTGCAGCTTTAGTTGCCATATTAGCAGTAGATATACCTTCAAAATAACGGGTTTTTATTCCCGTTCTTTGCGTAATCCACTCATCAGTAGTATCCATAATTTGAGCAAAATCATCATTAGTAATAACTTGTTTAGGACGATAACTACCCGTACTGATAATCTTACTTTTTATGTGGGACATGAACTACTTCTCCTATTTTTCTAAATCTTTCATAACGCTGTTTTTGAATTTTCTTATAATTCCACTTACTCATTTTTTCTAATTCGCTGATTAGTCTTTTTTTAAGGTGTTCTGCTTGTTTTTCAAAACCAACTGCTTCAGATATTATTTCATCCACTACCCCAAATTTCAGCATATCATGACTTGTAATTTTAATAGTTTCGGTAATGTCAGCTGCCTTACTAGCATCTTTATATAAAATAGAGGCAAAGCCCTCAGGTGATAAAATACAATAAATCGCATTTTCCAACATCCAAACCTGATTAGTCACAGCTAAAGCAAGAGCACCACCACTACCAGCTTCTCCTAAAATTATCGCTATACTAGGAACCTTTAAATCCATCATTTGCATTAAGTTTTGAGCGATAGCTTCACCCTGACCACGCTGCTCAGCTCCAATACCAGGGAAAGCTCCTGGAGTATCAATGAAAGTCACAATTGGTCTATTAAATTTTTCTGCCTGTTTCATTAACCTTAACGCTTTGCGATAACCCTCAGGATGAGGCATCCCAAAATGCGCCTTTAGATTCTCCTCAGTACTCCTACCCTTAACAACACCAACAATAGTAACAGGCTTACTATTGAGCTTGGCAATACCACCGATAATAGCTCCATCATCACCAAAATACCTATCCCCATGAAATTCGATAAAATCATCAAAGATTTCATTAATATAATCTTTACTACCAGCTCGATCACTAGCTCTAGCCTGTTGAACTCTCTGCCATGGAGTCAGTTTACTTTGATACTCTTTCTTTAAAATATTAAGAGACTTCTCTAAATGACCAGTATCATAATTATCACTCTGAAGTGCTTTGATTTCATTTTCCAATTTTTTTATTCTTTGGTCCATCTTTTTACCTCATGTAATTCTAAAATTTTCTCTAAAGTACTCTTCATATCAGCACGCTCAACAATTTTATCAACAAAACCTTTAGCTAGCAAAAATTCAGCTCTTTGAAAACCTTCAGGTAAAGGCTCTTTCATAGTCTGCTCAATAACACGAGGGCCCGCAAAAGCAATCAGAGCACCCGGCTCTGCTAAAATAATATCTGCCAACATTGCAAAACTAGCAGTAACCCCACCAGTGGTTGGATCAGTTAAAACATTAATAAATAATCCACCCATTTGTGAGAATTTACCAACAACACCACTAGTTTTAGCCATTTGCATTAAAGAGATAATACCCTCTTGCATTCGAGCACCACCACTGGCACTAAATAAAATAACCGGCTTTTTTTGCTTCATGGCCTTTTCAAACGCTCTTGTGATTTTCTCACCAACAACACTACCCATTGAACCCATCATAAAATTATGATCCATAATAATACCAATAAAAGCATAACCATTAATAGTAGCCTCACCAGTAATAACCCCATTATAAACTCCTAATTTTTCAATCAAATCAGCTAATTTTTCAAGATAGCCAGGAAACTCTAAAGGATCCAGAGTTCTAACATCATGATTAAAAACTTTAAAAGTATCAAAACTAACAAAAGCACGCTCTGCAACATGCAAGCGATAATGATAATTACAATTAGGACAAACCCACTTATTAAGCTGTAATTTAGCTGTTTCTAATGTTAAATCACAACTAGGACACTTATCATACATACCCGCAGGAATTTCCACCACCGATTCCATAACATTACCACTACGCAGGGCATTTACTTTTAATTTTTTATCTTGAAGCTTCTTAAACATCATGATCCCTTTCCGCTAATAAATGCTTAACTAGTGAGGTGTTATAAGTATTACTTAAAAATTGATCACACAATAAAATTTCTAACTGAAATTCTGCATTTGTGATTACACCATAAATATCCATTTCTTCTAAACAACGAACCGCCTTATCAATGGCTTCAGCTCTATTATTAGCCTGTACTATAACTTTAGCAATCATCGAATCATACCAGGGCTGGATACTATAACCTTGATAAATAAATGAATCAACTCTTACTCCATTACCACCGGGAAAATGCACTCCTTCAATAAATCCTGCACTAGGCTTAAAATTATCATATGGATCCTCAGCATTTATCCTGATTTCAATCGCATGAGATAAAATTTTTAAATCTTTTTGCTTAAAAGAGAGCTTTTGACCATCGGCCACCCTAATTTGTTCTTTAATTAAATCAATTCCACTAATCATTTCAGTAATAGGGTGCTCTACTTGAATACGAGTATTAATTTCAATAAAATAGAAATTCTCCTGCTCATCCATAATAAATTCCAAGGTTCCAGCTGAAATATAACCAATGCTTTTGGCAGCCTTTAAAGCGACTGCATATAATTGTTTTTTAGTACTAGCCTTCAGATTTTCCACTGGCGCTTCTTCGATCATTTTTTGATTATTGCGCTGCACAGAACACTCTCGCTCAAATAAATGTGCTACATTACCAAATTCATCACCAATTACTTGTACTTCAATATGACGAGGGTTTTCAATAAAACGCTCTAAGTAAACACTACCATCACCAAAGGCATTTAAAGCTTCATTACTGGCTGCACTAAAAGCAGCTTTTAAATCAGCCTCTTGGTAGCAAACTCTCATACCTTTACCACCACCACCTGCTGTAGCTTTGATTAAAACAGGATAGCCAATGTTTTTAACTTCTTTTAAGGCTTGTTGATAATCTTCAACTAATCCTAAAGAGCCAGGCACAATCGGTACACCAGCTCTACTCATAGTATCTCTTGCCGATTGTTTATCACCCATTTGCTCAATAGTTTGATATTTCGGTCCAATAAACTTTAAATTTAATCGCTCACAGGCTTTAGCAAAATTAGCATTTTCACTTAAAAAGCCATAACCTGGATGAATAGCTTGTACACCAGAATTAACTGCAGCTTGTAAAATTGCTTCTTGATTTAGATAAGATGTCATTAAGCGATGATCACCAATACAGATTGCCTCATCAGCTAAAATCACATGTAAAGACTCAACATCAACAGTTGAGTAAATAGCGACAGTTTGGATATTCATTTCCCGACATGCTCTAATGATTCTTACTGCAATCTCACCCCTATTAGCAATAAGAATTTTATTAATTTTATTCATCTTAGCCTAAAGTGAATAATGGCTGATCAAAGGCAATTGTCTCACCATCATTTACATGTATCACTTTGAGAATTCCCGATATTGGAGCTTTGATTTCATTCATAACTTTCATAGCTTCAATAATACAGAGAACATCTCCTTTATTAACACTCTGACCAACACTAACAAATGCTTCACACTCAGGTGAAGATTTGGAATAAAACACCCCAACTAGAGGTGATTTTATTAACTCTCCTTCACTTACTTCCTTGTTATCTACTTTAGTTTCATAGTTTTCCGATGGTGCAATAATCTGTTCCACCGCTTTGACACTTACACTTGGTTTCTTTACTTCAATCTCGATAGTTTTATCTTTGTAGGAAATTGACTCTAGCTTAGATTCTTCCAAAAGTTTCATCAAATCTTTAATAGCTTTCAAATTCATAATAACCTCCTAACATATACAACTTATAATAATATAGTAAAAAACTCAAAAAATCAAGAACCCCTAATCTTAAGAAGCAAGCAATTCTACCACAACTAATTCGGGATTATTATTAACTCTAAGTGGAAATAAACTATTACCTAAGCCCCTACTTAAAACCATATAACTATCATCAATCTGGTATATTCCTCCATCATATTTCGGAAAAATCCCTTGATCAGGAGCAACAATTCCTCCAAAAAAAGGTAGCCTAATTTGTCCACCATGTGCATGACCACTAAAGCTAAGATCAACTCCATACTCGGCATAACTCTCAAACAATTCTGGGCGATGAATCAATAAAATAGTAAATTTAGATTTATCACTTTGATTAATTAATAACT
Organism: Erysipelotrichaceae bacterium; assembly: GCA_047971145.1. Classification (GTDB taxonomy): domain Bacteria; phylum Bacillota_I; class Bacilli_A; order Erysipelotrichales; family Erysipelotrichaceae; genus JBKDZL01. Next base: position 17,906 of record JBKDZL010000040.1, read on the forward strand.
CTAATTGCTTTTCAACATATTCTTTATCATTAATATTATAAAAATCGGGATCATTAAGACCAACAATTTGAATACTTTGCTCATTGATAGTTAAATCTTGAGTTTCATTACTTAAAACAATTACTCCAATTTCTTGCAGTTGCGCTTCAAATTTATCATACTCAGCAATACGACTTTCATGATTACCATTAACATAATAGACTGGAGCTATCTTCTGAATTTCCTTTGCAAAAGCTAAAGAAATTTCAATATCAGTTCTACGGGAATCAATCATATCTCCAGTAATCACAATAATATCTGGGTTTTCACCAGTAATCATAGCAACTAAATCTTTATTATTATTATTACCGAAATCAGTATTGTGAAAATCACTTATATGTACTATTTTAAAACCAGAAAAATTAGTAGGGAGTTCCTGATGAGTGATTGTATAATGGGTAGTACCAATAACACCATTATTAAAATAGAGCCAACCACCAATTAAAACAATTGTCACACAAACCACTAAAATTATTTTATACTTCATGCTCAGATTATATTATAAAATGCTTACTTTAGCTACTAAAGTGATATTATTTGCCAGTCGTATTACTTTATATTATAATTAATACACAAAGGAGATTTGAGATGATTTTAAAACCAATTATACGAAATAACATCGCTCTAAATGCTCACCCATCAGGTTGTAAGCAAAATATTCTAGATCAAATAAATGAAATAAAAAACTTAGAAAATATCACTGACAAACCAATAAATGTTCTAATAATAGGCGGAAGTTCAGGTTATGGTTTAGCAAGCAGAATTGCCCTAACTTATAAAGCTAATGCTTATACTTATAATGTTAGTTTTGAGCGAGCTGCTAAAAGAAAAAGCACTGCATCAGCTGGTTATTATAACAATTATTTTTTTAATCAAATCGCCAAAGCAGCTGGCTATGATTGTGATGATTATAATGGTGATGCTTTCTCTTATCAAACTAAACAAATAGTAATTGATCATTTTAAAAAACACAACAAAAAAATTGACTTAGTTATTTACTCTTTAGCCAGTGGTATTAAAGTAGACCCAGCAACTCAAGAGAAATATATCTCAAGCCTAAAGCCAATTAATAAAAGTTTTAGTGGCTATAATGTTGATTTAGCAACTGAAACCCTAAAACTAGAAACTTTAGAGCCAGCAAGCTCTGATGAGATAGCCAATACCATTAAAGTTATGGGTGGTGATGATTATTTATTATGGGCAGAAAAGTTAATCGATGCCGAGCTGCTAAATCAAGAGTGCATCTTTACTACTTATACTTACTTAGGCTCTGATATTACTCACCCCATTTATAAAGATGGTACTATTGGTCAAGCCAAAAAGGATTTAGAAAAAGCCAATAAACAGATTAACAATCTTTTAAAGCCCTTAAATGGTAAAGCAATTATCAGTGCCTCTAAAGCAGTAGTAACCAAAGCTTCAATTTTTATTCCCACCATGGCTTTATATGCTTCTGCCTTATTTAAAGTTATGATAAAAAATAATACACATGAATCTATCATCCAACATAAGTATCGCTTATTTAAAGAAATGATTTATGGAAATAATAGTATTATTGATCAACAAGGTTTTTATCGTATTGATAACTATGAAATGCTAACGAAAACCCAGTTAGAAGTACAAGAATTATTGAATAAAGTAACACCTGTTAATTTTAAAGAAGTAGTGGAATTTTCAAGGTTTAAAAAACAATTTCTCAAAATCAACGGCTTTGATAATCAAGCAATTAATTATGATGATGATGTTGAGATTGAAATGTAAACTGACATCACATCACAATTTAGCTAACAATAATCACCAAAGCCAGAATTGTATCTATTATTTTTGTTTCTAATAATATTTAATTTGGAAAGAGGTACTTTATGCAAAATAAACTAGACAGTGCAAAAATAATCAAAATTATTTCTATAATTATTTTTGTCTTACTTGCTTTTTATTGTATTCTCTTTAAATTTACTAGTTTTAAATTAGCATTTATCACCATTAAACAAGACTTGTTTGCCCTTGCTTTTGCTAAAGCAATTAGTGGTGTTATTTTAATATTTGTAATTGATTTAATTGAAAAATTATTTAGAACACAAATTCCTAATTTCATTAAAATTTCTTATTATTTATTTTTATTGGGTTCAATTCTTTATGGTGAATTTTTCTTGTATTATGAAAAAATACCGATTTGGGATACTATTTTACATGCCTTTAGTGGTACATTATTGACCATGTTAGGCTACATATTATTCATTAATCACTTTAAACTTACCAAAATTACTAATTACTCTTTAGCTTTAGTGGCAATTATTTCTATTTTCTTTGCTACTTTTATTGGAGTACTATGGGAAATCTATGAGTTTAGTATTGACTATATCTTCGCAACTAATATGCAAAGTACTTACTCCTATCTAGGTGAAGCCTTTTATGGCTATGAGGCTGTAGCTGATACTATGAAAGACTTAATAATAAATTTGACCGGCTCTCTAGTAGGAACTGCAATAATTTATCTAATACTCAGCAAAAAAGGCACTGATAGCTTAGAATAATAGCACAAAAGATAAAAGCCCTATTTCCTTAGAAATAGAGCTTTTCTTATTTATTGGTGGACTGTAAGGGAGTCGAACCCTTGACCCACTGATTAAGAGTCAGTTGCTCTGCCAACTGAGCTAACAGTCCAAACACTTAATTAGTATAACACATTTTAACTTTAATCCTGCGATTACTTACCTTTTGCTCTAAGTAATGAAAGAAAAATTGCCATCAAAGCACTCTCAGAAGTAAAATTAGCTAAAGTACTAAAACCATTAAAATTATTTGTTTCTATCATCTTGAGTAAAGCTAAAACAAACTTTTCGAAATCTTCATTATTTTTATCATCTTGATGAATAATATTATTAATTAAAGCCAAAATTTCAACATTCATTAAATCAATAGTTAAATACTTTTTTTCTAAATCTCTTATTACCTTATCAATATTATAAACTATAGTCGGATCATAATTATTAGTTTCCATAATAAATTCTAAAACTCTTAAAAAGTGATCACTTTTTTTCTGATGGCGATTATTAATAGTAAACTTTAAATTATTTTCAGCACTAAATGTAATATTGGTGTTGGTCCGCTCCATTATTTTCTGGCAGACAATATTAAATTTATCAGAATACCCTTGAAGTTTTCTGCTTCTTTTATTAAAAGAATAACTAAAGCCTCGCTGTTTTTCGAAATATCTTAGAGTAGCTAAATAACCTAACTTTATATTTCTTTTAGCTACTAGAGGATCAAAATCCAAAAAACCTCCTAAATCCCAATTGGAATTAATAATATGAACTTGAGCTTGCTGCTCATCATACTTTCTTTTATTTCCTAAGAAATCTAAATCTACCGCAATGATTTCAGTTGCACCATAATCAATTGCACTCTGTATTGGTAAGTTATCAAAGAAGCCACCATCAATATAACTCTTATCATTTATTTTATGGGGAGGAAAAGCTGGCACAGCTGAACAAGAAGCTATTAAATAATCAATTACTAACTCACAAGCTAAATCATTAATTACTATTTCATGTCCTTTCATCGCTGGCACTTCTAAAACAGTTAAAATACCTGTTATTTTACTTTTCTTAATTTTTTTTATATTAATTTCTCGATTCAATAGCTCTTTAAATGGGCTAATATCAATTTCTCGCTCTTTAATTGCTTGTTTAAATAATAGTTTAAATTGATCTAGTTCACTACTAGCTTGATCATATTCAGATTTTAATTCTGCTGACACTTTAAATATTTGTAGCAAATCCAATTGTTGCCAGAGTTTTGCACTAGTAAAGAAGCTATTTTGCACCATTTGTATCATATTTAGTGCTCCAACTGAGCTACCTACAACTAGTCCATAATCATATTTAACTTTCCTTAAAGCTTGCCAAACACCATATTGAAAAGAACCTTTAGCACCACCTCCTG
>JBKDZL010000041.1:0-1672 GCA_047971145.1 Erysipelotrichaceae bacterium
CTACTGCTATTGACATATCAAATAAGAGTCTATAAAACAAACTTGCAATGAAGTGTTTGCTTGTATCCTCGTCAGGAACAATTAAATACACTGCACTTTTAGTTGTAACAAACTGATGTAAATCAAATTCATCTTTACTCGTTTGGAACATCTGCTCCATTTCTAAATCAATAAATGATAATAATTCACTCAGAGCACTAGCAAATACATTCATACTAGTTCTAACATCTGCACTAACACTTGCACCTGCTAAATAGTTTGCTCGGTGATGTGGAGCAAGTTCTAGCAATTCTTTAAATCGACTTTTCTGTAATGTCTCAGTTGATTCTTCAGAAAGTCCATTTAGTTCAATTATTAAATTAAATACTGATACTAAATGTTTTTCTTCAGGATCTCCATATTCACTTACTAATAATATAATTGCTGATATTAATCCTTGCGATGTTTGACTAAAGAACTGATCTCCACCACTACTAGCATCACCTACTGATTTAACGATTGCTGATGCTAGTGTTTTAGAATATTTCTCTGCTCTAGCATATGCTTTAGTTTTCTCCTTTTCGCTTGTTGCATTATGATAAATTGTACTGTAGTCATTAACTTGCTTCATTGGATTAAACTTTTTACTCATTAATGGATTACGTAAATTGATTACACTTACATTAATATCATTCTTTTCCATTTCACTAATTGTCATATCATGTAAATCATTTTTAAGTGATACAATAGCATGATTTGACCATTTACCTGTATGCTCATAAACTTTGATGTTATAAAGAATATTGTTAATCAATATCGATTTGGTTTTACCACTTCCTGGTGGAGCATATACTAAGATGTTTTTATCACTAGTATCAACATAGTAGTTTTGATGTTTATCGTAACCTAGTATTACTCCATTTGTATCTTCATGACCTCTTTTAACTAATTTATAGTATTGCTCTTTTTCAGACTTTGTTGAAAATCTTGAAGATCCATGTTGATTATCACCAGTTGACTCTCGCTTTATTGATTTTAAATTTCTAGTCCCTTTTGTCATATTTACTGTAAATACTAATAAAGCAATTGAAATAAACATAGTAATATTCACTATGTTGTAATTAAATACATATTTACTCAGAGTCTTAAGCATTTGACCACTATCTATTATATCTCTATAAAATGAGCAAAACGCTAAAAATGAGGCTACAATAATGTAGCCACCAATTGTTTCAATTATCGAAAATATAAAAAACTTTTTCTTCATCATCTCACCTCATTCATATTCACATTAATTGTTTTTTGTCTTCTAGCTTCTAAGTTGATTGCTGATTGTAATTTATTTGAGTACTTACTACTACTATAAACAATTTTTTTCGTTTGTTTTGTAGTTAATGAGTTACTATATTTTTCTTTGTTATTTTTTGGTTTAAGACCAATGTTATCTCGCAAGCTATTATTTAAATTTCTTTCATATCGTTTAGCATAGTTTGACCTAGAGTCAAGATTTTCTAACTTAACTAATAAATGTGATAATGAATCAATTATTGTTTCGTACTTGTCATCAATGCTTAAATTACGATTAATTGTAATCTCCATATTATTGTAATCAATTCTCGCATTATCACTCATTTCATTCATTTCTAATTTTATTTCATTGTCTTTACAAAACTTAACTAAACCTTTTTGAATT
>JBKDZL010000042.1:0-2081 GCA_047971145.1 Erysipelotrichaceae bacterium
TACACCAAAATAAAATCATTGGTTTCTGTATGAGAAAAATGGATGGTAATGATAGTAGATTTGGGCCAATTGGAATTGCCAAAGAATACCAAGGAAAAGGCTTAGGTGGTATTCTCTTAGAATTATTTATGCAAGAAGCAAGGAAATCACAGATATACTATTTGTACTTCCTGTGGACGGGTGGCACTAATATTAATTTCTATGGTAAACATGGCTTTAGTATCGTTAGAGAATATCATTTATATAGAAAGGAACTTTAGTATGGCAAAGTATAACAGAATAATAATCTTTGGAGGACATCCATTGGATGCTGAACTTATGGGTGGCCCGATGGCTATTCGCTATACTAAACAGGGAGCTCGTTGTACTTTTGTTAATACAGTAAATGGCAGGTTAGAGGGCAATAAGTATAGTGAAGCTGAAAAGCAAGCTTATATTGATAATTTAAAAAAGGAAATAGATACAGTTGCTGGTAGTATGGGTTGTGATGCTAAGCAGTTTCCTTATGTTTCTCAAAGCCTACCTAGTATCGAAGAGTTTAGTAAAATAGTTGAAGAATATTTACTGAAAGAGCAAGCCGATTGTGTGATAACCCATTGGCGGGGAACCATGCATCAAAGACATCAGTATACCTATGATGCAGTTACTAGGGCTGTTAAAAGATTAAGAAAAAAAGGAGTTAATATTAATCTATTTTATGGCGAAAATTGTGAAGATTTAGTAGGATTTATACCTACGGTATATCTAAGTATGTCAGAAGCCGATGTCGATAAATGGTTTAGTGCTTTATGTAATTATTCAATCTTTAAAGGTACAGTAAATGATGTTCCTTATCAAGATTATTATAAAACTATGGGTAAAGTTCGAGCAATTGAAGTAGGTGGTGGCGGTTTTGTCAAAGCTTACATGCATGCTGGTTTATTAGATAATGAGTAAATAAAAATAATTAAGCTAAGTGTAGTCAGTATTAAAGTAATGGCTACACTTAGCTATTAAAATTAGATAAGGAGAATTATATGTTTGGTATTTCAGTATATTTAAAAGATTTAGATTTAGACTATATTAAAAAAGCAGCACAAGCAGGGGCACAATATGTTTTCACCTCTTTACATATTCCTGAGGAAGATTATAGTGATTTAGCAAATCAATTACCAAAATTAATTAAAGTGATTAAAGAGAATAATATGTCATTAGTTCCTGATGTTTCACCTAGAACTTTTGAAAAATTAGAATTAGCAGATGGTAATTTTGAAGCATTAGCAAAAATGGGCTTTGAAACAATAAGAATCGATTATGGGTATGATGATTTTAATACTTTACAGAAAATAACTGGATTATTTCAGGTAATGTTAAATGGAAGTGTCGTTAAACCAGAGTACTTATTAGAAGCTAAAGAAAAGGGTATAGATATTGCCAAAATTATTTTATCTCATAATTTTTATCCAAAAAAAGGAACAGGACTAAGTAGAGAAACTTTTATTAAAAAAAATAGAGCTTTTAGTAAATTAGGTGTTAGAACTCAAGCTTTTGTTGTGGGTGATAAATTAAAAAGATTTCCTTTGTTTGAAGGTTTGTGCACTATGGAGGAACACAGAAATTATCATCCTCTAGTTGCGACTATTGATTTAATAAATAATTGTGATGTTTCTGAGGTAGTTATTGGTGATAGTTTAGCAAATAATAATACCCTAATTGCGATAGGGGAATGGTTTAAATCTAAAACAGTATTATTACCGACAATCTTTGAGCAAAACTATCAAAATAATTATAATGAGAGCTTTAGAATTAGAGTTGATAAGGCTGCCGATTTTATTAGATTAGGATCAAATAAAATGCAAGATATACCCATTGGCAATAATTGTTTTAGATCTAGAGGTGCAATCACTCAAGACAATAATTTATATCATCGCTATTCGGGAGAAATTCAAATTCTCAGAGAAAATCAAATGGCGGATGCTAGGGTAAATGTTATTGGTTATATTCATCCTGCTTATGTAAATATTGTTGACTGCTTAGATAATCAAGATAAAATAAAATTTATTAAAGTAGAGTAAATCTGATACTAAAAAATTTAATTAACA
>JBKDZL010000043.1:0-22807 GCA_047971145.1 Erysipelotrichaceae bacterium
TCCAATTTATTTAACAAGATAAAATCACCCATTTTTATATTTTGTTGTCGCAGTAAAACTTCAAAAAATGACTTTTGAAAGAAAAATAGTTGTTCTAGTAATTCGTTACTCATTTTTAATCCTCCTTATATTTCATAAACAAAATATTTCATAATACGAAACATTATAATATAGCTTCAGATATCCGTCAATAAAAACTTCAAATCTTATTTACATAGAAATACTACTTTAATATTTATGTTATAATCTAAATATGAAAAGATATATTAATTATTTAGTTATAGTTATTATAATTGTTTTATTGGATTTACTGAGTAAAGCTTGGGCAGATAATGTTCTTCAGCCTTTAGGTAGTATGGAGATAATACCTGGCTTTTTTAATTTAACTTATGTCCAAAATACTGGTGGAGCTTGGGGCTTGCTGGCGGGTAATATGTTGATTTTTATTATTATTGGTATTGTGGCTATCTTTGGGTTTATTTATTATTATTTAAAGCATAGCTCTGATCGATTAACTCAAATTGCTAGTTTTATGATGCTAGCTGGTGCTATTGGTAATTTTATTGATCGGATAGTATTTTCATATGTTAGAGATATGTTTGACTTTATTATTTTTGGCTATGATTTTCCTGTTTTTAATATTGCAGATATTTCTTTAGTATTAGGTTGTGGTTTGTTATTGATATCAGTTATTTTGGAGATTAGAGATGAAAGTAATAATTAAGGATATTGTTAATCAGAGACTTGATCAATTTGTGGCAGCTCAGAAAAATATTTCTCGCAGCTTAGCTCAGAAATTAATTAAAGATGCTCAGGTCTTGGTAAATGATGATGCTCAAAAAGCTAATTATTTACTGAAGCTTAATGATGTGGTTGTCATTAAGATACCTGATAATAGTGAGTTAGCACTGGAAGCGGTTGATATGAATTTAGATATTGTGTATCAAGATAGTGATGTAGCAGTTATTAATAAACCTAAAAATTTGGTGGTACATCCTGCCCCTGGTGTTGGTGAGCCTACCTTAGTTCATGGTTTATTATTTGCTATTTCTGATTTATCGGGAATTAATGGCGTTAATCGTCCGGGTATTGTTCATCGTATAGATAAAGATACTACGGGTTTACTTATTGTGGCAAAAAATGATTTTGCTCATCAGCAATTAGCAGAACAATTGCAAGATAAAACATTACAAAGAAAGTATCTAGCTTTAGTCCATAATAATTTTAATCACAATGATGGTACCATTGATGCACCGATTGGTAGATCTAATACTGATAGAAAAAAGATGGCAGTTACTGCTAAAAATAGTAAAGAAGCGATAACTCATTTTAAAGTGTTAAAACAGTATGATGGTTATGCTTTGGTGGAGTGTGAATTAACTACTGGAAGAACTCATCAAATTAGAGTGCATATGCAATATATTAAACATCCGGTAGTTGGTGATCATAAATACTCAAAACGTAAAACTTTAAATAGCAATGGTCAAATGCTTCATGCTTATAAGTTAAAATTCACTCATCCTAGAACTAAAAAAATTATGGAGTTTGAGGTAGATTTGCCAGAGTATTTTAAGAAAATTTTAAAGGAGTTAGCTGATGAATGCAAGTAAACAAGATATCAAGGCCATGAAAATTGTTCAGTGTTTGAGTGATATTTATAAGTATAAAATTTTGGTGATGTCTCAGAATAAAGAAATTTGGTTAGTTAATCCTTTAGTAGAGAAATTCAATGTAATTCGTTTGAGTTTGCTTACTACTACTCAATCAGAATTTTATAAAGAAGATATTAAAAAAACTAGATCTAGCATTGCATCTGAGCTAAAGGGTGAAGAGAATTTATTAGAAATCTATTTAAGTAATGAAAACACTCAAGTTAGTGAGTCTTTTGATAAAACCTTATGGGTGATTGGAGATTCAGATCAATTACCTAATTGTGTAGCGAAAGTCTTACCAAACTTAGCTGCAAGTATTACAAAAATAGAAGATCCTAATTTAGAGCTTAAAAATCTACATCAGCAACAAAGAAAATTTAGAAATAAGATAAATAAACAGATGTTCCCAGTTGTTACCATTAGTATCATTGCTGTTTGTATTGTGATCTTTGCTCTTGTCAATCTGATTTTAATTAATAATGAAAGTTTTGATTCTTCATCAGTTGCAATTGCCTTTGGGGCGTATTATCAGAATTTTATTGCCTTATTAGCGCAGTATTATCGCTTAGTAACTGCAGGGTTTATACATATTAGTTTTATTCATTTATTGATGAATATGTTGGCGTTTTATAATATTGGAATTTTATTAGAAAAAGTTCTGGGCAAGAGTAAATATTTTATTGTTTTAATACTCGCAATTTTTGGTGGTTCGTTGTTTGTTTGGGTTACTAATGGTTCGGAATTGGCTATTGGCTTAAGTGGTGGTATTTTTGGTTTATTAGGTGTTTTGATTGTATATTTTATTAGAATTGGAGCTTTAAAAAATCAACGTTTAAAAAATCAATTAATTTCAATTTTATTAATAAATTTAATGATTTCTCTACAACCTAATATTAGTTGGCAAGCTCATTTAGGTGGTTTTATTGTTGGTATATTGGCTGGAATTATTATCTTTTATCGAAATGAGAAAACTTTGTGGCTAAATTCTTGTATTGTTAGTGTGGTGTTATTTGTTGGTTTATTAGGATATGGTGGGTTTAATATTAAAGCTGGTAGTCTTTATCCTCTTACTGATTATCAAGTTGTTAGTGTTTATGATGCTGTGGGTTTAGATTGGTTTGCTGATAATTTGAGGCAAGATTTGAATGATTTTTATGCTCAAAATTTAGGGGGAGAATAAGATGAAAAGAAAAGATGTATTAAGATGGGACGAATATTTTATGGCTTTAGCTCACTTAGTAGCTCAAAGATCTAAAGATCCCTCGACTCAGGTGGGAGCTTGTATTGTTAATGAGGCTAATAGAATAGTTGGTGTTGGTTATAATGGTATGCCCTCTGGTTGTGATGATAGTGAGTTTCCTTGGGGTAAGAGTGGTGTTGAGACTGACACTAAATATCCTTATGTGGTTCATGCTGAGTTAAATGCTATTTTAAATAGTACAACTAAACTTAATGGCTGTAAGATTTATGTTTCTTTATTTCCTTGTAATGAGTGTGCTAAAGCCATTATTCAATCTGGAATAAAAGAAATAGTCTATGAGAGTGATAAGTATGCTGATACTGCAGGTGTTAAGGCTAGCAAAAAAATGTTAAAAGCAGCTGGTGTCAGTTATAAGCAAAATGAATATTCAGTTGAGGTCAGAGTCCATGTTAATCAACAATAAATATTTACGTGAGTATTTTTTTGTTTTTGTAGGAACTTTTTTATTGGCAATTTCAGTAAGATATTTTATCTTACCTTTTGATATTTTATCAGGTGGAGTAGCTGGTATTGCAGTTGCATTATCACCGCTTGTACATTTGGATGCTGAGGTAATAATTTATATCTTGATGATAGTATTACTGCTGGCAGGTGGCTTAGTTTTGGGTAAGGCTTTTTTGGCAAAAACAATTTTTAGTTCTTTGCTTTATCCTTTGTTGTTGTCAATATTGATGAATTTCCCCTTTGCCTTAGAGATTCCAGTAGTGTTGGCAAGCTTATACTCTGGTATTATTGCTGGGGCCGGAATTGGCTTAGTTTTCAGAGTGGAAGCCAGTACTGGTGGTGTTGATATACCAGTTTTAATTATTAATAAGTGGACTAATATTCCCATTCCTAGATTAACTTTATTAGTTGATGCTTTGGTTGTGATACTTGGTGTTTTAACCTATGGTATTGAGGCTGTTTTAGTAGGGATGCTCTCGGTTTATGCTTGTGCTTTTATGATTGATCAAGTTTTATTCTTTGGTAGCCATTCGGCTAAGAGTGTCCAAATTATTTCAAATCAGTATGAGCAATTAGCTGAAATCATTCAAGTAGATTTGGATAGAGGAATAACTTTAGTAAGTGCTGAGGGTGGTTATAGTCGGAAAAAAAGACCAATAATTTTAGTTGCAATTGAAGCTAAAGAATATCCTCATTTATTAAATTTGATTAATCAAGTCGATGAAGAGGCCTTTATTATCACCAATGATGCCAATGAAGTTAGAGGAAATGGTTTTTCCTCTAGTGTTAGAGTTTAAAATAGTCATTATTAACTAAGATATTTTTGATATCTATTCTCATAATTATGTGATAAAATAATATAAGTAGAGGTGAGCTGATGGAGCAAATTGTAAAATATCTTTCTGATATTAAAATAATAATTGTTTTAGCTACTTTATTTTTGTTAGGAGCTGTTTTACTAATTAGTAAGTCTAGCAAAAAAAGAAAAGCAAAAAAAACTTTTGATGCGATTACTTATCGATATAATTCACTTAAAAGTAAGCCTTTAGAATTTAAGTTAAGAAAAGCTTCGGCTTTGGCAAGAGTTGGTGAGGATTTGAAAGCAATTGTCGATAGTGAAGTTGATAACTATAATAAAATACTAAAAGATCTTAAACAATTAAACTTAGAAATTTTAAATTGTGAAGATCAATTAGAATTGGGTAAAATAAAAAAAGCTAGAGAGAGCTTTAGCTCTATTCATAAGCATTTAGATAAAATTGAGAGTGAAGCTGATTCACTAGTTAAAAACATTGATATTGTTTTAGAACAAGAAGCTCAATTACGCCAAAGAATTAATAAGCAAAAAGATATTTATCGAGACATTAAGCAAGTTGTCAATGTTTCGGCCAGCAATTTAGCTTTTAATTTGTCTTCAATTGATGAAAAAATGAAAACAATAGAGCGAGTTTTTAGTAAATTTGAAGATAGTATGGCTAGCTCAAAATTTGCTCAATCAGAAGCTTTATTAATCGAACAAGCTGAAAACTTGAGAATGATTAAAAACTTAATTAGTGCAACTCCTGAGTATGTTCACAATGCTAGAGTTTTGATACCAGAGAAAGTTAAAATCATTCAAGATGCTTATAGCAAAGCCAGACTTGAAGGTTGTAATTTAGAGATTTTACAAGTAGAAAAAACTATTACTAACTTATCTCAAGCGATTAAAGAGGAACTAAGACGCATTAAGTTGGGTGATATGGAAAATATAGATGATCGTTTTAAAAATTATCATCATGATTTAGAAGAATTACTAGAAAATATTAATAAAGAGCATCAATCAGTATTAGCATGTCGAAAAATATTTGGTAAATTAAGACAAATGATGAGTGATGTCCAAAAGAAAATTGAAATTCACTATGTACTTTCTAAAAAAGTTACAGAAAGATTTGGTGTCAATCATCATGAAAAAGAATTGGATAATGAATTACAAAATATCGAATTATATTTAACGATGCTAGTGAATTTAGAGAAAGAATTGGATAATTCTAGCTCACCTGCGACTTCAGTTTTCTTAAGAGCAAAGGAATTAGAAATTAATTTTATTCAATTTGATAATGGAGTTGAGCGAATTGTCACTCAACTTAAAAACTTTTATGAAGAGGAAGAGTCTGCAAAAGAAAGTTTAATTGAGTTAAACATTTTAGTTAATGAAATTATTGTTTCGGTCAGAAGAAGTAAAATTAATTCTATGGCGGATTCTTATTATGAAGATTTAGCGTATTCTACTGATAAATTGGCGAAATTAAAATTATTGATGGAAAATGATAACTTAGAAATTAGTAGTTTACATGATGAACTTCAAGAAGTTACAAGTTTTGTTTACAATTTTTATAATCATGTCAATGAAACTGTTGGTTATGCAAAATTTTCAGAACAGACAATTGTGTTCTTGAATCGTTTTAGATCTTTAAATGATGAAATTGATGATTGTATTACTAAAGCTGAATTAGCTTTTCAAAATGGTGAGTATTCTAATGCTTTAAGTAAAGTTTTGCCATTAGCGCAAAAAATGTTTCCTGATAACTTTGCGGATTTAATTAAAGAGGTTAATTAGTGGATTTTATTTATTTGGATAATGTGGCAACTACTAATATTGATAAAAGAATTATTGGGGGTTTAATGGAACTACTGAGTAATTCTTTTTATAATGTTGATGCCTTATATCCACCCTCATTAGAATTAAAAAAATTAATGGAACAATCTCGCAGTAAAGTTGCGAATTTATTAAATGTTAAGAATCAAGAAATCATTTTTACCAGTGGGGCAACAGAGGCTAACAATATAATAATTAGAGGTATTGTTGAGGCAAATAAAAATAAAAAGCACTTAATAACCTCAGTAGTAGAGCACTCCTCTGTGAGTAGTATCTTTGATTATTATGAGAGCATTGGTTATCGAGTTGACAGAATCAAAGTAGATACTCAAGGCAATTTTGATTTAGCTCAATTAAAAAAATGTCTAAATGCTGATACTTTATTAGTTAGTATTATGAGTGTTAATAATGAGCTGGGAACAATTTTACCAATTAAAGAAATTAGTGAAATAATTCGAACTAATAGTAATGCTTATTTTCATAGTGATACTACTCAAGCATTAGCTAAAATTGATATTGATTTATCATTATTAGATGCTGCGAGTTTTTCAGCTCATAAAATAAATGGCTTAAAGGGCAGTGGCTTTGCCTACATTAAAAAACATACCAAGATGTTAGCTATTATTAGCGGTGGCCAACAAGAATTTTCTCTAAGAGGTGGGACTTCCAATGCTCCCTATAATATTATGTTAGCTAAAACTTTAAGAATTGCTTTAGAAAATAAAGAAAAATATCAACAAGATATTCAAAAACTTAGTGCCTATCTTAAAGAGGAATTGTTGAAAATACACAATGTTTCCCTTAATAGTGCTAATAGTGTTGACCATATTATCAATATCGATTTACAAGATTTAACTTCTCAAGTTGCCTTAAATGCTTTATTTAAAAAAAGGATATTATTGTCTGGTCATAGCACTTGTAGTAGTAAAAAAATTAGTTATTCTTACATTTTAAGAAATATGGGTTTTTCTTTGGCAAAAGCCCAGTCATCTGTTAGAATTAGTTTGTCACACCTTACTACTAAGTCAGAAATTGATTATTTTCTTGTGGCACTAAAGCAGATTAAGGAGCAATATGTCATTTAATTATACTCATGTAATTGTCCGCTATGGCGAGATGGTTTTAAAAGGCAAAAATAGAAAAATATTTACTCAGCAATTAGGAAGAAATGTTAAAAGAGCTTTGATTGATTTCTCGATGATTGAATACTCTTTACAACATGATAGACTTTATTTAACTTTAAATGGTGCTGATAATACAATGGTGGTGAAAGCTCTTAGTAATGTTTTTGGTATTAGCAGTTTTTCTTTAGCTTTAAGGGTAGAAACTAATATTGATGAGATTGTTGAGAGCTCATTGAGTATTGCCAAAAATTGTGAAGTTAATAGCTTTAAAGTTCTAGCTCGTAGAAATTATAAGCAATTCTCTTATAATTCTGATGAAATAAATCGCATTGTTGCGAGTAAAATTTTGCAAGAAACTTCATTACATGTTGATGTTCATAATCCGGATTTACCATTGATAATAGAGGTGAGAAGTGATTATACTTATTTAACTGGTAATAAGTTTAGTGGAGCAGGTGGCTTCCCAGTGGGATCATCTGATAAGGTTATGTTATTGCTATCAGGAGGAATTGACTCTGTTGTAGCTGGTTATTTAGCTCAAAAAAGGGGGATGAGTTTGGAGTGTATTCATTTTGAGTCTCAACCCTATACCTCGGAGCAAGCCTTGGATAAAGTGCGACAATTAGCTAAAAAACTTAGTTTAAATCAATCAAGAATAAAATTACATATTGTTAAATTTACTCAAATGCAAATGGCTATTAATAAAAACTTGCCAGAGAGTTATAGTATTACGATTATGAGACGAATGATGATGCGCATTAGTGAGAGCTTAGCACTTAAAAATAATTGTTTAGCTTTAGTTAATGGTGAGTCAGTAGGGCAGGTAGCCTCACAAACTTTAAGTAGTATGAGTGTAATTGGCTCTGTGGTCAAGATACCAATCATCAGACCTTTAGTTACTTATGATAAATCAGAAATAATTGCATTGGCAAATAAAATTGATACTTATGATATCTCAATATTACCATATGAAGATTGCTGTACCATCTTCTTACCAAGTAGTCCTACTACCAGACCCAATATTGCCAAGTGCCTTAAATTTGAGCAGTGGGATTATCAATCAATAATTGAGGAAACTTTAGCTAGTATCACTACAGAAACAATTGAAATTAAAGATGAAAATAATAATTTATTTTAGGAGGAAATCATGGCATTTGACAATTTAAGCAATAAATTAAACAAAACCTTTAGAAATATCATTGGTAAAGGAAAATTAAGTGAAAAAAATATGGAGGATATGCTGTTAGATATTAGAGAGGCTCTAATAGAGGCAGATGTCAATTATCGAGTAGTCCAATTATTTTTAACTAATATTAAAGAGCGTTTTTTAGGCAGTGAAGTTTCTTTAGCTTTAGATCCTGATCAACAAGTCTTGAAAATAGTTAAAGAGGAATTAATTAAATTATTAGGCAACCAACAAGCTGATCTTATTTTCAATATGAATGGCTTAACAACAATGATGTTAGTGGGTCTGCAAGGCTCAGGTAAGACCACAGCTGCCGCTAAGTTGGCAAATCTTTTAAAAGCTAAACAGAGTAAAAAAGTCTTATTGATTGCGGCTGATTTATATCGTCCTGCAGCAATCACTCAACTTCAAGTGTTGGCAGAGAGTATTGCGGTGGAAGTTTTTAGCCAAGGTTTAGAAACTTCGGTGGTGGATACTGTAAAAGCGGGTCTTCAATATGCCTCAAGCAATAAATTTGATGTGGTAATTATTGATACCGCTGGTCTCTTGCATATTGAGGAAAAATTAATGAGTGAATTAAAAGAAATAGAAGCAATTGCAAAGTGTAATGAAATATTATTAACTGTTGATTCTATGAGTGGTCAAGATGTCGTTAATGTAGCTAAAAGCTTTAAAGATAGCTTAAATATAACTGGTTTAATTGCAACTAAGTTTGATGGTGATTCTCGTGGTGGTGGTGTTTTATCGGTAAAGGCTGTCACTGAGTTATCAATTAAATTAGTATCGCAGGGTGAAAAAATTTCTGATTTAGATTATTTTTATCCTGAGAGAATGGCTGAGCGAATCTTGGGTATGGGTGATTTATTAACTTTAATTGAGCAAGCAGAAGAAAAACTAGATGCTGAAGTTAATGAAAAAGCGATGGCTAGAATGATGAAGGGAGAGTTCTCTTTACAAGATATGTTAGATCAGTTTTTACAAGTGGAAAAGTTAGGGCCTTTAAGTGGTGTTATGAAAATGTTACCCGGTATGGGTGATATGAGTAAAAATATCGATGATCAACAAGTAACAAGCGAAATGAGCAAACAAATAGCCATCATTAGATCGATGACAGCTTATGAGCGAGAAAATCCTGATCTTATTAGAAAATCAAGACAATATCGCATTGCCAGTGGTGCTGGTGTGAAACTTATGGATGTTAGTAAGTTATTAGCCAATCATAAAAAAATGAAAAAGCAAATGGGTATGATTACTCAGTTAGCTAATGCTGGTAGTTTACCAGATTTTTCTAAATTATTCTAAAGTGTATTTTAATATTCCAAGATAAAATGACAAAATATTGCCCCTTGATTTAATCAGATTAGCTACTTAAATTTTAATAATAGCGTATGATTAAATTAATATTAAGGAGGATATGTTTGATTATGGAAAAAATTAAACAGTTTTTTGAAGAAAAATTAGCACCAACATTAATTAAGGTCAATAATAGTATCTTCATCAAGACGATAATGAGTGCCTTTATGAAGATGTTGCCACTTACTATCGCAGGGGCTTTTGCGGCTTTATTATCTAATTTACCTCTTGAGCCTTTACAGGTGTTTTTAACTGATTCGGGCTTAAGATATTATTTATCTTTGCCGATTACTTTTACTACTCAGTTTATGGCGGTAATTATGTCACTTACAATACCGTACTCTTATTTACAACATAAACAAAACAATAGTATGATGGGTGGTGCTTTGTTGGGGATGGTGGCTTTTTTAATTATGACACCGGCTACTTTATCTACTGATATGCTGGGGGCTGAAGCTGTTACTTTGGTTTTAGGTCAAATTAGTTATTTTGGCACTATGGGTATTTTTGCAGCAATTATTATTGGTTTTATTGTTGCCAAAGTCTTTGATGTATTTATCACTAAAGGTATTACTATAAAAATGCCTGAGTCTGTACCACCATTTATCGCTAATGCTTTTGCTAATATGGTACCGGGTTTAGTTATTATAGTGGGGGCGATTATTGTTGCTTACCTTTTTGGCTTAACTCCTTTTGGCAGTATTCATAATCTAGTTTATGGTTTAGTACAGGTTCCACTTAGTGGGTTAGGTGGTACTTTGGGAGCTATGCTTATTGTGGCAATTCTCTCGCAAGTTTTATGGTTTTTTGGTATTCATGGTTCGATGGCAGTATTGTCGGTAATGATGCCAATTTGGATGTCTTTAGATGCGGCAAATCTGGCAGCTTATCAAGCGAATGCTGAAATTCCGAATATTGTTTCTATGGTATTCTTTAGTATCTATACACCGGGTGGTTTTGGAATTTGTACAGCAATATTATTATTTATTTCTAAGAGTAAAAGATATAAATTATTGGGAAGACTATCTATTGTGCCAGCTACCTTTAATATTACAGAGCCAGTAATCTTTGGTACGCCTTTGGTTATGAATTCAATTTTCTTTATTCCCTTTGTTTTTAGTAACGTTATTTCCCTAATTATTGCCTATGTTTTAACAGTTATGGGTATAGTACCAATACCGGTGATTGGTGCGCCAACTGGTACACCAATTATTATTGGAGCACTGATTGCAGGTGGTTGGAAAGTAGCTGCTTTACAAGCAACATTAATTGTTTTAATTACACTATTCTGGCTACCATTTATTAAGTATGCCGATAAGAAGGAATTAGAATTAGAAAAAGCTTCAGTCAACTCAGATGTCGTGGAGCAAGTTCAATAAAGTCAGGAGTATTTATGGAAAAAATTAATTTACAATCATTATTAAAGCAAATGAGCATTGAAGAGAAAGTTGGACAATTAGTACAGTTACCAACTGAATTCTTCAAGGCTGGGGAAACCACTGAAACAACTGGTCCTTTAGAAAAATTAGGCTTAAGTAAAGATTATAATGTTTTCAATACGGGTTCTGCATTAAATGTTACTAATGCTAAGTTGATTAAAGAAATCCAAAGTAATTTTTTAGCAAATAGTAAACATAAAATACCTTTATTATTTATGGCTGATATTATTTATGGTAATAAAACAGTTATGCCTATACCGCTAGCACAAAGTTGTAGTTTTGATTTTGAAGCGATTAAAGATTGTGCTAGTTTGATAGCAGCTGAGTCTTATAATGATGGTTATCATGTAACTTTTTCGCCAATGTTGGATATAGTTAGAGATCCTCGTTGGGGTAGAGTTATGGAATCTTTTGGTGAGGATGTTTATGTGGGCAAACAATTTGCTAAAGCGATGATTCAAGGATTTCAGGGAGAAAACTCAAAGTTAAGTTCGGGTCATTTAGCAGCTTGTTTAAAGCATTTTGCTTGTTATGGAGCCCCACTTGCAGGAAGAGATTATGGTGCTGTTGATCTTTCTTTGCAACAATTCTATGAAGTTCACTTACCAGCCTATAAGGCTGCCTTAGATAATGGTTGTAAGATGGTAATGACATCTTTTAATACTATTAATGGTGTACCTGCTACTGGCAATAAATGGTTGAATAGAAAAGTTTTAAGAAAAGAATTAAATTTTGATGGTGTTTTAATCACTGACTATGCTGCGATTAAGGAGTTGGTAGTACATGGTGTGGTAGCTGATGAGTATGAGGCGGCAAAACTAGCCATGGAGTGTGGTGTGGATATTGATATGAAAACTGCAGTTTTTGCTAATAATATTGAAAAGTTAATTGCTAATGAAGATCTAAATATTGATTTATTAGATGAAGCAGTTTTAAGGGTTTTAAGATTAAAAGAAGAATTAGGTTTATTTAGTAATCCTTATAGAGGATTAGAAAAACCGGTGAGTGAGCAAAGTGTCGAAGATAAAAAAGAAACTGTCTTAAATTTAGCGAGAAAAACTTCAGTTTTATTAAAGAATAATGGTGTTTTACCTTTGGATACCAAGAAAAAGATTGCCTTAATTGGTCCTCATGCAGAACTTAAAGGACAATTTGGCATGTGGGCATTTCTGGGAGAGCGAGAATTATCTGTAGATTTAAAGAGTGCTTTAGAAAAGTATTTTACTGCTGATAAGTTAAGTTATGCCGAGGGTTCTAATATTTTATTAGATTATTCTAATTTAGGTTTTTCTACCAATGCTGGTGATATTTCAAAATTATTTCCAGTAAAAAATCAAGAAGATTTAGAGAAAGAAGCGCTAGCTGTTGCCCAGAATTCTGATATTATTGTCTTAGCAATTGGGGAGTCGATGATGGAGAGTGGAGAGGCAGCTTCTAAAACTGATTTAAGGTTGAGTCAACCTCAAAGAAATTTGATTAAAAAATTAGCAAAATTAAATAAACCAATGGTAGCTCTTATCTATGCTGGTAGACCGCTACTTTTAAGTGATATTGAAGAATATTTTGCGGCGATTCTCTATACTTGGTTTCCTGGAACTTATGGCAATATTGCCAATGCGGAAATTTTGGTCGGTGAGTGCAATCCTAGTGGTAAATTATCAATGACTTTCCCTAAAAATATGGGACAAATACCAATTCATTATGCTACATATAGATCAGGTAGACCTATTATTGCAGATGATGTTGCTTATCGCTTTACCTCAAGATATCTAGATTGTAGTAATGCTCCATTATACCCATTTGGTTATGGTTTAAATTATAGTAATTTTGAAATCACTAATATAAAAAGCAACAAATATGAATTCACTAAAGATAGTTTGCCAATAATAAGTGCAACTATCACTAATAATAGTGATATTGAGGGTTGTGAGGTAGTACAATTATATATTAAAGATGATGTTGCTAGTATTTCTCGTCCAATATCTGAGCTTAAAGCTACTCAAAGAGTTCAAATGGCAGCTTGGCAGTCTAAAACCGTTGAATTTAAATTAGAGATTGAAGATTTAAAGTTTTATAATAATGAATTAGATTACAATAGTGAGCCAGGGACATTCACAGTTAGTATTAGCAATTGCTCTAATGATTTAGAAAACCATGTTATAATTAAATTATTATAATGAGGTTATATGCTAAAGTATGAAGCAATAAATGTAGATCAAGAAACTCAAGTAAGGATAGTATCGTTTAAAAACGATGCTTCTTTACGTTTTTTTAGCATGCACTGGCATAATAGTACTGAACTTTTGTATTGTCGAGGTGGTAGTTTAGAGGTTAGAATTAAAGAAGCACAATTTATTATGAAAAAAGGGGACTTGATTTATATCAATAGTAATATACCCCATGAGACTCGCAGTAATGAGCCTAATGATGTTGTAATGATTCAATTTAAAAAACTTTTTTATGATCGCCAATCTTTTGATATTGATTTAAATACGACGATAAATAAACTTGATAGCCAATTAAAGGTGGAAACAATTCATTTGATTGAACATTGTGAGAAAATTTATTTAGAAAAAAAACAACACTACACCCTACAATTAAATAGTATTTTGTTTAGCTTGAAGTACTCGTTATTAGAATATTTTGGTAAAAAACATCACAACCCTAATTATTCCAGCAGTTTAGTAATGGTCTTAGAAGCTTCTTTGCACTATATTGAGGAAAATTATCAATATAATATTAGTGTGGCGGAAATTGCGGAGCAATCAGGTTATTCGCTAAGTTATTTTTCTCGTAATTTTAAAGAATTCTTAGGTATATCTTGTTGGCATTATTTGCAGAATAGAAGATTACAAGCGGCTTTAAAAATGTTAAGTTCTACTAATAAAAGTATTTTAGAAGTGGCTATTGAAGCAGGCTTCCCTAATATCAAATCTTTGCGCAAGTCTTTATATTATGATGCCAAAATGACTCCTAGCGAATATAAGGCGTTATTGAAAAAGTAAACCTTAAGGCATAATTGCTTAAGGTTTGTTTTTTATTAAAATAAATCTTTTCTCCATAATAGTAAACTAACGGCCAACATAGAAATCATACAAACTGCCATGGGAAACCAGAAAAATGAAAATGGTAAATCAGGAACATTCATTCCATAAGCTCCAGTGATAACAGTTGGTACCCCGATAATAATGGTGATTGAAGCTAATCTTTTCATGACAATATTCAAGTTATTAGAAATAATAGAGGCAAAGGCATCCATGGTACCTGAGAGGATATTTAAATAAATGCTGGTCATTTCTTCAGCCTGATTGAATTCAATCAAGACATCATCTAATAGTTCTTGATCTTCTTCATATAATTTAATATATCTACCACCTGAAACTTTTCTAAGGGTGATAGTATTACTTTTAAGGGCAGTAGAAAAATAAACTAAAGATTTATTAATTTCTAATAATTGAATCAAATTGGTGTTTTTCATTGATTCTCTTAGTTTTTTCTCAATTTGATTACTAGTGCGATCAATTTGTTTTAAGTCCAATAAGAAGTTAGCCGCAACTCTTAACATAATTTTAAAAATGAAATTAGTTTTAAAGTTAGTATTACAATCTCTAACTTTATTTTGATAAATATCTGCTAAGGCTGGAACTGGTTTAGTAGAGATAGTAATAACACACTCATCACAGTAAATAATACCTAGTGGTATAGTGTAGTAGGTATTGTTCTCTTCATTTTTAGCCATAATTGGAGTATCAATTAAAATCAGGGTATCTCGCTCTTCTTTTTCTACACGTGATGATTCTTCCTCATCCAGTGAAGCTCTAACATAATCAGCTAATAGATCAAAGCTTTCAACTATGTGCTTTACTTCCGCATCACTAGGGTCCACCACATTAATCCAGCAGCCAGGCTTAAAACTGTCAGCTTCGATTATTCTATTATTTTCAGTGAAATAGTACTTTATCATTGGTTTATCCCCCTTTGTAGTCTATCTATAGTATAATACATATATGGTAAATTGTCTTGCAGAAATTATTGAATGTGTACCTAATTATTCCATTGGTAATAATACTGAAGTACTCAAAGCTATTGTTAAGCCTTTTCAAGAAGAAGATAATATTATCTTAATGGGTGTGGAGTCTGATGATGATTATAATCGAACTGTGGTTTCTCTATTAGGTGAGCCAACCGCAATTATTGAGGCAATAATTAAGAGTTTTCATTGTGTTAGTGAGCATATTGATTTAAGAAATCATCAAGGTGAGCACCCCTTTATTGGCGCAATTGATGTGATACCCTTAATACCAATTGCCAATATCAATATTGATAAATGTGTTGAGTATGCAAAAATTTTAGCTCAAAGAGTGTTGAGTGAAGTTGGTGTTAGTAGTTATTTATACAGTTATGCCGCTAGTGCTGCTAATAGAGTGAAATTACCCGAGATTCGCAAAGGTGGATTTAATAATTTAAAGTATAAAATCCAGCAAAAAGAGTGGCAATTAGATTATGGTGATTTTCTTAATGAAAAATTAGGAGTAAGTGTTATTGGCTCAAGACCAATATTAGTTGCATACAACATCGATATTAATACCCAAGATAAAAATATCACTGATATAATTTCCAAAGGGATTCGAGAGAGTAGTGGAGGCTTAAAAGCTATTCAAGCTCAAAGTGCGAAGTATCAAGGTATTTATCAAGTTAGCATTAATATCATTGACTATAATATTACTTCATTGTGGGAAGTTTATCAAAAAGTAATCAAATTAGCTAGTGAGTTACAAGTAGAGGTAATTGGTTGTGAAATTATTGGTTTAGTAAAGTGTGAAATCTTCAAAGAGATAGTTGACAATTACTTAGAGTTAAGCTTTGATCAACTAATTAGTGAATTAGAAAATAAAATAAAACTTCGAGATTTTTCAGCTAATAAGTTTTTGGAATATCACTATAAATTTGGTAAAATATAATTATGAAATATTATTATGAAAAACTTGAAGATCTATTAATTGATAGTACTAATTATTTAAAGGCTAATCTTAATGCTGATCACATCTTTGCCTTAATATTTTATAATAGTAAATCCGGTTATTTTTTAAGTCCTTATACCCGAAAAAATGTTGATGATATTAGATTATACTACCTACAACAGACGATTAAGAATTTCAACTCAGAGCTAATAGCACTTATTCATAATGGTAGTAAAGATATTAGTTATTATACTGATTTGGATCGAATATTAATAAATAA
This sequence comes from Erysipelotrichaceae bacterium, assembly GCA_047971145.1. Lineage (GTDB taxonomy): Bacteria > Bacillota_I > Bacilli_A > Erysipelotrichales > Erysipelotrichaceae > JBKDZL01. The sequence continues at coordinate 16,336 of JBKDZL010000043.1, forward strand.
TAGAAAACTTGATTTAAAAACAATTTATTTGGTTGGTAATAATAGTATTAAATATCAGTATTACCCCCAAATTAATAAAGAGGTGATTACCCTATGAGTAAAATAAAGTATAATAGTAATTTAGATTTAATAAAATATGTTAGTAAAGATATCGATGTAATAGTAGAATATCAAGGTGTTGCTAGACGTCTGATGATTAGAAACAATAAATTATGTTTATCTATAGAAGATAAGATCGATTATGTAGCTTTCGATAGTTTAGAGCAATGTTTAAAAAATTTTTATTGGAATGGTATTAGATTTAAAGATTTGCTTGATAAATTAGAGTTGATAAGTTTGCAGAAAAAAGATGTTAGCAGCTAAGTAAAAGATTGAAAGATTAGGAATTTTATTATAAAATAAAGTATTATGACACTTTGTGGGAGGAAGACATGGAAGCACAAAATTATCAAAAGAAAAATGAGGAAGTAGTAATTACAAGTAACACTGTAATTAATGGTGGAGTTACTAGTGAGAGTGATATTTATATCTTTGGAGAAGTAAAGGGTGAAGTCAAAACTAGTAAGGGTATTTTTGTAAGTGGTAGAGTCGAGGGTAACATTGTTGGTGCCAGCTTTTCTTTATTAAGTGGTAATGTTACTGGTAATGTTGAAGTAAGTGATAGTGCTACCTTAGCAGAAAAAACAGTTTTAGTTGGTGATATTGTTGCTGGTGAGTTAACCTTGGCAGGTACAATACAAGGTAATTTAGATATTAATAAATTAGCAACTTTAGATGTTAGTGCGGTTTGTGATGGAGATATTACTGCCTCTTTAATTAATATTAAAACAGGAGCTAAATTAAATGGTAGTATCACAATTTTTGATGATAGTTCAGAAATTGCAGTAAGTAAAAAAAATACTAACAATAAAGACACCAACAAAGATACTAGTAAAAAAGAAGTTAGTAAATAAGAAATTGAGATTAGGTGGATGAAAAAAAACCAACATAAACGACAAATAAAAATAATTAGCACTAGCACAAATAGTGTTGATTTCCAATTTGATAGTAAAAAATTATTGACTAAAATTAGCTCAATAATTTTAACTAAGGAAAAAAAGAAATATTCAGCTCAAAAATTTGAAGTAATCTCTGATAATGTTCTCAGGGCTTCTTTTTCGAATTTAACTAATGGTGAATATTTAGCACTTGTTAAAATTGGCAAAGAAGAGGTTGAGCTTGTTGTAAATGTTGTGACCCCACAACTTAATCTTAAAGTTTTACAAAATAATTTTGGTGATTTAGAAATCATTTCCTTGGCTGATAAATTTCCTACTTTAGAGAGTGTTAGCTTAGCTAATGCTGAATATCAAAAATCATTATTAATTGAAGCTTTTCCTGATATCATAATCAGAGATAAAAAAATAATTATCCCTCATTATTTATTAATATTAAGTATGGCTTTACCTATTGGTGATTATCAGTTGAAATTACAATTCTCTTGTCAAGTTATTACTACTGATTTTAAGATGATAAAAGGGGCAATAGTTAATGATCAAGAAGTTATAATTAAGCAAGTTGATGCTTTTAGTATTAGTTGCGCTAATCAGAAATGGCTCAATAATATCTATGAAATAGCTTTTTATAATCGCCAACAAATTTTAGTTGATCTGGCAATTAGTAGCTTTAGTGTGGTTGATGATGCCCTGATTATTAATCATCAAGAGTTCACAGATCTTTTTAAGGATTTGGTGGATGCCGAGTATTATTTGATAATTAAATCTCGAGGTTTTGTTGATTATACTAGTGATTATTTTTTAATTAAGTGCGGTAGAGAGTTGGCAAGCTATAGTGATGTAGATTATACTTTTATTAATGATAATTTAGCGATTAGTTGTAGTGATAAACAATGGTTACATAGCTGTTTCGGTTTAAATATCTTTGATTTGGATCAGCAATTAGTATTTAGTTTTGATTGGCTGCAACAAAGTGAACAAGTTACTATTTCTCAACAAAGTATTCTTATTAAACAAGAAGTTTTTAGTCATTTGAGTAATGATGTTTATTTAATAGAATTACTAAATTATCAAAAACAACAAAATTACTTTATCAAAAAAGAATTGATTTTAGATATTGCGAAAGTGGATTATTACAGTGTGTTTTTTAAAAAAGAAAATAGTGATTTAGTGATTAATAGTGATGATTTAGTGTGGTTGAAGAACATTAAAAAAGTGACTTTAGCACCAACTGAATTTTCAGAAATTGCTGTAGATTTTAATTTCAATAATGATAGCATTGTGATTAGTGATACTGAGTTAGCTAATAAAATAATTAGTGAGCAAGTTTACAAATTATTAATTTATGCTGATGGTTATCAAGTTTATCAAAAATCTGATTGGAATTTTAATCAACATTTGAAGTTGCTGAGTGGAAATTTTACTCTAACAATTGACTCAGATGAAGAGAATAATTTATTTTTATTGAGTGATGATGCAGATATTATTGAAGGGCTAGTTAAAATTCAATTTATTAAAAATAATGATATTAATGAAATAGTTATTAAAAAAGAGGTGGGTTGTGAATTTTTAGTTGATGGTTATAAGTTTAGTGCTAATTATTTATATAACTATAATATTGTAGCTGGTAGCTATAAAATTCTTTTATATGTTGATGGTTATCAAGCTTATCATTTTCCTAGTAAGGTTAAAGTCGGAAGTAATTTAAAAAGTTTTTCTGCCGAAGCTGGAGTTTATCAAGATAATCAAAGGCACTTAGTAATTGAGTGTAATAATACTGATTGGTTTGAGCAATTAGCATTATTAGAGTTGAGTATTGATCATTTCGGTTATCATGAACAGATCCGTATTTCTTTAAAAGACCCTAATGAAGGTATTGTTTTTACTCATAATAAATTAACTTTGAGTTTTGCTTTATTGAGTGAACATTTGGCTGCATTAGCTTCTGATTATTATCCAATTAGATTAATTTCTAACAATGGTAGAGTTTTGCATCAGGGAGCGGTTTGGTTAAGTAGTAATATTGATGTTTTATTGCCAGCTCCATTTTTATTAAGTGTGAAAATTGATACTAATGGTGATTTGATTTTAACAAGTGCTAAAACAGGTTATTTACACAATGTTGAAAAAATGATTGTAATCAATACGGAATATCGTGGTAGTGTTACTTTTATTGATCTGAAGAAAATAAAGGTAGATGTTAGCGCAACTACTCTTAGCATTGCCCAGTCTGAGCTGACTTCTTGTGGTATTGGCTATGGCGATATCAATGTAATTATTTGTGCTTTTAGTTTTGAGGATACTATTGTCAGAGGTAAGAGTTTTTACAGCAATAGAATTATTTGGGATTATGTTAATATTACACAAAATAATGATGGTTCTTTAGTTATTACTAGCGAAAATAGCGATTGGTTAAATAAAGTAACAAGTATAAAGTTTGAAGATTTAACTAAAGTAGATGGTTATTATTTAGGAGAGCTAACTACTCAAGATTTGCTCTTTAAAGATAATAGTATCGTCATTGATAGAATTAATTTAAAAAAATTAATTTATAGTAATAGTAATATCAGTATCACTATTAAAGCTCAAAATTATTTAAGTAAAAGTTTAGTTTGGCATTTTAGTACTAATGTTTTTAATAATGAAGAAAAATTACAATTTAAGCAGCTAGTTGATGGCTCTTTAATGGTTAATAATATCGCTTTTTTAATTAATGATTTAGAAAAGTTAGTCTTTGAGCCGATTCATCAAGATTACTATCTTGTCGAGGATTATTATATTAAATCACAAGAAGTTAATAATGGTAGTTTAAATATTGATGGTAAAGAGTTACTTGAAACCACAGGAATTAAAGAGGGTTTATATAAAGTGAAATTAATCTCAGCTGCAGCTAATGAGATAGTAAGTGATAATTTATTACTGATTCATAAGGGCAGTGATAAAGGATTTTTAGTGGATATTAGTATAGAGCGCTATCCTAATAATTTAGAGGTAATTGAAGGTTTAGATGTTGATTTTAGTGGTTTAGAGTTGATGGCAAATTACTCTGATGGCAGTAGTGAGAAAATCTCTGATTATAGTTATACTATTACTCCAAGAAATCAAGAAAGATTAAAGGTTACACTACATTATTACCATCAAAATATTAGTTTTGAAGTTAAAGTACTACCAAAGAGTCTTAGTTATCTAACAATTCAGGCTCTGCCTAATAAGCTTGTCTATCAATTACAAGATTCTTTTGATAGTAGTGGCTTAGTAGTGCTGGCTCACTATGATAATAATACGGTCTTAGAGCTTTTAGACTATAATTTAACTGGATATACTAATACATTAGGTACTAAAGAAATTTATGTTGAATACCTAAGTAGAGTAGTTAGTTTTAATGTAAAAGTTATTTCTCGGCAGTTAGTAGAGTTAGCCATTGTTAGTCCTGTTGTCAAAAAGGAATATTTGGAGAATGAAGAGTTGGATTTATTGGGCTTAAAAGTCTTGGCTAAGTATGCTAATGATACAGAAGAATTAATTGAAGATTATTTGGTGACAGGTTATGATGGTGCCCCAGGTTTAAAAAATATTAATGTCGTCTATGGCAGCTTAAAAACTAGCTTTGAAGTCGAAGTTCGAGCAAAAAAACTAGTTAGTATTAAGGCAAGTCTTAGTAATGGTGCAATTACACTAATTGAAAATCAAGAATTTGATCGTAAAGCTATTGAAGTAATGGCTTATTTTGACAATGATACCAAAATGGAAGTTACAGATTATCTAATTTCCGGCTATGATTATCAAGTAGGTAATAAATCTTTAGAAATATCATATTTAAATGAAATTGATTATATTAATGTGGAGATTGTTAAGCGTAGCTTAGTTAAAATTAAAATATTGCATTACCCTACTAAGTTACAATATGTGCAAAATGAGAATCTAGATACCTCTGGCTTAGAGCTATTGGCAATTTATAATAATGACACTCAAGAAATTGTGAGTGATTATCAAGTATATGCAGATATGAATTATCCTGGTGATATTCCTGTTAAGGTACGTTATGGTAGTAAGTTTGAAGTTTACTACATTAATATTGAGCCCAAGGCAATTGCCAAATTAACAATTGATCATATGCCTGATAAGCATGTCTATATTGAGGGTGAAGAGTTTATTGCCAATGGTTTAAAAGTTAAAGCCATTTACAACGATCAAACTAGTGTTGATATTTTTGATTATTCTATAAAAGGTTTTGATAATCAAGCTGGACTTAAAAATATGCGAGTAGAGTATTTGAATTTTAGTGAAAATTTTCAAGTAGAAGTATTAGAAAAAAGTATTATCAGTTTTAAAATAACCAGGCTACCTTACAAGTTACAATATGAAGAATATGAAGAATTTTCGGATTTGGGCTTACAACTTACAATCTACTACAACAACAATACTAGTGAATTAGTCAGCTATGATCATATTAGTGATTTTAAAAATGAAGTGGGCAACCAAGAGATTTTTGTTCGTTATTTAAACTTTACTACCAGTTTTAATATTAGTGTAATCAAGAAATCTATTAAATCATTAAAACTGGAAAAATTACCTAGTAAATTAACTTATTTTGAAAATGAAAATCTTGATTTGACTGGCTTAGAACTTCGAGCTTATTATCGAAATAATTACTATGAAATCATTACTGATTATAATGTTAAAGGTTATACTGGACAAGCAGGCAGTAATACAATATTTTTGGAATATCAAGATAAAATAGCTATTTTTAAGGTTGAAGTACTTATGAAATCCGTTGTTAGTATTGCGGTAACTCTTAGCAAAGATTTTAAGGAATTGATTGAAGGACAAGCTTTAGAACATGAGAATTTAATTGTCATCGCTAAATATGATAATGGTGATCAAAATAGAGTTTATAATTATAAAATCAGTGGTTTTGATAGCAGTGCCGGTAACAAGATTATTAAAGTTCATTATGATAATTTTGTTGAGCGTCTTAGTATCAAGGTTAAAGAAAAAGAATTAATCGACTTAGAAATTATTAGTTATCCAATTAAAAGAATTTACTTAGAAGGTGAAGCTTTAGAATTAAAAGGTTTAGTAGTGCAGGGGCGCTATTCTAATGATCAAACTATTATTATTCATGACTATCAAGTTTCAGCTTTAACATCTGAGTTGGCTGAACAATTAGTTAATGTTAAATACTTGAATTTAACTGTTGGCTTTAAAATTTTAGTGGTGGCAAAAAAAGTCTCTGGCATTAGTATTGCCAAACTTCCGGAAAAATTGGAATATTTAGAACAAGAAGAGTTTAACCCACTAGGCATGGTAGTACTAGCTGATTTTAATAATGATACTAGTATGGAAGTTTTGGATTATAGTATTACAGGATTTGACTATACTGAGGGTATCAAAAATATTTTAGTTACATATCATGGCTTTAAAGCTAGCTTTAGAGTCGATGTTAAAGCTAAAGAAATGGTTGCTTTAAAAATAAT
>JBKDZL010000044.1:0-32898 GCA_047971145.1 Erysipelotrichaceae bacterium
TACAAAGTGCAGCTGCTAGAAAACCTAAACCTTGTGCTAATGTTCCTGTTATAGCTGTGGCAGTACCACGACTCTCCTCAGCAGAAACTGCAATGTCATTAACATGGATTACCATCATAAATAAGAACACCGCAAAGAAAGTACCAATTTGTAAAAATAATCTAACTTTCTTTTGTTTAATTGACGCCTTTTTAGTAGCCACAAAATAAAGTGGTGCCATTAATAAAATCACTGCCAATAAAGGTAAAAATAAATTCATTAAACTCATAATAATTCCTCCTATTCTCTTTCTGAGATTGCTTTGAACGTTTTACCGCCCGACACAAAGTATCTTGAAAACATTTCGTAGTACTCTAACCTTAAAGTTTGAATACCAACTATTAAACCTTCTAACCCCATGACAAATAAGTTACCGAAAATCAAGACAATAATATCTAGATTACCCGCCATTTCTCTTAAAGTCATCACTACCAACATCATCCCAGCATGAGACAACACAAAGCCTGCTACCCTGAGAAATGATAAGGTGTTGGTTAAAAAGGATAATATAATTTCAAACAGTTCAAAGAAATTTTCAATCAGATACTCGCTCCAACTATGAGCCATCATCTTATTCTTCTTAACTGCAGGTACAACTTCAGTTTTATTAACTAAAGCTGCCAATTGCCTACTAAACTCCTCAGCTGAAGCACCATCCTCCAAAGCAGGAAAGTCAATAGGTTCCATATATAAAGAGCGCATTAAATTTTTAGCCTCTTTTTTCTTCTCTTGATTAGACATAACCAAGATCCAATAATAATCCTCATTTTTATTTAAAACTTCATAAACTAAATAATCTAAATTCATTTTCTCTAATTGTTTGGCAAAATCAAATGGTAACCTCACCAAAAATCTCTCAGTATACCCTAATTGACCCAAAGCGTTAAAATCATAATTATTAAGCTTATCTAAAGCAATTAAATCCTCTTTCTTTAAATCACTATATCGATGTTTAAACTCCTCTTCCTTAGATTCTATAACTACCTCAGAATTATCTTCCAATAATGGTCTCTGCTTAATAAAGTTATAGAAAGGTCGACCAAATACCATCATTAAAAGTGGCAAGACAATAATCAATAAGATGCTAAAGATGTTAACAGTGCTCATACCTAAAGCAACACTTGTAACCACTAAAAATAAAATACCACCATAAAATAATAAACCCGCTACTCCATTAGAAGAAAACCAAAAATTCAAATAATTCTTTCGCTTTAAATTTAAATAAGCATTAGTACAAATAGAAACAATAATTAAGAAGCCCCCAATAGCACAAGCAGCCAACAACAAGAAAATCGTATTATCAGGATTCATTACATGAATTGGTAAGAAATTAATACCCAAATTTGCCCAAAAAGAATCTAATAAGCCCTCAATACCAAATATCGAACCATAAATGAAACCAAAGAAAGCCGAGAAAATACCAATTCTAGCGATGATTGCCCCAATATTATTACCAGACTTTTTATACCAAAGAAAGCCAATTAAGCTCATAACTAAACCTTGACCAATATCGCCAAACATCATCCCAAATAAAATAGAGTAAGTAAAGGCTAATAAAGCTGAGGGATCAAAATCAATATAATTAGGTACTCCATACATATAAATGAAATTTTCAAAAGGCTTAACAAACCAATTATTCTTTAATTTTGTTGGTAAAGTCAAACCAGTACTGAGAAAATCATCAATTTCTTCAATCACAACCTCATGATGAGCTTGATATTTGTCCTTAAATTCAGCCAAATGAGATTTTTCCACATAACCAACCAAAGTATAGCTATTATCTTGTAAAACCAAATATTCATACAAATCCATAATTTCAGCTCGCTGTTTAACAAAACCATAAACTGATTGTAATAAATCATGATAAGCATCAACAATAGTCCGATCATCAATTTCGGGAATCGCAATATTTTCAAAGCTCAACTCACTCATCAAATTCTCAGCTCTAACCTCATAGCGATCACCTGTTACACATAGTAGGTACTGATATTCTTTACAAGTATGAAGTATATCATAAATCATTGAATCAACATCACTAGTCTCAAGTTTTTTTCCCATTTTATTAGGAATTTTCCCAAAATATAAATGACAATAATCTAAATTATTTAAAGCAGTAATATCATATTCTCTTAATACTTCTAAAGCGATTTTATCATCTTTCGTTAATTCACCAAACTCATTAATTTGATCAGTAATAGTTTTATATTCTTCAGAAACTGTTTGCATTAGATTTTCAATTTCTTCCTCAGAGTATTCTTTACCATCCCAAGGTTGCTCATCTAATTCAAATACTGAAGAAACCGTAGTGAAAAATTGCCTTGCTTGTAAAATCTTACGATTTGGTTGAACTAATTCTCCCTGCTCTTTAGCACTAATAACATTACTTGCCAATTCTGCTTGGAAATAGTTTAAATTAATAAGTGGTTCTAAAATTTCTTCAAAGTGTTCTTTACTTGAGGTCAATTTAACCATCTGCATTTTTACAATTGCCATAATACCTCCCCTTAATGTATTAGAAGAGCCTTAATCTCTTCTTCTGGAGTTTTATATCTAATTCCTTCTATTATTTCAATAATATTTTGAATTTCAATCTCCACTAATTCTGAATAACAAACCAAAGCAACCGCTGCTGAGGAAGAAAAACTCAGATAATGCCTACTAACATTATACAACATTCTTTCCATATAATTTTCGATATGAACAAAGGGCTGCTTTGGTATATATTTAGTGTAAGCAGTACGCCTTAGCTCATTGACAAACTCATCAGCATTTAAATTATCAATAAATTGATCTAACCGCTTTTGATTAATCAGAGAATAATAAGGAGTCAAAATTGATTTGATATAACTATTATCATATTTAAAGCTTTTTTTGAGTCGATAAACTCTAGTTAAATTCTCAATTTCAATATGACAATTAAAGACTTTATTGATATCTTCTTGCTCACTTTTAACAAAAAACTTATCGACTAATTGTTTAACTTCAGTATAGTAATACTTATTTAAAGCGTTCTCTAAATTAGTATAATTGATTTTATCTACTGCTTGAGCTGAAAAATCCATTAGTACTTTATAATAAGGGGTTCCAACTAAGCCACCCATAAACTCTTCAATATTATTGGCTTGTAAAAGAGCGTAATAATTAATCTTAGATAATTTACTTAAATGATATGTGGCAAATTCCAAATCATCAGGTCGATTTTTCCCTTTCATCATCGTAAACATTCTCACAATAGTTTTACACTCATTCAATATGATTTGATATTTAAAGAAATCTTGTTTTTTATTAGGTGCAAATTTCAATAATTGTTGATAACGTAAAAAAACAGAATCCCTCAAGATAGATTCTAATTTCCCTCTTCTAATATTGTCACTACTGATATTACTAAAGTACTCACCATAATAGGTAGAATTCCTTAAGTAGTCGGCAACTTCGGAAACACTCTGTTTTGCTAATAAATTTTGGTAATCCTTAGCACTGAGATGTTTAGAGAACTTAGCTTTTATCTTTGCGCTTAGTGCTGCCTCATTAGCTCTCATTACTCAATTACCTTTTTAAATAAATCATTTAGCCAAGTTTGATAATGCTCATTTGCTTGTTGATCAATATTAGCTTTTGTCTTTTTAATTCTGGTATCAATATCACCTAACTCTTTAGCTAGTTTTGCTTGTTTATTTTTTTTAATTTTTTCTACTTGAGAATTCGCATCTTTCCATAGCCTATCACTTAATTTTTCTTCATCTTCTTTAATGCTTTTGAAGATATTATCACCTTTTTCTTCAGCTGCTTTTACTCTGTTTTTATTATCAGCATCAATTTCAATTAGCTCAGCTATATACTTATTCATTTGCTCTTCCCTTTCTTTTTTTCAGATAATACTAATTTATGATACTCCTATATTTTTAATAAGTCAAATGCTTTAAACCTAGTAATAATCGCTCTTGTTTAAATAATTTTTCTGCTAATTATCTGAAAATGATTTATTCTCTACTTACTTTAAATAATATTTAAGATAAAAATAAAAGATTCTAAAATTTGGAAATTAAAAGGATAGATTATCTTTATAATTTTAAAGATTATAGTTTTCATCTATCCTAAATACATCGCAATAAATTATCATTATTTGTTAGTTAATCACTTTCCTTTTTTTATTATCTAATTTGTTAATTTTTATATTATTATACCCTCAAAATCACATCAAGCTCTCTTACTTTGTTTCCCTCGATTATAAATCAACTAATTACTGCTAAACAATATTTTCTCACCAACCAAAGAACCTGAATAATCATAATCGCCCGTCTAAACTTAATAAAATACACAACCCTGTACTCAAATATACATAAAAAACTGCTTCCTGTTGGTATTTGTGTTTTTATATACCTATCTAAATTCTGGATAATTTGTTAAAATAGAAAAAGATGATAATATCTTTAGTTTTAATAACTTTAGAGTATTTTAATAAGGAGTGACAAGTGAAAGAAAACTTTAAAAAATCAGGTTTTTTTATTATTACTGCTTTTATAACTTCTGCAATTTTTGCTTTATTTTTTAGTGATAAATTACTGCAGTTTATTAATGGTTTAAGCTTATTTGCTATTTTTACTATCGCTTATGGTTTATTTAGCTATCTATCACGAGATGGTTATTTTGATGCGATGGGTTATAGCTTTGGTAAAATTGCAAGAAAGCTTAAAAATAAAGGTTCTTTTGAAGAATTAAATGAAGAAGAAAAGACAAGATACGATAGTTTCTATAACTATAAAATATATCAAGAGGCCATGCGTAAGAAACAAAACTATAGTTTACTGATAATAGGTTTTATCTTACTAGCAATCAGTATAGTCTTAAGTTTAGTTTTTTATAATTAATAAACTACAAAGTACCACTTCAAAATAGTGGTACTTTCTTTAATATTTTAAATTATTAAAAGATCTGGCAAAAGGTAAAACATCTTTGATATTACTCATGCCAGTAATATACATTAATAATCTTTCAAAACCAACGCCAAAGCCTGAGTGTTCTACTCCGCCATATTTTCGCAAATCTAAATACCAAGCTAGAGCTTCTTCTTCAATATGACACTCTTGCATTTTAGCTCTAAGGATATCGATTCTTTCTTCTCTTTGGCTACCTCCGACTATTTCGCCAATCTTAGGTACTAATAAATCACAGGCTGCTACTGTTTTACCATCAGCATTTTGACGCATGTAGAACGCCTTAATTTCTTTAGGATAGTCAATTAAGAAAACTGGTCCATTAATCACTTCCTCACAAATATATCTTTCATGCTCACTTTGTAAATCTGTGCCCCATTTGACTGGATATTCAAATTTAACTTTGGCTTGTTGAAGGATTTCTACTGCTTCAGTGTAGCTCATAATTTTAAAATCACTGTTAATGATTTTTTCTAAACGTTCTATTAAGCCTTTTTCAATGAAGTTATTAAAGAATTGCATCTCATCTGGACACTCTTTTAAGACATATTCAATGACATATTTAATTAATGACTCGATAATACTCATATCACCTTTTAAGTCAGTAAAGGCCATTTCTGGCTCTATCATCCAAAATTCAGCAGCATGTCTTGAAGTATTACTTTTCTCAGCTCTAAATGTTGGACCAAAAGTATATACTTTATTAAAAGCTAAGGCAAAAGCTTCAGCATGTAATTGACCCGATACTGATAATGAAGCTTTCTTACCAAAGAAATCATCATCATACTTAGCATCACTACGATTAGTAACGATAAAAGACTCACCAGCTCCCTCAGCATCATTAGCTGTAATAATAGGAGCGTGTAAGTAAAGAAAATTATTCTGGTAAAAGAACTGATGAATTGCCATTGATAATACCGATCTTACTCTAAAGACTGCCTGAAAAGTATTAGTTCTTACTCGTAAGTGAGATAATTCTCTGAGATATTCAAAACTATGTCTTTTCTTTTGTAAGGGATACTCATTATCACAAGACCCCAACAATACTACCTCACTAACTTTAATTTCAAAGTCTTGTTTGGCATTTGGCGTTAAGACAACATCACCCTTTATTGATACCGCACAGCCAGTTAAATATTTACTAATATCATCAAAATTAGAAAGCTCTTTATCATAGACTAATTGTATTGACTTAAAACAAGTCCCATCCGTTAATTCAATAAAGCCAATAGAACCATTATTTCTGTTAGTTTTCACCCAACCTAATAAAGTTAAAGTTTTTAATTCTTGCAATTGCTGGCTAGTCAAATCATGTAATTCTTTTATTGTTTTCATAAGTTTTCCTCCTAATATAAAAAAACGCCCTTTAAAGGAGCGTTAGTTACGCGGTACCATCCAATTTTGTACTTATTGATTAATAATGAAATCACCCAAAGTGGTCTACTTAATTTCTCCCACTTAACTCCCTAAGTGTTACAATACTTATCATAGCATCTAGCTTCCACCACTCTAGACTCGCTTAAGCTACTTCCTAAGTTGCTCTTAGTTCTTAGTCATATTTGTCTCAAAGACAATTTCTTGAATCATTGAAACAACATCTACATATTTTACTTTAATATCATCAGGCACAGTAAAGTGCTGATGTGTACAGTCAATTATACCTTTAATACCACATAAAATCAAGCGATCAACGGTATTCTGTAAGTTCTTACTACCAGTTAGAATAGCCACTGTACAATTAGTTGGTATTTTCTCTTCCAAATCATCTAAATGATAAACTGGTATCTTAGAATTGAAGACTTGCTCAGGGGCAATATCAAAAGCACAACCAATATCGCCAACACCATACTCCCAAGCATTATAATTACTAAGGGCTTTTCCTAAATTACCCATTCCAATCATAATAATTTTGGTATCAAAGTTTTTACCTAATTTACTAGAAAATAACTCGATTAACTCAGCAACATCATAACCAAAGCCTTGTCTGCCATGAGTGCTAATAAATGTGAAGTCTCTTCTAATAGTAGCTGCTTTAACATTAGTCATTTTTGATAATTCAAAAGAACTAATCTTTTTATCTCCTTGAGATAATCTTTCTCTTAGAGCTTTAAGATAAATAGGGTAGCGTCTTAAGGTAGCCTTAGGTACTTTCTTAATCATGATAATATTTTAGCATATTTCACAATATAATGCTAGTTAAATAACAAGCTTTAGCAGGGATATTATAATTAAGCTAAGTTAAAGAAAAAGACTTAGGCTTTAACCTAAATCTCTTTTTTATATTCAATTATTTCCTCAGCATTAGCATAAATAAAATGACCTTTTTTAATCTCTTGCATACTAGCCGCAGACTTAGAGTAATCATGAATACTAGGGTCATAAATGATTCTCTTTCTACTACGCTCACTATTAGGATCAGGCTCTGGTATTGCCGACATTAATGATTTGGTGTAAGGATGCAGAGGATTATTATATAATTCCTCAGCATTAGCTAATTCTACTATTTTTCCTTTATGCATCACCGCAATTCGATCAGAAATATATCTTACCATTGATAAATCATGGGCAATAAATAAATAAGTTAACTTCAATTCTTCTTGTAAAGCTTTTAGTAGATTAACAACTTGTGATTGAATAGATACATCTAATGCCGAAATTGGCTCATCACAAATAATTAACTTAGGATTTAAAACTAAAGCTCTAGCAATACCAATCCTTTGTCTTTGTCCACCTGAGAATTCATGAGGATAACGAGCAGCATGCTCCTTAGACAAACCAACTTTTTCCATAATATTATAAACCATTTCTAAACGTTGTTTCTTATCAGAATATAACTTATGAATATCTAATCCCTCAGCAATAATATCTCTAACTGTCATACGTGGATTAAGACAAGCCATTGGATCTTGGAAAATCATCTGCATTTCTTTATTAATAAAGTTCTTAGTTTCAACATCAATTTCGCCACTAATACATTTACCCTCAAACTCAATATTACCACCGGTAATATCATATAATCTAATAATAGAGCGACCAGTTGTAGTTTTACCACTACCACTCTCACCAACTAAACCAAAAGTTTCACCTTCATAAATTTCAAAACTAATATCATCAACTGCCTTTACTTTAGAGTGTTTGTCTAATTTGAAATACTGTTTTAAGTTTTCTACTTTTAATAAAATTGACTTTTTCATATTACAAGACTCCCTTTCCCTTTAGCTCATCCAAGCGCTTTTGTAATTGTATTGGGCGTTTGGTTTTAGGTGCATTAGGATGTAATAACCAAGTAGCAGCACTATGGGTATCACTCACTTTAAACATTGGTGGCTGCTCTTCAAAGTCAATCTTCATTGCATACTCATTACGAGCTGCAAAAGCATCACCCTTAGGTGGATTAATCATTTGTGGTGGCGCACCTGGAATCGCATATAACTTAGTATCCTTAGATTGAAAAGCTGGTATTGAAGCTAATAAGCCCCAAGTATAAGGATGTTGAGGATTGTAGTAAACCTCATCAACACTACCAATTTCAACAATTCTGCCAGCATACATAACCGCCACTCTATCACTCATATTAGCAACAACCCCTAAATCATGAGTAATAAAAATAACAGAAACACCAAATTCCACTTGTAAGTCTTTAATCAACTCTAGAATTTGTGATTGAGTAGTTACATCTAGTGCAGTAGTAGGCTCATCACAAATTAAAATATTAGGATTACAACATAAAGCAATCGCAATAACAATTCTCTGACGCATACCCCCTGAAAACTGATGAGGATATTGTTCAAAACGTTTTTCTGGATTATCAATTCCTACTTTTGAAATCAATTCAATAGCCCGCTCTTTAGCCGCAGCTTTTGATAATTTTAAATTAAGCATTAAAGATTCAGTTATTTGTTTTCCTACTTTCATAACTGGATCCAAAGATGTCATAGGATCTTGGAAAATCATTGCCAAATCTTGACCTCTAAACTTAGAAATTTCATTTTCTTTTAAACCTAAAATATTTTCTCCTTTATAAAGGATTTCACCACCAACAATCTTTGCATTATCAGCCAGTAAGCCCATAATTGTTTTTGAAGTAGCTGATTTGCCACAACCACTCTCACCAACAATAGCTAAAGTTTCTCCTTTATATAAATCAAAACTAACTTTTCTAACTGCCTCAACATCACCATTGTGAGTCCCAAAGTGAATTTCTAGATCTTTAACTTCTAGTACTTTTTCTCTATTTTTCATTTTGTTCTCCTAATTACCACGCATCCGTGGATCAAGTGCATCTCTTAAACCATTTGAGAGTAAATTAATTGATAACATTAAAACCGATAATATAACACAAGGTATTACCAATAAATAAACATAGGGCATCGTACCATAAGTAGTAGCAAGAGCATCATTAATTAAAACCCCCAATGAAGGCTTAGCCGGATTAAGACCAATTCCAATAAAAGCTAAGAAAGCTTCATAGAAAATCGCCCCCGGTATCGAAAAAGAAGCCATAACTATAATTTGTGCCATAACATTAGGAATTAAATGCTTAGTAATAATACGAGTAGGTGAAGCTCCAAGTGTTCTAGCAGCCAAAACAAACTCTTGATTACGCAAACGCAAAAACTGAGCTCGAACCATGCGAGCAATACCAATCCAACCAGTCAGTGCAATCGCAATGGCAATAGGACCAATACCAGGCTCCATAAACATAAAGAGAATAAACAATATAACAATGGAAGGAATTCCCCACAAAATCTCAATAATCCTCATCATGATATCATCAAGGCGAGTACCACCATTATAACCAGCAACACCACCATATAAAGTTCCAATTAAAACATAGATAATCGCAGCATAAAAACCAATCAGTAACGATACCCCTGTACCATACCAAACTCTAGTCCACATATCACGACCTAAAATATCAGTACCAAAGAAGAAATAATCATCCTCTACACCTTTAATTTTATAAGAATATTCTTTAACTCTTACATGCTCAACATCATTTTTAGTAAAAGTATCCAGAATTACAAACTGATCATCTTTATAACCAAAAGTTTCAAACATCTCAGTAGTATACTCTTTAATAAGTGTCCCATCCGCAATACCGATATTTTCCAATAATGGTACTCTAGGTGGCAACTCAGAAACAGCTCTAATATCACTAGAAACTTTTCTGCTTACTGAATATGGTGAAAAAATAGGAACTAAAACAGCAAAAACCACTAAGATCGCAATAATGATTAAAGATGCGATCGCAATCTTATTTTTTAATAAACGCTTAAAGGAATCTTGCCAAAAAGTCATTGGCTCAGAAGTTATCCCCTCAGCATCAACACTCTCAACTGCAGGCTCAAACATTTCAGATGGAATATTTTTTATATCAAATTTACTCACCGTTTTTACCTCCTGTCAATCTAATTCTTGGATCAATAAAGCCATAAGCAATATCCACCAATAACATTACAGTTACAAAGAGCAGACTATACATTAACTCACAACCCAATGTAACAAAGGTATCTTTAACATTAATAGATTTAATTAATAAATTAGATAATCCTGGAACCCCAAAGAAAACCTCAACCACAACTGATCCTGTAATCAAACCCACCACCATTGGACCCATAATAGTAACAATTGGTACTAAAGCATTTCTAAAGGCATGCTTAGTAAATACTTGTTTTTTATTTAAGCCTTTTGATCTTGCGAGTAAAATAAAATCAGAATTATAAACTTCAACTAGTTCCGTTCTAATATAACGAGAAATACTAGCAATAACACCAAAGGATAACGCTAGAACTGGTAGCGTTAAAGAAACCAAAGAGTCCAAAAAAGTAATTCCTAAAACTGGATCTACTGGTGTATAAACAATTGGGATAAAATTTAAACTTCTCTGCAAGATTAATAAAAGCATGGCAACCACAAAGGCTGGCACTGAAATACCCAATACTGCCACTACAGTATTAAAGTGATCCCAGAACTTATTTTTATTAAGTGCAGCAATAGCCCCCATTACAATACCAATCAGTGAGCCAAACACTAAAGCAATAGCTCCTAATAATACTGTAACCTTCATTGGCTTAACAACCATATCTAAAACTGGATAATTTTGGACAATTGACATTGATTCACCCAAATCTCCACGCACAAGTTTGCTGATATAAATACCATATTGCACAATAACTGGCTCATTTAAACCATATTTTTCTTCCATTTGCTCTCTCATAACCGGTGTTATTTTTGGATTATTAAAAGGTGAACCCGGTGTTAGCTGGAGCAACAAAAACAAAATAGTAACGATTAAGAACAAAGTCATTAACATTTGTAGAATTCGTCTTAGTATATACTTAATCATTTACAACCCCCTCTTCTTAAAAAAATGATGTTTTAATTATAGCATAATTTATATTTATTTTGATATAATTTTCATAATAAAATGCTGTTGTTTTCAACTATTGAAATAATTCAATAAAAAAAGGCGCTAGGCGCCTTTTAATCTTACTAAGATACTTTAGCAATACCTAATTCATCCATACCTTTTTCAAGATATTCAAATGCTGCATCCATGTCGTAGATCATATATCCATCACCACGAACTGATTCAAATGCTTCACCATCTTTATTAGCAATATAATCAGATGGAACAAAGTAATCTGCTGGGAAAGAACCATTTTTAAGAATATCATCACTAACGAAAGTTTTATCAAATGATAATGCTAGTGCTTTTCTAATATTAACATTATCAAACAATGGATGTCCAAATGTTTCATCTAGAGTAATAGTATCAGAGATACCACCATTTGCAACATTTAACAATAAATAGAACACCGAAGTTCCCTCAACAATGATTTTATTTGGATCACTTTCATATTGTGCCACAAATTCACCAGATAAACCAACACGATCAATATCACCATTTTCATATAATTGAACACCAGTAGCAGTTTCATATTTTTCAATAACTCTAATATTTACCCCAGGTGCTTTAACACTTGCCTTATCCCAATAGTTTTCACTCTTAGTCCATTGAACTGAAGATGCATGTTCCCATTTAGATAAGAAGAAAGATCCATTATATAATGAAGTTTCTTTTGTACTACCATAATTACCATTTTGAGCATCAACAAATTCTTTATTAATTGGTAAGAAAGAACCAAAAGCAATTATTGATAAGAAATATGGAACATTTTCACTAACAACAACTTGCAATTCTGTATCACTAATTACATTAACTTCAGAAATTTTTGCCTTATTATATAAGTCAGCATATTGTGATGCAGTAGCTGGATCAATTAATCTTGCCCAAGAATCAGCGAAATCTTGTGCTACAACTTTACGAACAACATTATCGTTGCAGTCAACCCAATTAGCATTATCTCTTAATTTGAAAGTCCAAGTCATAGTAGCTTCATCAAAAGACCATTCTTTTGCTACACCTTCAACAAAAGTACCAGGTTCTTGACCTTGTCTTACTAAACCTTCATTAAGGTTACCTAAGTTATCACCTGAAACTGTATCAGTAACTTTATTAGGATCTAATGTTGGAAGTTTAGCAGATTCTAGCGTATTTATCCAACTACCATCAGTTTTATAAGCCCATTTGTAAACATAATTAACACCACTCTTATTGTAAACTAAGTCTTTTAATAATGGATTTTGTAAAGATACTCCATTTCTTTGATATAAAGGGATAAAAGCTGCATCTTCTATTAATATTTGTTCAGCTTTTTGTAAATCTTTCCAAACTGTAGCTTCATCTTTATCAGTTGAATCTATTAAAGCATCAAACTCTTCATTATTATAACCAATATCATTATATAAACTATCTGAAGCCCACATATCTAAATATGTAGTTGGCCAATCATAATCTGGACCCCAACCAGATAAGGTAACTGAGAAGTCCCCTGAAGTAGTTAATTCCATTTTTTGTTGGAAGGGTTGAGGGTTGATTGTGAAAGTAAAACCGTACTCACTTAATAATTCATCCCATTGACCAGTAATATACTGAACTATCTTACCAGCTGATTCTGAGTCAAAATTTAAAAACTCAATTTCTGTCTCCATGCCTAGTTCTTCAGCGGTTTTTTTAGATGAACCACAACCAACCAAGCTAATTGATACTAATAATGCAAGCATCAAAATAAAAATCTTTTTCATAGCTATCCTCCTTTTATGAATACTACTATTATTATATAAAATGAAAATCAAGTCAATAGTTTTGTGAAAATTTTGTGAAGTTTTTTCTTTTTTTGAAAATTTTTACATAAATAATCCTGACTATAACAATTTAAGCTTAATTTTTTCTTTTATTACAACAAGCAAAGCTAATGACTTTCTACATACCTTTAATAATCATAATTATCGTAGCTAATTCATTATCATCAAAAATAACTTTAAAGCTTTTTTCTAAGGGCATTAATAATTTAGCTAAAATTTTGTATTCTTGCTCAAAGACATCAATAACCTTATCTTTATTAGGGTTTTTAATATGAATAGTGCCCTCTAATAGTCTTTCAATTAAACAAGCTATATGCATAAACAAGCCTACTTTTTGATCTAGATTTAATTTAAATAATAAAGCAATTTCACCAATAACATCAGGTAACAAACTCTTTACTTTAGAAATTGAAGTATAAACAAAAACCTCTTCTAAATAATCATAAATTTCTTGATAATTTAGATTGCCAACATCAATAGGCTCAAACATCAATAACTTATCCAAATTTTCCTTAGAAGTTTCAAACACCTTGGCAATAGAAATAAAAGGGATACCAAGCAAAGCGGGATCATAAGTTCCCACAAAAGCATGAATATCATAAGTATTACGCAAGTTTATTATCTCTCTCAACAACTCACTCTTGTCAGTAATCGCCAGAGCAATTGTCCGATAATCCAACAAAGAATACTTATCAAGATACTGTTTTAACTGTACAGCACCACCCTCACCACTATGACATAAAGTAACAATCAGCTTACGCTTACGCTCAGGAAAAAACATATTTCTCGCTTCCAAAATAACATTATGATAAACTTTATCAATATCGTTTTCAATTTGACACTTACGGGCAAATTCAATCCCCAATAAAGTAACCGGAACACTAATATGTCTAATTTTAATAGCTGTTTCTTCTTGGATAGTATCTAGCATAGTCTTAATAGAGCCCATATCATAAATCGCAATTATACCAGCTCCTTGATTGATTTTAATAATTAGAGCTCTCAGCTCACTAATAGCAGTTTTAGTATCAATGTTTAAATTCATATCATAATTATAAGTGTTATGAGTTTGTGTTAAATCACAAGTGACATCTTTTAAAGCCTTAGCCACACCAGAACCATGCATAATATACAATAAGACCGGCTTATTATTACTGTCTGTTTCACTATTAACTAAAAACATTGTTAGAAGCACTTGTTCTTCCACTGGTAAGTCTAAGTCTAATTTTGCTTTTAAAAGCTTGGATAAATACATAATAGTCGCATATTCTTGCGGATTATTTTCAATTATTTTAATTACTTGTTCATTCTTTAAACGTTCTTTTAAGACTTTTTTATTCAATAAAGAATTAATGTGTAAGCACATTCCATAGAAAGCACTAGAGGGAATATTTCTATTTAACTGCTGCTCAGCATCCGACTTCCACTCATCAATGATTTTAATAATACGCTGATCAACAATTAAAGAAAGTTGTTCCAAATTAGTAATGGTGCTAGCCTTATAACGCTCAACATATCCTTTAAAAATATTCTGAATGTGATTGCCAACCACATCAGTAATCTTTTCACTATCAATACCCTTATTTAATAAATTGGTATATTGATTGGAAATCTCAACATAGACATCAGTATGGCCACTACTACCATCTTGTTTAGCAAAAAAATAGCTCTTACTTTTGCCAATAAGCTCATCAACCACAGCTTGGGAATACTTCAGCGCTACTAAAGAGCTTGCCACATCATCACTAAAATCATCCAGACACACCAAAACACTCTCCTCACTATTACCAACAACACGAAGATAAGCTTTTGCACAAGCTGACTTAATTGTAATGGTTAACTGCTTTAAGTTATGTTCAAAATCATACAACAATAGTGCTTGTAATGATTCTCTGGTAACCTCAATTGTCTTATCAGCATAGCTGGCCTCTAAAACAAAAGCTTGTTTTAATAACTCAAATTTTTCTGATAAAGGACGCTTATTCAAAGCCAACAACTCAATTACCACCGGTACTCTTAGTTGGATATCCGTAATTTGTTGAGTAGCAGTTGAGAGAATTAACATCACATCACTATAATCAACCTCAACCTTATCCTCAAGTGTAATCATATAGTTATCTAAAAAACCAAAAACTATCGACTGCTGTTTAGCACTCAATAAATCAAAATGATCAATAAAAAGAATTCCTTCTTTGGCCTTACTAAATGCACCCTCAATCTCCACACTACCAAAGAGTACTTCACTTAATAATTCAATATTCTTAATATAATGACGACAGTTAACTTTAATATAAGGAGCACCAACTTTAAATACTCCATTCTCCATACCAAACTCATGAATCAACTTAGTAAAATAAGTAGTGCCACAACCAACATGAGAAGATATTAAAATATTTAAGCTTTTTTTAGGATATAAAATAGCTGCCTTAGCTAAAGATACTGCATTCCTTAAGCTACCATTATAACCAATGATTTTATTAAAACAACTATCATCAATAGAGCGAGGTTGTTTGTCATTTGCCATAGTATAAACAACTGGCCGTCCAGTGTTTTTCTTAAGCAAACCCTCTTTGACCAATTCATTTAAAACAGCTGAAGCATTAGTTCTTTGAATCGCTAATTTTTCACTAACTTCTTTAGTAGTCAAGCCTGCATTTTTATTAACAAAAGTTTCATTTTGGATTAGATCATAAATTCGATTTTTAACAGAGTTCATAAAAACCTCCAATTTAAAATATTATACACTAATTATACACAAAAAGATAGCTTAACTATCTTCTAGTTTAAGAGTTAAATAATTCGGTTTATCTATAACGGTATGGCAATGACGACACCGTGCTTCATAAGATTCACTTGCGCCCACCAAGACAATCGGATCATTATAATTAGCCGGTTTTCCATCAATAATCCTTTGAGTTCTAGTAGCAGGACAACCACACTCACTACAAACTGCCGTCAGCTTACTGACAAACTCAGCCCTAGTTAATAACTGAGGCATCACACCAAAAGGCTCACCCCTAAAATCCATATCCAAACCTGCCACCATGACTCTTTTACCACTCTCTGCCAAAGTTTCACAAACCGTAATAATTTGCTCATCAAAAAATTGTACTTCATCAATTGCTACTACTTCAGTTTCTTTTCTAACTGTTTCTAAAATTTCTTGAGCAGATGACACTATCATACTATCAGCTCTACTACCAGCATGACTGGAAATCATAGTCTTTTCATAACGATTATCAATACTAGGCTTAAAAACTTGAATTTTCATTTTAGCAAATTCTAACACCCTAATTCTTCTAATTAATTCTTCAGTCTTACCCGCAAACATACAACCTGTAATAACTTCAATATAGCCATCTTGATATTTGTGATACATACTTATTTAATACCTTTCTTAATTTATTAATATTATAACAAAAAAACAACTATTTAAAAGGGAGAATAATTTCTCCCTTGTTTTTACTTAATTCCGTATTTTTTATTAAACTTATCAACACGACCTGCCACTGTTCCAAAACGTTGTTGTTTAGTATAGAATGAATGACATTTACTACAAGTATCAACTCTGATTTCTTTTCTAGTTGATCCTGTTTCAAATTCATTACCACAAGCAACACAATGAACTTTAGC
This sequence comes from Erysipelotrichaceae bacterium, assembly GCA_047971145.1. Taxonomy (GTDB): domain Bacteria; phylum Bacillota_I; class Bacilli_A; order Erysipelotrichales; family Erysipelotrichaceae; genus JBKDZL01. The sequence continues at coordinate 16,818 of JBKDZL010000044.1, forward strand.
TGTGTGATATTCTGGATGAATATTCTTTTTCATATTTTATCTCCTTCCGCCTTAAACAGTTTGTCGTTTAAAGTAAGGCTTAAACATAATAACACATGTCCTTTTTAAAAGCAATTACAAATCACAAAATTAGTATTAACACTTAAGCTAACTAAGCTAAACTTTTAACTAAAATTTCATAAATATCTTGTTTCACTATTTGATAATCAAGCTGATTATCAAAGTGGGCTTGATAAGCATATAAATTAGCTGAGTGAATTAGAGCTTTGACCAAAATATGCAAATATTGATTAGAGCTAGGTGCACTAATTTTACCCTCTTTTACACCTAAGGCAACAATACTCTCAACTAATGTTTCCACCTCCAAAGAAAGCTTAATAAATTCAGGATTTTTCCAAAAATCCTCTTCATCATTATTACGCTCTTGGCGATAAAAGAAATTGAAAGTTGATAACTGATTCACTACATTATCATAAATACTATCTAAAATACAATTAACATTAGCTTGAAAGTTTTCATTGGTCAATTTAGCTGTAATATCATTTAATTGTTGAGTACAAAGATAAATAATAGTGGCACTAAAAACTTCTTCTTTAGATTGAAAATAATCATAGACACTAGCCTTTTTAACACCAGCTGCATCAGCTATGGCTTGAACCGATATTAATTTAACATCTTTTTGACTTTGAGCTAAGGCAATCAGACCATTAATAATTTGTTGTTTCTTAGACATTATTTAACTACCAAATCATAAATTGCCGGCACAACAAACAGTGTTAATAAAGTTGAATAAATTAAACCACCCATCGCAACAACTGACATTGCCTGTGTTAGTGCCCCTGCTAGTCCTACCCCTAATACCATAGTAGACATCGCTAATATTGTAGTCAATGCTGTCATTAATATTGGTCTCATACGATGTTTACCTGCCAATAGTAAAGCTTCTTTTTTACTAACTCCTTGAGCTCTTAACTGATTAACATAATCAACAAAGACAATACCATTATTAACGACAATACCTGAGAGAATTAAGAAGCCTAATAAAGCAATAACACTTAATTCAATGCCCGTAATTAATAAAGCTAATAAACCACCAGTAAAGGCTAGAGGAATGGTAAAGATGACAATGAATGGCGAAACAAGCGATTGAAATTGGGCCACCATAATTAAATAAATAAAAACAATAGCCAATAAAATCATTAAAGCAATATCACCCATAGCTTGTGTAACTGTTTCATTCTCACCACCAACTGTTATACTATAACCTTTAGGGGCTTCATAATCAGCTAATAACTTTTCAATATCATTGCTCACAAAATTAGCCGCAGCATCAGAGTTTAAAGTAATATTGACACTTTGAGTTCTAACTTGATCAATTCTATTAATTGCTTGTGGAGTTTGAGCATTTTCAACACTAGCAATATCCGCTAATTTAAACTTATAAGTATTAGTAGCAGTTGAGCTAGTAATTTCTAAATTTTTCAAATCATTTAAATTAGGTTGATGAGCAGACTTGATCACTACATCAATTTCTCCCTCAGCTAACGACAAAGTAGTACTACTGGTTTCGGTAGATAAATAATTGCTGACTTCATTATAAACTTGGGCAACACTCATACCCTTAGCCATAGCTTTATTTTTATCAACAATGATTCTCACTTCCTCACTAACAGCACCATTACCATCATCAACACTCTCAACACCATCAACATTAGAGACAATATCACTAATATCACTCGCAATCATTGCTAGTGTATCTAAATTATCACCCTGTATCTCAATACTAACACCACTGCCACCTAATGCACTCATATCCATATTAGAGGCAGTAATAGTCAAGTCTATATTCAAATCAGCAGTTTTTTCTTCAATTAATTTCGCAATTTCTTGAGAAGTTAACTTCTTATTATCTTTAAGAGTTAAATAAAAACTTAAACTTTCGGCATTAGCTCCACCACTAATAAAATAACTACTAGCGTCCACCACACCGATGGCATCAATGTCTTCAATTTCACTAAGACGCTCGACAATTATTTCACTTGTTGCTTGAACTTCTTCTTTAGTACTATCCTTATCTCCAGTTAAAGTCATACTCATTTGTGGTGAGTCCATTTCTGGAATAAATGTTGTGGGCATTTTAGTTACCATAAAACCACTAAAAACAAATAACAATAGGGCACCTACTAAAACTATTGATTTTTTATTTAATGATTTTTCTAAAGTGTTCTCATATATTTTTACCAATTTATCAAACCACTTACTGGATTTTTCCTCAGAATTCTTTAAAGTTTTAGCTGCCATAGCTGGTACTACTGTTAGAGCTACTATTAAACTTGCGATTAAACTATACGCAATAGTTAAACCCATATCCGTAAATAACTGACGAGAGATACCCTCAGTAAAAACAATTGGTACAAAAACACAAATAGTAGTTAAAGTACTAGAGGCAATAGCTCCAGCCACTTGGCTTGCACCCTTGATTGAAGCCTCAAAAGCACTCATGCCCTCATTTCTTAAACGATAGATATTTTCAATAACCACAATACTATTATCTACCAACATCCCCGTACCTAAAGCTAAGCCAAACAAAGAAATAATATTTAAAGTAACATTAGAAAAATACATCAAAACCACCGCAAAGAGTAAACTCATAGGAATACTAACTGCCACCACAATAGTTGGACGCAAATTCTTCAAAAACAATGCCAAGACAATAAAAGCAATAATTGCCCCATATAATAAATTATCCATAACAGAGCCTACTACCAAATCAATATAGACACCCTGATCCATAATAGGCGTAATACTTAAATCTTGATACTCAGCTTCTAATTCCGCAATTTTATTATTAATAGCACTAGAAACCTCACTAGTTGAAGCTTCACTATCTTTTTGAACATTAAAGATAATCGCATTATTACCATTGACTTTAGCATAACTAGCACCGCTATTATCAGCTAAGTTAAAATCAGCAACATCTTTTAAATAAATAGGCTCTAAGCCACTAATATTCATATCTAAGACTAATAAATTCTCTAACTCTTCGATATTATTAAACAACTCACCAACTTTAACTGTATAGCTACTCTCATCAACTGAAATATATCCCGCTGGCATGGAAAAATTCTCAGCCATAATAATATTAGAAATCATTGAACTGGTAACTAGAGAATCAATATTGGCAGAAGCTAATGCCTTATCTAAGGCCATATTAAACTCACTTAGTGCTCCTTGCAACTCAGCTTCACTATTACTTAAAGTGACACTTCCTTCAGTAAAATTTTGAGTAATACTCATTTTTTGCGCTTCTAAGCTAGCATATTTATTTTGTAAACCTGTTAATGTTTTTTGATAAGAATTCATCAAAGCAGTAGCACTATTTAAAGCTTCCATATTAGTTTTCAATTGTTTTAGTAAATCATCATCATAAACAATATCCACACTAATATCCTTACCTAAATTAGTAAGCGTGGTGTTATTATCCTCAATTAAATCAGCTAAAGCCTCTGAGGCAGCACCAACACTACCCATCATATCAATACTTCCATTCAAGGCAAAAGCCCCTAAATAACTTAGAATAGTGGAATCACTAATGCCCGCTGTAGCTAATGGCATACTATCATCATACTTACTTAACTCCACTAAAGTTAACTCAGCCATTTTGTTACTGATGGATAAAACAATTGTCGTATATTTACTAACTTCTGCTTGGTAGTAACTATAAGTGGCAATACCACTATTTAATTGATTACTAGCTTCTGCCAATTGATTATAAAATTCTTCAGTTTTATTATCGAGCTCACTTTGTGCACTATTCACTTGAGCTAAACCACTAGTGATTTGATTTTTAGTTTTAAGTAAATCTTGATCAACTGAGGCAATTATTTTATCATTAATCGCATCAATTTTTTCTTGTGACAATTCAACCAGTAATTGATTTTCAATAATACCACCACTAGAAATAGAGGCTACACCATCAACTCTTTCTAATTGGGGTAAAATATCCTCTTTGAATAATTCTGATAGCTCAATTATATCCATGCCCTCAACATCAATTGCCCCTTGTATTATTGGTAAAACCGTAGGATTAATATTCATTAAAGTTGGCGCACCAACCAAATCATCAAAATTACCACTAACTCTTTGAATAGCATTATTAACCTCAATCATTGCTGTATCCATATTAGTGCCTTCCACAAATTCTAAAATGATAATACTCGCATTTTCTTGAGAAATACTTGTTAAACCACTCAAGCCACCAGTAGTAGAGATAACACTCTCCAAGGGATCACTAATCGCAACTTCAACCTTTTCAGGTGAAGCTCCAGGATATGTGGTCATTACCATCATATAAGGCAACTCCATTGCTGGTAATAAATCTGTTTTTAGACCAGTAAAAGAAATAATTCCTAACACTAAAACTAAGATCATAGAAACTATTACTGTATAGATTTTCTTAACACTATATTTAATCATAAAATTTCCTCTTTCGACCAAGTGGTCGCTTATTATAATAGCATATAATTTTCTGATTTTTCAAGTAATATTATTAGAAATATCAATAAAAAAGCTAATTAGTTTAACCTAACTAGCTTTTAAATTTTTAATACTTGAAAATCTCTAAAACACTAAGGCAATTGATTACCCGCAGCCTTGTAAATATCATACCAGTCTTGTCGGGTTAAGCAGATTTCACTAGCTTTAACAATATCGTTAATTCTAGTAATATTCATGCTGCCACTAATCATTTGAAGATTTGGAGTTCTTAAAATCCATGCAGTAGCAATACCTGTCTTAGTAGTTTGATATTTATCGGCTAAAGTTGCTAGTAAATCATTTAGTTTAGGAAACTTACTGTTATCTATAAATGTCCCCTCAAAGAAACCATATTGAAAAGGCGACCATGCTTGAATTATAATATTATTTAAGCGACAATACTCATAAAGTCCATCACCATTATTATTAGGCATATTGATATTAATGCCACTATCGATAATGTTAGTATGCATAATGCTATATTGTAGTTGATTAAAGGTTATTGGTTGTTTCAAATATTTCTGTAATAGCTCAATTTGATAAATCCCCATATTACTAACTCCAAAATATCTAATTTTTCCAGCTTTAAATAATTCATCAATAGCATCAGCTACCTCACAGGGGTCCATTAGAGGATCTGGCCTATGCAATAATAAGCTATCCAAATAGTTAGTATTCAATCGCTCTAAAATTTCATCTACACTTTTCAAAATATGCTCTTTTGACATATCATACCTTTGCCCTGAGACAATAGAGCACTTACTTTGAATAAAAATATCTTCTCTTTTAATATAACTTGATTGTAAAGCCTCACCAAAAATCCTCTCACATTGACCACCACCATAAATATCAGCATGATCAAAAAAAGTGATGCCACTCTGATAAGCAGCCTCAATAACAGCTTGAGGATCTTTAGCCTGTTGTAATCTCATACAGCCCATTGCCACACTACTATAATTACTACTACCGATTTTAATGTTTTTCATATTGCCTCCTTAGATAGTTTGTCCTTGATAAAATCATTATAACATTATAATTGAAAGGCTACACCTAAAAATCCAAAAGCTATAATCAAAAGAGCTGGGTGTATTTTAAATTTCTTATAAATCAGCCAACCTATAACAAACATAAAGATTTTTAACCAATTAAAAATCAAAGCAAAATCATTCAAACTATTAAATAATGAAAAATCAAATAAGTTTATTGCGACCATATTAATAGTGACAACCGCCAATAAAGCAATCACAATTGGTCTAATCAACTTAAAAAACTCTTGAACTATCATACTGTTTTGAAACTTATCTAGGACATTATATATTATCACTATCAGCAAAAAACAAGGAGTTATCAAAGCTAAAGGCGCAAGTACACTACCAACAATACCAAAACCTAAAAAACCTACAAAGCTAGCCATACTAACACCAATGGGACCCGGCAAGCTACTAGCCATAGCAATAATGATACTTAAATCTAAATTGCTTAGCCAATCATAATGACTAACCATTTCCTCTAAAAAGGGAATAGTAGCCAAACCTCCACCCACAGCAAAGCTGCCAATACCAATAAATTCTATTATTAATCTTAATAGCTCACTCATTATTAGAACTCAACTTTCTTTTTAAAAAAGTTCTACTTAACGCTATCAAAACACTTGTTAAAATAATAGTTAAGACTCCAATATTAAAAAATAATTCCAATACTAAAACAATAACAAAAACTAAAAAGCCCACTCGATCTTTAATACTATTAACAGCCATTTGATAAGTACTACTGATTAATAAAATACATACTGCTATTTTAATACCATTTAAAGCACTAATTAACCAAGTTGCTTGATAAAATTGTAAAATAACACTGGCACAGATACTAATTAATAAAATAGCAGGAGCCACAATACCTAAAGTAGCCGCTAATGCTCCCCAAAAACCTTTAACTTTATAACCAACAAAAGTCGCAGTATTAACCGAAATAATACCCGGAGTAATTTGACCAATTGAATAAGCTTTTAAAATGTCATCACTATCAGCCCAAGCTCTTTTTTCAATTATCTCTTTTTCTATCATTGGTAACATTGCATAACCACCACCAAAGGTAGTAATAGAAATTTTAAACCAACTTATAAATAATAAGCAATAAATCATATCTGTATTATACCAGTTATCAATGCTATAAAAAAGTATCCTCTGATTGAAGATACTATTTATTAAAATCAATCTTAAAGAATGGGCTCAACTACTTCTTTAATAATCTCTTTTAAGTTATTACATGAAGTATCAAACTTAGCTTGATCCACCTTGTTTAAGGGTAGTTTAATAATTTCCTTAACACCGCTACTTCCTATCACTGCTGGAACTCCGATATAAAGACCACAATGTCCGTACTCACCATTTTGCTTAGCTGCGACTGCCAAAATCAAATCTTCATCATTTAAAATTGCGGCTACTAATCTACTAAGGGCTAAGCCAATACCATAATAAGTAGCTTTTTTCTTTTCAATAATCTGATAAGCTGCTTGTTGAACATTTTGATAAATATCTAATAAGTCAGCCAAATCTTTGCCTTTTTCTTCTATCAGCTTTAAAATGCTTTTAGATCCAACATAAGTATTAGTCCAAGAAACAAAACTACTATCACCATGCTCACCCATAATATAAGCATGAACATTAGTAGAATTGATATCTAAATACTCACCAATCATATAGCGTAAGCGAGCTGTATCTAACATGGTGCCTGAGCCAAAAACTCTATTAGTAGGCAATCCTGTAACCTTTTGAATAACATAAGTAATAATATCAACAGGATTACTAGCCACGACAATTACTCCTTTAAAGCCACTCTCTTTAATATTAATGGCAATATCTTTGGCAATCTTCGCATTAATGGCAGTAAGCTCCAGTCTTGTTTGACCAGCTTTTTGAGCAATGCCCGCTGTAACAACAATAACACTTGCCCCCTTACACTCATGATAATCACCAGCTCTAATATCAATTTTACTATTTAAAGCATAGGGTAAGCCATGTGATAAGTCCATTGCCTCACCCTCAGCTTTTTCTTTATTAACATCAATTAAGACTAACTCATCTAGTCCTCTGTGATTAATCAAACTATAGGCCATACTCATACCGACAAACCCTGTACCTATCAAAACAACTTTCCTTTTCGCAATTTTTTCCATCACACTTCCCCTTTTATTCTATTGTATTATGATATAGTTAATAATTCTACCAAAATGATTAACTTCCTAACATAAAAAAAGCGTCCTTAGACGCTTAAGACTTACTCAGCTGGTATAACTGAGCCATCACCATAAGTTTCACTGATAAAATTCTTCACAGCTTCTGATTTGATTATTTCTAAGAATTTCTGAATTTTCTCTTCATTAGCACGACTTGATTGAACTGCAATAATATTTACATAAGGATTATCAGCATCAGCTTGTTCTAAAATAACAGCATCCTCCACCGGATTTAAACCAGCAGCTAAAGCATAATTGCCATTAATAGCCACCAAATCACCCTCTTGATTATCATAAGCAGTAACCAATAATTCTGGGGCAATTTCTGTAAAGCTAACATTCAATGGATTAGCAGTAATATCATCAAGAGTGGCAGATAAAGGATCAGCAGACAATTCAATAATACCCGCCTTAGCCAAAATAGTTAATACTCTACCTTGGTCGGCTACAGAATTAGTAATTATAATATTAGCATTTTCAGCCAACTCTGAAACATCACTTAAAGTTTTAGAATAAAAACCAAAAGGTTCAATATGAACACCAGCAACATTAGCTAAATCATAGCCATACTCCTTAACTTCATTTTCAAAGAATGGGACATGCTGGAAATAATTGGCATCAACTTCACCAGCATCTAAAGCTTGATTAAAGATGCTATAATTATCTAAAATTTGAATTTCTAAATCGATTCCTTCCTCTGCCAATAAAGGCTTAACAAACTCCAAAATTTTTGAATGGGGATCTAGGGTACAAGAAACTTTTAGGGTTTCTCTTTCAGACTCACTACTACCACAACCAACAACTAATAATAAAACTAATAAAGTTACTAATATTTTTTTCATTTTCTTTTCTCCTGCGCTTAGCGCTTATCTATTTTTCTTACTACTCTATTACCGACAAATTGAATAATAAAGACGATTATTATAATTAAAATTGTCGCTAAATATAAAATTACATTATCTCTTCTAGCAAAACCATATTGGTAAGCTAAATTACCTAAACCACCAGCACCAATGGCCCCTGCCATAGCTGTAAAGGAAATCAGTGAAATACCTGTTACACTAATACCTGAAATAATTGCCGGCAAACTCTCAGGTAACAAAACTTTAAAGATAATTTCCCAATTACTAGCACCCATTGCTTTTGATACTTCAATGGTTCCTTTATCAACTTCATTAAATGCAATCAGACATAATCTAGCATAGAAAGGTGCTGCTGAAACAATTAAAGAGGGCAAAGCCGCACTGGCACCTAGCATACTGCCAGTTAGTGCTCTTGTGAAAGGTATTAAGATTATTAATAAAATAATAAAGGGAATTGATCTTAAAAGATTAACCAGACCATCAGCTATTTTATTAATCAAACCATTGGCATACAAGCCACCAGTTTGAGTAATATATAATAATACTCCAATTAGAAAGCCTAGTATTACAATAAAGATCAATGAGACAAAGGTCATATATAAGGTTTCCCATAAAGCAATTAAAATCAAATTCCAATCTAAATTCGCAAATATTTCCATTAGACCTCCTCTACCTCAACTTTCTCTTTTCTTAAAGCGCTAATCAATTTTTTAACTGCTTGTCGCTCCACTTGAATATACATAACTCCTAGTGGTCCAGATTGTGAGTGATTTAAGTTGGCATTGACAATATTAATCGGTACTCTTAGCTGACTTGCTACTTCAAATAAAATTGGTTTATCACTAATACTAGCATTAAAAGTTAATCTGAGAATTACATCATCAGCATACAACTTTCTTAATTCCTTTTGGACTTCCAAGCTATTACCATCAATGGATTGAACAAACTGCTTAGTAACACTATGAGCTGGCTTTTCAAAAATCTTTTCAACACGATCACACTCCACCACACAACCACCAGACATCACCGCTACTCTATGACAAATTTTTTGAATAACCTCCATTTGATGAGTAATCATTACAATAGTTAAACCTAACTCTTTATTGATATCAGACAATAAAGTCAAAATAGAATTGGTAGTTTGCGGATCAAGAGCACTAGTAGCCTCATCACACAATAATAATTTAGGCTTATTAGCTAGAGCTCTGGCAATGCCCACTCTTTGCATTTGACCACCACTTAACTCACTAGGATAGCTATTTTCTTTGCCTTGTAATCCCACTAACTTAATTAATTCAGCCACTCTTACTTTTCTTTGATTTTTTTCAACCCTAGCAATCTCCAAAGCTAACTCAATATTCTCACTAACAGTGCGAGACCACAGTAAATTAAAGTGCTGGAAAATCATTCCTATTTTTTGTCTTTCTCTTCTTAACTCTTTTTCATTGAGTTGAGAAAGGCAAACTTTCTCTACTTCAACACTACCCTGATCTTCTTTTTCTAATTGGTTAATGATTCTAATTAAAGTGCTCTTTCCTGCGCCACTAGAGCCAATTATTCCAAAGATTTCTTGTTTTTTAACACTCAGACTAACATCTTTTACTGCTTGTACTTGACTGTTTTTGCTAACAAAGGTTTTACTGATATTTTTTAATTCTAACATTGGACCCCCTTTCAATAAAAAAACTCCCGCCCTATACAAGGACGAGAGTGTTATTTTCCCGTGTTACCACCTTAGTTTATAATTGCTTCACAGCAATTACCTCTTCAAGTACCATCATACTCTAGCACTTTAACGGGCGCACCCGACACAATCTAAGTTTCCTTCAATTATGCAACTCCGAGGCCATTTTCTTTTTACTTTCCTTTATCCCTTTTCAGCTAATGGGACTCTCTAAGAAATTTCAGTAAAATTACTTTCCTCTTCTTTGTCTTTAAAGTAAGTATATAGAGCTAATTCATCTCTGTCAAGAAAAAATCACTATGGATAGTGTAAAAAGGATGTGACTCAAAAGAAATGAAATATATCATCTATAATTAAGTTGAGAGCAAATCAAGATGAACACCATTATAAAGATAGCAATATAGAATATAATTCCTACTAGTGAGTCGCCAACCAATTTGCCAAATAAGAAACTGGAAAGAAAGCTACACAAACAATAAAAAAATAAATTCCACTCTGTTTTGCCAAACTCCATGAATCAATTTCCCAAATAGGCTACCAACAATACCACAAATTAGTGTTTGAACTATCAGCGCATTTAATTTGCTTAAAGACAATAAAAGAACATACTTGTTATTTTAAAATATGTCCTTTCATAATTAATAATGTTTAATGTAAGTCTATTTTATAATAAAAATTAAAAATAAAACCACCTGCACCATTTATAATACTTATTACAAATTACTGTTTGAAGTACGCTTTTTGTAAACAAAATAAATACATACTAAATAATATAGTAAAACAACAATTCCAATTGGAGCTTCATTAATAATTTGACCAGTTTCTTGTGTACCCATATAAATTAAAGATAGTGCAGGAATCATACCTACTAATCCACCCCAAAATATTGTTTTGCTTAACAACACACCGGCAAGCCACAAGAACAGCAACCAAACTATCACAATTGGATTTATAGCGGATATTTCACCCAATGCTAAAAGACCATATAATAGTGTGAAAATAACTGCTGGTACAAAAAACCATAATTTTTTCATATGCTTTATCCTCCTGTAAAATAAATGTACTACTAATATTGTAATATAATTTATGTATAAAAAATAGATTTTATGGTGCGCCAAACAAGATTTGAACTTGCACGAGTTGCCTCATACGCCCCTCAAGCGTACGTGTCTACCATTCCACCACTGGCGCTAATATTATTCAATACTAAATTCACTACCTGGGGCAATACAAAGCAGACCTAGCTCAATAATCAATTTTTTACTTTCAATTATCTCTAAGCGAATTCCTTGAGAATCACAAGCCACTTCTTCTTCATTGCAGTAATAATTTTCGGGCACTAAATATAACCAATTATCTTCAATAAAATATTCTCCAGAAAAAGTTTCAACATCATGACAGGCATTAGCACTCATAACAAAAGTGTTATCTTTTGATAGCGATAATCTACTATAAGTGTCCCCGACCTCAGTTATTGGATTATGAGTTAAAACATATTCTTGATCATAAGTAAGACCAGTACTATTACAGCCAACCATAACCATTAATAATAAGATAGTTAAAATTATTTTCTTCATCCTTTTGTATTATACACGAAATACCTGATAATCTAATAAAATTAATACAGTGTTTCTTTAATATAATTTATAAGCTCTGTCTTTTTATTAACTAATTTACCTTTAATTACCAGTATTAGTAATAGCTCTTTCAGTTGTCCAATTAAAGCTCCTTGATATCCAAGTTCCTTTAAATCATTACCATCAATTTCTAAATCTTTGGTTAAGTAGCACTGGTCCTTTACTCTTTGATAAACCTTAATGATTTCATTAACACTACGGTCTAATGACCACAATAAAATTAATTTTTCAAAAAGTTTATCTTGTAGTTTATTAAGCAAGGATAAAACTTTTTCTCTGCTAGCTACATTAGAAGAATAATAACACTCACTTAATAAGAGAATCTCTTTTTGGCTCTGCTTACTTATTATTAATCTTTTAGTAATTATTTGTTTTAGCTCTTGATTACTATAAGTTTTAAATAAATATACTAAGTTTAAATTATCATCTTGAAAATCATAGCTAGCTAATTTAGGTTTTAATTCTGGTATTACAATTTGTAGAGTTGACAAATATTTATCAATTATATTATTAAAGTTATTACCTTTAATCATCAATAAAAATTCTTTGGTGATGCGCTCTTTAGACAATTTATTTAATAATGCTTTATTAGTAAAAATGGCTCTGCTAGTATTCTCTTCAATAGTAAAGTTTAAAATACTGGCAAAGCGAAGTGCTCTAAGCATTCTTAGTGCATCCTCTTGAAAGCGTTGATTAGCATCGCCGACACAACAAATAAGTTCATTTTCAATATCAGATTTAGCACCATATAAATCAATCAAACCACTATCATCATTATAAGCTAGCGTATTAATAGTAAAATCTCTGCGTTTTAGATCTTCACTAAGTGATTTAGAGAAAGAAACACTATTAGGTTTACGATAATCAAGATACTGACCATCAGTTCTGAACGTTGTGATTTGTATAGTAATCTCATTAATAATAACAGTTACACATCCCCAAGTAGCTCCACTCATGATAACTTGATAATCTTTAAAGATTTCTCTTATCTCAACAACTAAAGCTGAAGTACATAAATCATAATCATCACTTTTTCGTTCTAAGAAATAGTCTCTGAGCCAACCGCCTACTAAATAAGCTTCATGATTATGTTGTTTTAATAAATTGATAGCGACTTGCACTTCATAAATAATTTCCATAATTTCCCCTAAGATTGTATTTATTATATAATACTTATTATTATTAATAAATATTAATTTAAAGGATCTAAATAATTATTGTTTAGTTGTTTTCAACTTATTTTTACTTTGTCTTTGTCCTATGGCTAAAGAAGAAACTGCTATAATGATTAATATACAACCAATAATTTTATTATTAGTCATTCTCTCATTTAAAAATATTACACTTAAAATAATACTTGTTAATGGCTCAAACAAACAAAATAAAGCTGTTAGTTTTGATCCCAATTGTCTACTGCCAATTTGTAAAAATATTAAAGCTGTTAGTCCTAATACCGAAACCATAATTAACCAAAATAGAACATTTAAATTAACAATATAGTTTATTGTGTCAACGAAAAGATCTGTTATAAATACAATTAAACAAGAGCCCACTGCTATATACAATGAAAATTGCAAAGGATGGACATTTCTAAAAGTAGCTTTATCAAGCTGTAATAAATAAATAGCATACACTAGACCTAAAATTTCAACTAAATGAAATTGATGAAATAATGTGGTAATTATTAAATATGAATTATTTTTATATCTTTAAAAAGTAGGAATTTAATATTGTTTTCTATTTTATTCTATTAAAAACAAAATTTAATCAAGTGAGTAATATTCTATTAAAATAAAGGTAAAATTAATGCGGTAATTATTCGCTGAAAACACGATAAATACTGCTTATTTTATTGTTGAAATTTAAATTTTTATGTTTTATAATAAGAACCATTAAATCGCCAGATAGGAGACAAATATGACTGACATGATAGAATTTATTAACAAAAATATTACCGGAAGTAATTATCAAATCAAGGAAAGCTCTATCCATAGCTATAAAAATCAATGCTTTGCTATTGCACAAGATACCACAGATTTCACTAAATATTTATTTATTTTAACAAATGAAAAACGAACAATTTTGATACCATAGAATCATTCTTCATAAAACGGAAATTTTTATTAAAATGTCCTTTAAACAAAAATAATTATTTGCAACTTTCAAAATTATTTCCTTGGATAAAACCAACATCGAGAAAAGGGCATAAATATTGTTTTGGCTTAGGAGATAGATTAGGCATCGCAACTGAAGCACATATCAACTTATTTAAGGACAAATCAGTTTTTCCGGTTTTCGCCCAACAATCAATTAGAGAATTAGTACTAAATAATAGAACTTATGATGATGTTTTATTAAGTGCTGCATACTCAGTTTTTGAAATGAACTTCACCACTGGCTATGGTGCAGATGGCGATCATTTAAAAAATAAATTCGAAATTGAATATGCCATTAAAGTAGGATTCCCTACCATTACTCTTGATGTTTCTGAATATATAAAAAATCAATATCAAAATCAAAATTTTGACGAATTAAAAATTAAATTTAATGATCTACCTTTAAAAGAAAAAAAATATTATCAAGACACCTATCTAAATAAAGTTTTTGAAATAGCTAATTTCAAAATCACTTTCGATGAAGAAAAATTATACCGTTCAATTTTAGTATATAAAGATGCGATTACATTTGCTGAATCAATTTATCATCAATACATACTACCCCATAATCTAGATTTTGAATTATCAATTGATGAAACTACAAATGCAACAACTCCAAATAGCCATTTATTCATTGCTAATGAACTGAATAATAAAAACATAATTGTAGAAACACTTGCACCAAAATTTGTTGGTGAATTTCAAAAAGGTATAGACTATATTGGAGATTTAAAATTATTTGAAAAACAATATCAAATTCATGAAGCAATAGCTCAATTCCATAAATATAAACTAAGTATTCACTCTGGTAGTGATAAATTTAGTGTCTTCCCCATAATAGGAAAATATTCTACAAATGGTTTCCATATCAAGACAGCCGGAACCAATTGGTTAGAATCGCTTAAAACTATCGCAAAAAATGATAGCACATTATTACAAGAAATGTACCAATGGTCAATTAACAACCTAGATGAAACAAAAAAATATTATCATATAAATGCTACTACAGAAACTGCTCCAAAATCACAGGAATTTAATAATGGAAAAATATTTGATTTGCTTAAAATAGACATCACAAGACAGATTTTCCATGTCAATTATGGAATGCTATTAAATGAAATGATCGGAAACGAATATTTATTTAGAAACAAATTCTTTGAATTATTAAATAAAAACTATCTAGATTATCAAGAATTTTTAAACATACATATTGAAAAACACTTAGAACTATTAAATATAAACAATAAATAAATTAGTTAGTCCCTAGAACACTTATGATAATTTGTTTAAATTTTCTATGTATAAACAATAAATAAATTAGTTAGTCCCTAGAACCCTGTAATAATAAAACAGTCCATTTCTTTGTATAAACAATAAATAAATTAGTTAGTCCCTAGAACCAAAAGGAGAAATATATTGAAAGGAGGTGGTATAAACAATAAATAAATTAGTTAGTCCCTAGAACTCTGTTAACTCCTCAATATCTAGTGTAATTGTATAAACAATAAATAAATTAGTTAGTCCCTAGAACGTATTCATGAGGCAAGAATTTGTCAACCTGTATAAACAATAAATAAATTAGTTAGTCCCTAGAACCACATACCTTAACTGAAAATGAGCTACCCGTATAAACAATAAATAAATTAGTTAGTCCCTAGAACTCAGTAACGTTGATATTGTTTAATTTTTCAGTATAAACAATAAATAAATTAGTTAGTCCCTAGAACCTACCCTTTTGTTTGCACTCATCCTTGGGTGTATAAACAATAAATAAATTAGTTATTCACTAGAACATACCTCGGTACTCCAATATTAAATTACATGTATAAACAATAAATAAATTAGTTAGTCCCTAGAACCCATATTCATTGTAACTCATTATAATCCTTATGTAAAGACTATTTCAGGTGTGTGTTCATCAAATTTTACCAGAATATTTTGATCATTTTGATTGTACATTTTATTTATAT
>JBKDZL010000045.1:0-7887 GCA_047971145.1 Erysipelotrichaceae bacterium
TAAATAACCATCATTTAAAGTAGCCTGAGGTGTAGCTTTAAATCCACCACCATAACGCTTACCATTAGCAACAACCATTAATAAGCTATCTTTTTTAATCTTTAGTTTATCAATATTGATATTCAATTTAATTAATTCTGGTTTGAAAGCACACTTTAAAGCTGCAAAAATATAAATCAATTTTAAAGGAATTAAGTGATGATAACGATACTTCTCACTAGCTAAATAATTAATTTTAGCATCAAAACCCAAATTTGTTATATTCAAGAAACGATGACTATTAGCACTACCATAATCTATGACAACTGGCTCACCCAACATAGTCTCTTCTATTATTGAAGCTAAATCTATTTTCTTCTGATCTAGTGAGTAATAAAAATCGTTGCCACTACCACAGGGTATAACAGCCATACTACACTTTAAATTTAAACCATTTAAAACTTCATTTACAGTACCATCTCCTCCACAAGCATAAATAATATTATGCTTATTCTTAGAGTGCTCCCTAGCTAATTCAATAGCATGTTTGTGATAGCGACTATAAACTATTTGATAATCTAAATGATGTTTTTTAGCTAACTTTGAGATTAGTGGCACTACTTTATCATTTTTATTTCTACCAGAAATTGGATTAACAATAAAAATATGTCTTTTGTTTTTTTGTTTATTAAACACATTCTCTCCTATAAATTAATTACTACATCTAAATTATAAACCATAATCCTCTTTACAACAATTGTTAATCATTTATAATTTAATGATATTATAAAATGTCAATTAATAATATAAAAATAACAACTTAGTTGTTATTTTTATTCCATCTATCAAATTCCTCTTTAGTCGCCAATACTTGATGAGTTTCACTTAAATGATGAACTTCAGCAACATTATAATCAACTCCTTCATCATCTTTATCATAACTTAAAGCAATTCTAGTTTTTTCAATCAAAGGATTTGGATGAGGAATAGCTGATAATAAAGATTTAGTATATGGATGAATTGGATTATGAAAGATTTCATCTGTTGTTCCAGTTTCCACAATATGACCTAAATGCATTACCCCAATCCGATCAGAAATATATTTGACCATAGATAAATCATGAGCAATAAATAGATAAGTTGTTCCTAATTCTTTTTGTAAATCCTTCATTAAGTTGACTACTTGGGCTTGAATAGAAACATCTAATGCAGAAATTGCTTCATCGGCAATTATTAACTTAGGGTTCATTATTAGAGCTCTTGCAATGCCTATTCTTTGCCTTTGTCCGCCTGAAAATTGATGAGGAAAGCGAGTTGCATGTTCAGCAGATAAGCCAACTTTCAGTAAAATTTGCTTTACTTTTTCATTTATTTCGGCTTCACTTTTACAAAGATTATGAATTCTTAATCCTTGAGCAATTATTTCATTGACTTTCTTACGAGGATTAAGACAAGCCATTGGATCTTGAAAAATCATTTGCATATTGATGCGTAAGTGCTTCTCTTCTTCCTTATTAAGCTTACCACTAATGTTATGACCTGCAAAATATATCTCACCCTCACTTGGATTATATAGCCTAATGATCGTGCGACCTGTAGTACTTTTTCCACTGCCACTCTCACCAACTAAACCATAAGTTTCTTGCGGGAAAATTTTAAAGCTGATTCCATCAACTGCCTTAACACTATATTTTCTATTAATTCGAAAGTATTGTTTTAAGTTATTTACTTCTAATAAAGGCACTCTCTCAACCATTATTCAGTTCCTCCTTCATTTTTTTAATTCTCAATTTTAATTGCTCAGGCATCTGAACTTTTGGTGCTAAAGGATGAGCTAACCAAGTACTTACTCTATGCTGTCCACCAACATCAAATTGGGGAGGATCTTCTTCGAAATCAATATTTAAAGCATAAGGATTTCTTGGTGCAAAGGCATCACCTGCAATGCGCTCAAGTAGATTAGGTGGTGAGCCTGGTATTGCAAATAATCGATCATCGTTAGTATCAATATCTGGCATACTACTTAATAAACCCCAAGTATAAGGATGTCTAGGATCATAAAACACTTCATTAATATTCCCTTTTTCAACAATCTTGCCAGCATACATTACCGCAACATAATCCGCAACTTTTGCTACCACACCTAAATCATGAGTAATATAAATAACTGCCAAATTTTTCTTATTTTGAATTTCTTTAATTAATTCTAAAATTTTAGCTTGGATAGTAACATCTAATGCCGTAGTAGGCTCATCACAAATTAAAATATCAGGATTACATGCCAAGGCAATCGCAATTACTACTCTTTGTCTCATGCCGCCTGATAACTGATGAGGATAATTTTTGATTCGCTTATCAGGGTTGTTGATACCAACTAACTCTAATAGTTCTAAAGCACGTTTTTTAGCTTCTTTTTTAGTTATTTTTTCGTGTTCAATCATGCCCTCCATTATTTGTTTACCTATTTGCATCGTAGGGTCTAAAGAGGTCATAGGATCTTGAAAAACCATAGCAATTTTCTTACCACAGAATTGATATCTAATTTGCTTATTATCCATTTGTACCAAATCTACGGTTTTACTTACACCATCTTCATTAAAAGTAAATTCAATACTACCACTATCAATTTTGCCATTATTACTTAAAATACCCATTATCGCTTTAACCGTCACCGATTTCCCTGAGCCACTCTCGCCAACAATCGCAATTGTTTCTCCTTTAAATAAATCTAGTCTTACTCCCCTAATTGCATTAACTAACCCTGAATTTGTTTCAAAGGAAATACTTAAATCACGAATTGATAATACTCTTTCTTTTTTCTTCATAGTAATTTTATCTCCTTTTACATTTGTTTCATTTTTGGATCAAAGGCATCTCTTAATCCATCAGCAAATAAATTAAATGACAACATTAATAATGCCAGTACTACAATAGCACTAATTATCATATGGGGATAAATAGTTAAAGATTTGTAACCCTCAGAAATCAGTGAACCTAAAGAAGCCATAGGCGCTGGAACACCTAAACCAACAAATGATAGAAAAGCTTCAGTGAAAATTGCATTAGGAATAGAAAACATACTAACAATAATTATTTGACCAAAAATATTAGGCAAAATATCCTTAAATATAATAGAAAAGTTTTTAGCACCTAAGGTGCGAGATGCTAAAATAAATTCTTGTTCCTTTAATTTCAAAACTTGTGCTCTTGCAATTCGACTCATACCAATCCAACCTGTAATCATTAAAGCAAAGATAATAGAAATTATTCCTGCAGGTAAAATTAATCCTAAAAGTGTAACTACTACTAATGTTGGTATTCCATTTAATATTTCGGCAAAACGTTGCATCATTATATCAACTTTACCACCGAAGTAACCAGATATTAATCCATAAATCATCCCAATGAAAATATCAATTACTACAGCACTAATCGCAATGATTAAAGAAATTCTAGTTCCTTCCCAAACTCTAGTAAACAAATCACGTCCTTGGGTATCAGTTCCAAACCAATAATAAGTATCAGCTAAGTCTTTCTCAGTATAGACATCAATGCCATTTCTTGTTCCATCAAAAATTCCCAATTTCTCGACAATTGGTATTCTAGGTGGCAAAGAGGCATGTTCAATTATAATTGATTTATAAGTGTGCCCATTTAGAAAAGGCCCAATAATCGCCATTATTACAATTAGAACAATGACAACTGCACCAAGTAAAGCACCTTTGTTTTTTCTAAAGGCTGCCCATACATCTTGAGCATAAGAGCTTGATTCATAAATTTTATCAGTTAATATTTGATCAGAAGAATGGGCTAATTCAAATTGTTTTTTTGTAAATTGTTTTTGACTCATACTTAACTTTTCCCCTTTGCCACTCTAACTCGTGGATCAATAATTCCATATAAAACGTCAATAATTAACATTGTTACTACAAATAAAGCCGAGTAGATAAAACCACAAGTAATAACTACATTATAGTCATTAGATTGAATAGCAGTAACCATTAAAGAGCCAATCCCCGGAATAGCAAATATTTTTTCAATAACCATCGATCCAGTCAATAAGCCCACCAACAAAGGTCCCATCACAGTAACAACTGGTATTAGAGTATTTCTAATCGCATGTCTTAATAACATTTTCCAATTTTTAATGCCTTTAGATTGTACCAATTGAATATACTCAGAATTTAATACCTCAATCATTTCTGATCTAGTAAATCTAGCGACATTAGCAATGGTAAATAAAGAGAGCGCAATTGTTGGCAAAACTGTAGAAGCAGCAGGCTCACTGCCATTATATAAAATAGGAAACCATCCTAATTTAAAGCCAACAAAATAAGCTAAACCTAAGGCAAATACATAAGAGGGAACACTGACCCCTAAAATTGATATTGCGGAGCATAAGGTATCAATCCAACTATTGTGTTTCAAAGCAGCAACTATTCCTAAAACTAAACCTATTACACTGCCTAATAACATCGCTTGTAGTCCGATTCTAACTGTAATTATAAGTCTGGCTAATACCATATCACTAACTGCGTAATTTTTGTTTATTACATAAGAAACACCAAAATCTCCTTGTAACATATTTTTAGCATAATTAAAAAAACGAATGATAAACGGATCATCTAAGCCATATTTTGCATTTAAGATTGCCCTTTGAGCTTCAGTAATTTTCTCATCATTAAATGGTGAGCCAGGCATCAATTCCAACATTAAAAATAAAACAAAAAGAATCACAAATAATGTTGCCAATGCAATTAAAACTCTTTTTAAAATGTATTTTCCCATAATTTCCCCTTTCTTTATAATAAATAGAGTGAAGCAGCACCTCACTCTATTCAAATGTAAATATTAAATTAATCAAATTTGATATGACGGAAGTTATTAACTCCAGCACTGTGAAATTCGAACCCCGATAGTTTTGGATTAATCATGTAAGCGCCACCGTTTTGATATACTGGTACTACAGCCATATCCTCACTTATTAATGTTTTCTCAGCATCTAACAATAACTGCCAACGAGCATCTGAGTCTGAGGCAGATGCACCGTTTGTTCCCTCATTTACTAAAGAAGTATATTTTTCACTATCGTAATTACCATAGTTGCTAACAGAATCTTTCAAGAATAAATCTAAATATGTTTGAGGATCAGCATAATCAGGTCCCCATCTATGTAAAGCCATTTGATATTCACCATTTTGTTGTAAGTCTAGTCTGGTTTTCTTTGGTTTACTATTTAGAGTTACACTAATTCCTGGTAAATTTTCTTCTAAATTGCTCTGAATATATTCTGCAACTGCTTTGCTTGATTCAGTATCTTCAAATAATAATTCAATATTAACATCTCCACCTAACTCAGCCACTGCAGCTTGATAATAACTGGCAGCTTTACTTGGATCATACGCAATTAATACTCCAGAATCATCACGGAAATCATTACCAGTTGGACCTATTGCCAAAGCTCTTGGAACAATACCTTCAGCTGGCACTGAACCATCTTTTAGAACGCTATTTGCGATAGTTTCTCGATCAACAGCATAACTAATTGCCATTCTTAAGTTATGATTTTGTAATTCCACAACTTCAAAGTTTAAAGATAAATACCACAGGAATCCTTGTAAGACGTTGTTAAATCCTTCATCACTACCATAAGCATCAACCATTTCTCCAGTTAGTTTAACTAAATCAATATTTCCAGATTGATACTCCAACATCGCAGTTTGGGTATCTTGAACAAATCTAAATGATACTTTTTTTGTATTGATAGTATCGGCTTTATAATATTGATCATTCAATACAAAACTATAATCACTACCTGGTGTCCATGATTCCATAACATAAGGGCCATTATAAATCATATTTTCAGCAGTAAGAGCATACTGATCGCCCTGACTTTCAACAAATTCTTCATTTAATGGGAAGAAACTTGGAAAAGCCATTAATCCTAAGAAAAAATCTACAGGTTTATTTAAAGTAACTTCGAAAGTTTTATCATCTAAGGCCTTAACTCCCAACTCATCAACACTAGCATTACCCGCTAAGATTTCATTAGCATTAACAACATCCACAACACCCATAATAAACGAATACTCAGAAGCAGTTTCTTCACTAACTAACCTTTTCCAAGCATAGACAAAATCATGTGCAGTTACTGGTGTACCATTAGACCAATTAGTATCTGCAAGATAGAAAGTATATACTTTTCCATCATCACTTACATCCCAATTACTTGCCATATCTGCAAGTGGCTCATTGCTAGAGCTTAATTCAGTTAAACCAGCAAAGCCTAAAGTAATCGCCTCGAAAGAAGTACCATCTGTTGCGATATGCAAGTCCATAGAAGCAATATCAGTTTCATTTGCAATAACAACATTATCATCATTAGTACCAGCTGTATCACCACTGCCACCACAACCTGCCATCAGTAATAGAACTAAACTAATAATTAAAAACTTTTTAAACATTTTCATACTTCATCCTCCCCTTTATATTTCTATACTTTAAAAGATAATAAACAAGATGTCAAGATAAAATGTAAAAATATTTCAATATAAATTGTAAATATTTTCAATAAATGCATATTTTTCATAACTTTATATAATGTTAATAATTTAAAAAAAGCGAATATTATCGCTCTTTTTAATTATTTAATTCATAACGCTTAGCTAAGGTTGGATTAATATTAACTCCCGAACTTTTTTGCCAATTGAAAGCAAAGTTAACTAGATTTTTTAATTCATTCAACTCAATATTTTTATCTAAATCACTACCTTCTTTTACTTCTAACCATCCTTCTTTTATTAGATCTCTTAATGTCATTGTTTTGACCTCCTCTTTTAATAATTAGATTATATAAAAGATAAAGGCCTTTTTATGGTACATTATTTAAATTTGATTATACTTCCCTCACCTTTAGTAAAAGCTGCGGCATTAGCTTCATCCGTATCAAGGTGCACCGCAGTAGAAAACTTCTCACTTACTCTTACTACTACATCATCAAAAACCAACGATCTAGCTTCAGTGTCTAATTTAATACCGATTATTTCATTATTACTTACATTAAATTTATTTGCATCTTCTGGAGTTATATGAATATGTCTTTTAGCCACAATAACACCTTCTTTTATTTCGATTTCACCTACTGGACCTACAATGATACAACCAGGGGTTCCAGCAATATTACCCGATTCTCTAACCACTCCTTCAATTCCTAATGATCTTGCATCAGTTAAAGAAATTTCTACTTGAGTATTAGAACGAGTAGGACCTAAAACAATCACTCTATCAATTTCTCTTTTTGATCCAACTACCTTTACTCTCTCAGCGCTAGCATATTGACCAGGTTGACTTAAATCTTTAACCGGTGTTAACTGGTGTCCAGCTCCAAATAATAATTCTAAATCTTCTTGCGACAAGTGCACATGTCTTGCGGATACTTCCACTAAAACTTTACTCATGACATCCTCCTTTGATAACACTAATTATTATACTACATTTTTATCACTAATACATTATTTTACAATGAATAAGTTTTCCTAAAATATGTACTTGATTATCTAATAAATTATATTCCATTGGGGGATATTTTTTATTTTCACTTAGTAAATATATATTGTTCTCATCAATTTTCACTCTTTTTAGTGTGACTTCATCATTAATCATAACTACACCAATTTCATTATTGTTCAAATAATTTTGCTTTTTTATATAAACTAAATCACCATCATGGATACGAATATCAATCATTGAATCACCTTTTACTCTTAAGTAAAAATGCTCTGTAGAATATTCATTTTTCTCAACACTCTCATAACCAACAACATTATTTTCACTAAAATTTGGTAAACCTGCCCTAACAACTCCTAATATTGGGACTTTAGTAGTACTTAGTAAATCTTGATATAATAA
>JBKDZL010000046.1:0-47868 GCA_047971145.1 Erysipelotrichaceae bacterium
CTGCATCCTTTGGTCCAGTTTTAGCTTT
This sequence comes from Erysipelotrichaceae bacterium, assembly GCA_047971145.1. Taxonomy (GTDB): domain Bacteria; phylum Bacillota_I; class Bacilli_A; order Erysipelotrichales; family Erysipelotrichaceae; genus JBKDZL01. Next base: position 29 of record JBKDZL010000046.1, read on the forward strand.
AGCTAATTTATCAGCAACTTTAAATCTAACAATGGCTTCGGGTGAGCGAGTTCTTAATCTTTTAAATGAAGAAGCGCTAGTAAGTGTCAATACTAGTAATAATAAGCCAGAGTATACTGGTATTATCATTAATAATTTGAAATTCGCTTATGATCAAGAATTAATTTTAAAAGATTTATCTTTAGAATTAAAAAATAATGAGATTATCTCAATTACTGGTAAAAGTGGTAGTGGAAAATCCACTCTTCTTAAATTACTAATGAGATTTTTTAATAGTAATCCCGCTAGTATTAAAATAAATGATACAGCTATTGAAAACATTAATACCAAATACTTAAGAAGCTTAGAAAGTTATATGATTCAAGATACCGATTTGTTTAAAACAACTATTGCCAATAATATTAAAATAGGGAAATTAAATGCAAGTGAGTCAGAAATTATCAGTGCTTGTAAGAAAGCTAGTATTCATGAGTTTATCACAGGTTTACCTCAAGGCTATAATACTGAAGTAGAAGAATTAGGTAGTAGCTTATCTAGTGGGGAAAAGCAAAGAATTGGTCTTGCTAGAGCATTCTTGCATGAGAGTGAAGTTTTATTATTAGATGAGCCCACTAGTAATTTAGATAGTTTAAATGAAGCAATAATTCTACAAGCCCTAAAAAATGAGAGTGGTAATAAAACTGTTATACTGGTATCACATAGAAATTCTACTAAAGCTATTGCCAATAAATCATATACTGTGGAAAATGGAAGATTAAGCTAACTAACAATAGCAAATAATATAGTAATATGCTATACTTATGCGGTATCTGGAGGTATTAAGTATGGCATTGACTGCAGGAATAGTTGGCTTACCAAATGTTGGTAAATCAACTTTATTTAACGCAATTACTAACTCAAAAGCTGAGGCAGCTAATTATCCGTTTGCTACTATCGATCCTAATGTTGGTATTGTCGAGGTAAAAGATAGTCGTGTTGATAAATTATTAGAGGTTTTTAATTCTAAAAAGAAAATTTATACAACCTTTGAATTTTATGATATTGCTGGTTTAGTAAAGGGTGCATCTCAGGGTGAGGGTTTAGGCAACAAATTTTTAGCACATATTAGAGAAGTTGATGCAATTTGTCATTTAGTGCGTTGTTTTGAAAATAGTGATATTACTCATGTTGAGGGCGATGTTGAGCCAATTAGAGATATTGAAATTATCAACTTAGAGTTGATTTTTGCTGATTTGCAAACAATAGAAAACCGTATTTCTAAAATAGAGCGCAAAGCTAAATCGAATGATAAAGCAGCCATTAAAGAATTGACAGTTTCTAAAAAAATACAAGAAACTTTATTATCAAATAGACCAGCAAGTGCATTAGAATTAAGTGAAACTGAGCTTTTAATAGTAAAAAGCTTTAATCTTTTAACTATTAAACCAGTGATTTACATTGCTAATTTAAGTGAGGACGAAATAAGCACTTATCAAACAAATAAGAATTATTTAAAAGTAAAAGAATATGGGGCAGCTAACAATAGTGAAGTTTTAGTTATTTGTGCAAAAATCGAAGAAGAGCTTTCTGATTTAGATGAGGCAAGTAAAAAAGAATTTATGAGTGAATTGGGTATCAATGAATCAGGCTTAGATAAAATGATTAAAACCACCTATGAAATTCTTGGACTTTCAACCTATCTAACTGCAGGACCACAAGAAGTAAGAGCTTGGACCTTTAAAAATGGTATGAGAGCACCAGAGTGTGCTGGTATTATTCATACTGATTTTCAAAGAGGTTTTATTAAAGCTGAGGTTTATCCCTTTGCAGCCTTAGAGCAATATGGCTCAGAATCAGCTATTAAAGAAAATGGTAAATTGCGCATTGAAGGCAAAGAATATATTATGAAAGATGGTGATGTTGTCCATTTTAGATTTAATGTCTAAGCAAGATTAATATTGTGGTATGATATAAATATATGAGCAAGTTAACAAATAGTGAATATCAAAGATTGGCAGAAATTTTTAAAAAATTTGCCTCAACACCTAGACTTAAGATTTTAATTGCTTTAAGTGAATCTGAAAAAAATGTTTCAGAATTAATAGAAATATGCGATCTTAGCCAATCGGCAACTTCTCATCAATTGAAAACTTTAAAAGAGGGCCGTTTGGTTAAAAGTCGCCGAGTAAGTTCTGAGGTTTTATATAGCTTAGATGATCAACATGTATTTGATATTCTTAAAATAGCTATTGACCATGTAATTGGCCATTGTGAATAATAAAAAAAGTATCCGCTTAATTTTCCTTTAGGAAATCTTGTGATACTTTTTATTTATTTAATTAAGGATATTAAGATGTTTTTTCAATGCCAGTGCGATTCCATCATCATTGTTGCTGGTGGTAATATCATCGGCAATTGCTTTGATACTATCCACTGCATTACCCATAGCAATACCAAGGTGGGCATATTCTAATAAGCTTCTATCATTTTCAGCATCACCAAAGGCAATGCAGTTTTCAGCTGTAATATTATATTGGTGTAAAACTGTTTCTAAGGCTTTAGCTTTATCAATATTTTTGGCAGTCGCTTCGAAGAAAAAAGGTGCAGAAAGGTTTAAGCTGAGCTTATCTTTAAAGGGTTGGGCAATTGCTTCTAAATTTTCAAGTAAATATTTTGGCTCCGCCGCTATTAAAATTTTATTTGGTTGATGTTCTAAAGCTTGAGCTAAATCATCATATTCGACAATTTTATAGTTATTAGAGCGAACTTCATATTTCATCACATCAAATTTATTAGAATCAGTTAAACTTTTGCTGATTGGTGGCGAGTAAATATCATTAATCATCATGTAATCGCCCTTAGAAATTAAAGGATAAACTTCAAATTGTTTTAAATGATGTAAGTAGTCTTTGGCAGTTTGAAGATCAATTGTTTGATTAAATAGAATTTCATTATTACAATTGGTAACTTTAGCACCATTAAAAGAAACTAATAAGCCATCATAGTCTCTCATCGCTAGCTCTTCAGCTATTTTACTAAGACCTCTTGTTGGCTTACCACTAGCTAGAATTAATTTAAAGCCTAAAGCTTGTGCACTAATCAGAACTTCTTTAGTTAAAGGTGTAATAACTTTTTTATCATTTAATAAAGTTCCATCAACATCTAAAATAATTGCCTTAATATTCATTTTTATTTCTCCTTTTGATAAATTTCATTAATAATATATTGAACATATAAGTTACAGATATTGATATCAGTAGTTTTTTCAATACCAGTAAAAAAAGCATTAGAATTTACTTCACATAGAATTGGCTCATTATTTTCTCCCAATAATAAATCAATACCACAGTTATCTAAGCCAATTATTTTTGAACATTTCTCAGCTACTTCAATATAACTAGGGCTAATTGGGATATTTTTACTATGACCACCAGTTTGTAAATTACTTCTAAAGTCATTATCAGAATAGCGCAGCATACTTGCGACTACTTTATGATTAATTAGTACCAGTCTAATATCTTTTCCAAAACTGCTAGGAATATATTCTTGATAGATATGGGGGATACTTATTAACTCTTGGGCTTTAGTTTTTAATTCTTTATAGTTATTAATTAAATTAACGTGTTGACCACCTGAGCCATGGCAGTTTTTAATAATAAGAGGGTAAGTTAATTCTTGCTCAATGTGTTTAAGAAGAGTTTCATCGATGGCTTGCTTTTTAAAACAAAGTGGTGCAGATAGTGTTTTTGGCATTTTAATATTGTGATTTGCCAGTGCTAAGTGAGTTAACATTTTATCATCACAAATTTCCATTGCTTGAGAATTGTTGAAAATTCTAATTCCACTTTTTTCTATTAATCTACTTAAGTATTTATCTTTGTCTAAGTACAAAATAAAATCATATTGTTTATTTAGCTGAGTATTTCCATTATTAATTAACCCTACTAAAAAAGTAGCTGTTTGATGTTCAATAACGATATCAAATTTTTCAAATTCTTCTTTTAGTCTATTTACTTTATAAATAATATCATCACTTTTAAGATAGTGATTAGTTAAAATTAGTCCTTTTTTCATATCTTAATTTTAGCATAAAAAAACCGGTAGTTTATACCAGTTTGATCTTTAACCATTTTTTAGATAAGTAGTATGTGGTGGAAATGATTATTGCGCCGATTGATGATAAGGGAATTGAAAAGGAAATTCCCACTAAGCCCATATTTAAAGTAATAGCTAAGAAATAAGCAATTGGAACTCTTAAGATAACCGAATTAAAAATATTGTTGAACATTGAGAATTTAGTGGCACCTGCACCCATAAAGAAACCATTAAAGCAGAAGCTAAAAGGAACAAAGAGAAAATCAAATACAAAGAAGCGCATATAGTCTATGCCCATGGCTACCACTTCAGGATCTTTAGTAAATATTCCTAATATCTGAGCAGGAAATAAAGCTCCTACAAAAAAGACAAAAAAACCACAAGCAAAAGCAAAACGGAAAGCTACTCTTAAAGCTTGTTTAGCTCTATCTAATTGATTAGCACCTAAGTTTTGGGCAACAATAGTTGAAAGAGCTAAACTAATGGCCGCAGCTGGTAAAATACCAAAGTTATTAAATCTACTGATTGCTCCTTGAGCTGCACTGCCAATAACACCACTAGTCATATTAACTAGGGCAGTTAAAAACACAAAAGAGAGTCCTGTAATAGTATTTTGAATTGACATTGGTAAGCCAAGTCTTAGAATATGAGATAGCTCTTCTTTACAAACTCTAAATGAAGATAATTTGAAATCAAATATAAAGTTACTACGCTTCATATAGATTACACATAATATTGCACTCGTTGCCTGTGAGATGACAGTGGCAATCGCAGCACCTTTGGCTCCCATATTAAAATTAATAATAAAAAGCAAGTCTAAAAAGATATTCATGATACAGGCTATCAAAATAAAGTTCATTGGAGTTTTGCTATCACCTGTTGCTCTAATAACCGCAGCTAAAGCATTATACATAAAGATAAAGAAAATACCTAAACTGGTAACACTAAGATAAGCTTTCGCTTCTAAGAAAGATTCAGTTGGTGTTTTAATTAATAGTAAAAAAGGATCTGCAAAGAACAACAGTAAAACTGTAATAACAATAGCTAAAACAGCAATTGTAATTGATAAAGTACCAATAACTTTTTTAACTCTATCCATTTTATTAGCACCAATATACTGTCCAATCATAATTGCTGCACCATTACAAAGACCAATTGCTAAAAAGGTAATAATAAAAGTCGCTTGACCACCAATAACTACTCCTGAGGAACTCTCGGTCCCAGAAAATTGTCCAACTACTACCATATCGACAACATTATATAAAGACTGAATTAAATTCGATGCCAAAAAAGGTAAAGAAAAAGCAATTAATGTTTTAGTGATATTTCCCTCTAATAATTTTTTATTCATACAGCTTATTATACCTTAAAGTAAACAAAAAACAAGAATAGCTTTGGATTCTATTAAATTATCATTTAAAATTCGATTTTAGGCAAAATAATGTATTTAAGTTTTAAATTTACAAAGGAAAAATTAAAGAGTTATTAAAAAACTTATTGATTTATCTATCTTTAAACAACTCTTTTAGTTTTGTTAGGGCTTCTTTAAGATTGCTACGCTGAGTTGCCACATTCATTCTAAAATAATTTGTTCCCATCTTGCCGAATTGACTACCTTGTTGTACTCCAATACCATTTTGATAAAGTAGTTGGTAAAATTCTATTTCTGTAATATTATATTGGGAATAATCAATCCAGAGTAAGTAAGTGCCCTCACAAGTCAAACAATTAAATTTGGTATCTTGTAATTCTGTTTGTACTAGCTGATAATTGGTTTGTAGATAACCACACAGCTCATCTATCCAATCTGCACAATGGTTATAAGCTGCCTCCATCGCCACCATTCCAAAGATATTTGGTGAGGGTTGATTTAATTCTTTACTAATCTTTTGAAATTCACTGGCTACTTGCTTATTAGTAATAATTGTATAGGCAATTTTAATACCAGCTAAGTTAAAAGACTTAGTTGGAGCACTAACACAAAAGACACTATCTTGATAAGTGTTAGCCACACTTAATAATGGGGTATAACTAGAGTCTAAAAAGACTAAATCTTTGTGGATTTCATCACTGATAATTTTAACATTATGTTTTTGACAAAGCTCAATAATTTTGCTTAATTCAGTTTTATCCCAGACTCTGCCACTTGGGTTATGGGGATTACAGAAAATTAGTACTGCTGGTTTTTCTTTAATAATTTGTTGTTCAAAAGCTGTGAAATCTACCACATACTTATTATCTTTAATTAACATATTACTGAAAATCGGATTTCTATTTATGCGCTCAACAATCTGAAAAAAAGGAAAATAAATTGGACTTAACATGATTATGTTATCTTTTTCTTTACTTAAAATTCTTAAAAGAATATTAATTGGCGCTAAAACATTAGTAGTAAAAATAATATCATCTTTCTCAATAGTCCAATTATGTCGAGTTTTATTCCAATTGACTACTGCTTGATATAAACTTTGAGGAGCAAAACTATAACCAAAGATTCCATGCTCAACTCGCTGATGAAGAGCACTTATGATTTCCGGTGGTGCTTGAAAGTCCATATCGGCTACCCATAAGGGAATGGCATCCTCATTATTAAAAACTTCTTTTCTTTGATCCCATTTAATACAATTTGTGTTAATTCGAGATATTTTTTTGTTAAACATAAGTGACTCCTTATCTAATAATAATTTTAGAGTTATCAAGTAGTTAAGTCAATAATCATCTTAATGATTCACAGAGCTAAATATTTGCTATAATTAAATAGTAGGAGACATTATGAAAAAAGTTTTATTTATATCTAGTACAGGTGGGCACTTAAGTGAACTGTTACAATTAAAAAGTTTATTTAGTAAGTGTGATTTTACAATTGTCAGTGAAAAAACTAAGTCTAATCTATCTTTAAAAGATAAGTATCCTGACAAAGTACATTTTCTTAAATACGGAACTAAACATAACTTGTTGTTGTATCTTTTTATTTTTCCTTATAATTGTTTAGTTAGTTTATATTTATTTTTAAAGCTCAAGCCTGATGTTGTGGTTTCAACTGGTGCTCATACGGCAGTACCAATGTGTTATCTTGCTCATTTTTTTAAGAAGAAAATAATTTATATTGAAACATTTGCCAATATCCACACTAAAACTTTATCGGGAAAATTAGTCTATCCCATTGCCGATCATTTTATTGTTCAATGGCAGAGTATGTTAGAGTTATACCCTAAGGCAGAATATGGGGGGTGGATATTTTGATATTTGTAACACTGGGAACTCAAGATAAGTCCTTTGAGCGCTTACTTAGAGAAATTGATAAATTAATAGAAAAGAAAGTTATTAAAAGTGAAGTAGTGGTGCAAGCAGGACAAACTAAATATTTTAGTAAAAATATGAAAATATTTGATTTCGTTGATATGAGTCAATTTAATAAGTATATTCAAAATTGTGAATTTTTAATAACTCATGCAGGTGTGGGCAGCATTATTAGTGGACTAAAGGCTCAAAAGAGTGTTATTGCGGTAGCTAGACTCTCTGAGTATGGTGAGCATGAAAACAATCATCAAATAGAGATTACTAATAAGTTTGTCGAACTAGGATATATTGTTGGTTGTTTGAGTGTTGATGAACTAGAAGAAGGAATTTTAAACTTGTCAGAGTTTAAAGCTAAAAACTATCTTTCTAATAACCAAAAATTCTGTGATTTAATTGAAAATTTGATTAATGATTAGGCTTTTAGGCTTTATGGTACAATAATGCTATGGGAGAGAGTGTGCAACAAAAACAATATAAACTAGGTTTTGTAATACTACATTATCAAATTATTAAAGAAACTATTGCGTGTATCGAATCAATTATTAAAAATATTGATACAAATAATTATCATATTGTGGTAATTGATAATGGTTCTAGCAATAATTCTGGCCAAGATTTACAAACTAAATATCAAAATAACCAAAAAATAAAAGTTATTATTAATGGTGAAAACTTGGGTTTCACTGGTGGTAATAATGTGGGATTTGACTATGCTAAGAATACTATGCTCTGTGATTTTATTGTCATGTGTAATAATGATACTGAAATTATTCAAAATGATTTTTTTGCTCAAATACTCAAGGAATATCAAAAAAGTCATTTTGCTGTTTTAGGTCCAGAAATTCATTTGCTTGATCAAACTGTTTGTCATTATCCTTTTAAGATTTTAAAGTTATCAGAAATTAAGACTGATAGAGAGCGTATTAATAAACTGCTTTTTAAAAATAAGTATTTTTTAGAATCTTTAGAACTAGTTAGTAAAAAAATTATTATGAAACTTATTAATTGGCAGAAAATACGTCATCATTTTCGCTCTGAAATAGCAGTGCCCACAAGAGGGGAAATGGTACGTTTACATGGTTGTTGTTGGGTGTTTTCCCCTGTATATCTTAATAAATTTAATGGTTTAGAAGAGCGGACTTTTTTCTATGGTGAAGAGGATGTTTTATTTGTTCAATTAGTTAGAAATAATTTACTGAGTGTTTATCAACCTTTAGTAAAAATAAAACATCATGAACAAGCCGCAACTAATGAGCTAATCAGTAAAGGCTATAAAAAAAGAAGATACACTTACCTACAACACTTAAAAACACTATCAATGTTAGAAGAGTTATACCAAGAAGATTTAGCTAGTTTGAAAGATTATATTTAATAAAGGAGAGAGTGATGAAGATAAGTGTTATTGTACCAGTTTATAATGCTCAGAAATATATTGCACGCTGTGTTAGCTCACTATTAGCTCAAAGCTATCGCTCTTTTGAGATAATTTTTGTCAATGATGGTTCAAGTGACAACAGTGAAGAATTATTGAAAAGCTATCATAGTGATGATATTTCTATTACTATTATCAATCAAGAAAATGGTGGGCAGGCCAGCGCAAGAAATCAGGGTATCAAACAAGCAAAAGGTGAATTTTTATGTTTTGTGGATATTGATGATTATGTCCATTCTGACTTATTATTAAAATTAATTACTCAACTAGAAAAAGAGAATGCTGATCTAGTATGGTGTGATGCTTTTATTGTCAAAGACAATAAAGTAATAGGTACTCTAGATACTAATATAACTCATCATAATGATTGTAAAAAAGACTATATTTTACATAATGCTAGTCCTTGGCGCAAATTAATTAGAGCTAGTATTATCAAAGATCATGATTTATTATTTCCAAATATCAGATTTTATGAAGATTTAGCTGTAGTGCCAGCTTATAGTAGTTACAGTAATAAAATTAGTTATCTTGATGAGCCTTTATATTATTATGATTTACATGAAGGCTCAACTATGCATCAGAGTAAAAATGATCAGCGCTTACTGTGTATCTTTGATGCCTTAAGTCATTTGATTCAGTGTTTTCAAAAGATGAAAATCGACAAGACTTATCAAATGGAGCTAGAGTATATATATATTGATCATTTATTGCATGCGGCATCTTTACGCTTTTTTAAGTTTAATAATTTTGAGGCTTTATATGATATTACTGAGATCTTTAAGAGTTCTTTTATTAATTGGCAGAAAAATAAATACTATAAAAAACAAAGCTTTAAATATAAATTTATTTGTCGATTATTTTATCATCATCATTATAAAATCTTGAGTAAAATTTTAAAGTAATGGGAGTGCTTATGAAAAAAAAGTTATTGTTTGTAGTAGATGAGCGATTAATGGGAGGAGTTTCTGTGGTTTTATTGGACTTACTTAATTTTTTAGTTACAGATAAATATCAAATCACAGTCTTGGTTTTGCATAATAGAGGAAATATGCTGACTAATTTAAATCACAAAATTAAGTTAATTTATGGAACAGCGTACTTTGATACAATTGATTATCCACTTAAAGAAGTATTAAGAATGAAGAGTTTACCAAAATTATTAAAAAAATTAAGAATCATCTTTGATTTAAAGACAGGCTTAGTAAAAAAACGAATAAAAAAAGAAAGAAAGAAAATTCTTAACGAAAGTTATGATGTAGAAATAGCTTTTAAGGATGGTTATAGTGCGATTTTTACTGCCTTTGGAGATACCACTAAAAAAATTCATTGGTTACATTGTGATTATTACAATAATAACCCTAATTTGAAATATCCTAAATTATTTCAGAAAGTATTATCAAAATTTGATTATATTGTAGGGGTGGCCACTAATGTTACAAAGAGTTTTAATGAAGTTTATCCTTTAGCTAAAGCTGCGCTGACTATTCCTATTGCGATGGATACCAAACGTATTATTAGTTTGTCTTCAAATTTGCCTAATGTTAAAATAGCGAAAGATAAATTAAATATTGTGGTGGTGGGAAGAGCGCATCCCGTTAAGGGCTATCAGCGTATGATTGAAGTCTTTGATATGCTTAATCAAGAGAAATTATTAAGTGATGTGAGTGTTCATGTCTTTGGTGATGGGCCTTTGTTTTTGAAGATAAAAACCTTAATAGAAAATAAAAATCTCTCAGAAATTGTCTTGATGGAGGGTAATGTTGAAAATCCCTATGCTGAGATTAAACAGTATGATTTTTTGTTGCTGCCATCTTACTCGGAAGCCTTTGGTACTGTAATTAGTGAGGCAAAAATATTGCATGTACCAGTATTAGCTACCAGAACATCAGCCAGTGAAATGTCGATAGAAGATAGTAAAACAGGTTGGATTTGTGATAATAGTACAGAAGGCATTTATCAAATGTTAAAAAGTTTATTAAAAAATAGAGAAAAAATTAATAAGTGCAAAAATAATTTGGCTAATTTCAAATATGATAATTCTCAGATTTTAAAGGATATTAAAGAAATATTATAAAAACATATCCTTATTGGCTTAATTATTTATGCTAAAATAGAGTGTGCAAAAGATAGTGAGGTGGAGTTTTGAGAGTTTCAGTAGCTATGTGTACTTATAATGGTGAAAAATATTTAGCAAAACAATTAAATAGTATTTTAGCTCAGAGTGTAAAGGTTGATGAAATTATTATTAGTGATGATAATTCTCAAGATGGCACTATTTTATTGTGCGAGCAAATATTGAGCAGTAGTAGTATACCTTATCAAATAATAAAAAATAAAAAAGCTTTGGGTGTAAAAGCTAATTTTAAACAATGTTTTTCTTTGTGTAGTGGTGATATTATTTTTAGTTGTGATCAAGATGACATTTGGGAAAATAATAAAGTAAAGAGTATTATCGCTTATTTTAAAAAGCAACCTAAACTAAATTTAATTGCTAGTGATGCGACTTTAATTGATGCCAATGATCAAGGCATGAGACTCTCACTACAACAAAGTTTAGAATTTAGTGTCGATTCGAATAACACTATCTTTGATAATTTGCTAAGAACTTATTGTATTACTGGAGCAACTATGGCTTTTCGTAAAAGTTTTTTTGAAAAAGCTTTTTATCTTAGTGAGTATTGGCTGCATGATGGTTGGTTGGCCTTAGGGGCAGCTTTAAATGATTGTTTATTATTTGTTCCAGAAAAGCTTACTCGCTATCGCTTACATGGTAATAATCAGTGTGGTGTGGGTAATGTTGAATTGTTGGCTAAGGGTAGTGTTGAGCAATTACGTAAAACTAGAGAAAAAGCTTTAATTAAAACAGCTCTAAGATATCCTTTTTACTTTGAAGATTATGCTCAAGAGCGTGCATTAATGTTTAAAGAAATACAAACACAAGCGCTTAGACAAAACTGGGAAGTAAACAGTGAAAATATGGCTAAATTAGCTAGCTGTATTGACTTTTGGCAACAACGCAGTAATATTAGAAATCTTAGTTATCACAATTGCAAGAAAATGATTAAACTATTTAAAGACAATAACGCTTATCAAAAATATAGTGAAAGTAAAAAATTATCCTACTTTGATAAATATTTTTGGTTAGTTTATAAATGTGTTACTAGAAGAAATAGAGCAAAAAAATAAAAGATTGGAATATATAAAGGTAATATACTATAATATAATAGGTAAAAATTATGGAAAATATTGAAAATGCAATAGAAATAAGAGCTTTAAATAAAATATTTAAAGTGTCATATGATAAGCCTCAAACCCTAAAGGAGCGTTTGTTGTTTTTTAATAAAGATAAAATAGAACATAAAACTATTTTGAAAGATATTAGCTTAGATATTAAAAAAGGTGAAACTTTAGCCTTGGTAGGAACTAATGGTAGTGGTAAGTCTACTTTACTAAAACTAATGACAAAAATTTTGTATCCTAACTCAGGAAAGCTTGAAACACAGGGCAAACTGACTTCACTTTTAGAGTTGGGGGCAGGTTTCCACCAAGACTTTACTGGTCGAGAAAATATTTATTTTAATGCTTCTATTTTTGGTTTAACTAGAAGTGAAATTGATAAAAGATTAGTTGATATTATTAAGTTTTCCGAATTGGAAGAGTTTATTGATAATCCAGTGCGAACATATTCTTCGGGTATGTATATGCGCTTAGCCTTTTCTATTGCGATTAATGTTGATGCGGAAATATTATTGATTGATGAAATCTTGGCGGTGGGTGATCAACATTTCCAAGAAAAATGTTTTAATAAATTAAGAGAGTTAAAAAATAGTGATACTACTATTGTTATTGTATCGCATGACTTAAATACTATTAGAGATTTGTGTGATCGAGCGATTTGGATCTATAAGGGTGAAATTAAGGGTGATGGAGATCCGACTTATGTTATTGAGGAGTATCTAAATCAGGTAAGCTTAGATCATCAAGAAAAGCGTAAAGTACAGGCAAATAGTGATCAAAGGGCAAAATTAAAAACTGAAAACTTTAGAGGCTTAGTTTATATTGATAACCCTATTGACTTTAGTAGTGTTAATAAAAAAGATAAAATTTTAAAGATGAATGGTTGGGAAATTAGTGATTGTTTAAACTCAACAATTAAAGTGTTGGTGGATCAAGATGAAGTAGTTGATTTAGAAAGAGTAGCCAGACCAGATGTTTTTGTAATTTATGAGGATATGTATGGTGGAGCTTTGACTAATGATTTAGTTGGTTGGCAAGCTAGCTTTGATATCAGTGCTTTAACAGTGGGACCACACTCACTTGATGTTTGCTCATATGGTACTAATCAACAAATAATTGCCCAAAAGCGTATTAATTTTAATGTGGAAGAAGATTGAGGTATACTATGAAATTAATTCAAAATTTATATCAATATCGTGAATTGTTAAAAAGTAATGTAAAAAAAGAGATCAGAGGAAAATATAAGGGCTCTTTTTTAGGAGTTATTTGGTCTTTTGTTAGTCCTTTGTTACAAGTGATGGTTTATGCGATAGTTTTTCCTTGGTTGATGCGTAATGGTAATATTGAAAATTATCTTATTTACTTAGTGGTTGGTATTATTCCTTGGACTTTTTTTGTCAATGTTATTAATCAGGGAGTTAGTAGCATTCGCTATAATGCTGGAATCATTAAAAAAGTCTATTTTCCTCGAGAAATTTTACCAATTTCAGTGGTGGTAAGTGGTCTTATTAACTTCTTAATTTCTTGCCTTATTATTTTATTTTTTGTTTTACTTTATGGTTATGGTCTTTCTTGGCATTTAATATTTTTACCGCTTATTGCCATTTTACAGTCGTTGTTTTTACTAGGTTTGGTTTTTGCTTTAAGTTCAATAAATATTTATGTTAAGGATACGGAGTATATTATTACTTTTATTTTAAGTATGTTATTTTATGGAACACCTATTTTATATGATTTAAGTAGCTTTTCAGATAGTGTGCCTAGTTATTTAATTAACTTAGTTAATTTGAATCCTTTGACTCATTTTATGAGTGCTTATCGTGATATTTTTATGTATCATCAAGTGCCAGAATGGCAGAATATTTTAGGACTTAGTGTTCTTAGTATTGTGATATTTTTAGGTGGTTATGCTATATTTAAGAAATTAGAAAAAGGTTTTGCGGAAGAATTATAGAGTGAACTTGAGGAAAAAAATGCAATTTAAAATTAAAGACTGTACAATGTTTGGCATTAAAAATCCACTTTTGAACTTAAATGGTTGGATTGAAAGTAGTGCTAAATATTTAGAAATTAGAGATGCACAACAAGTTTATCAGCGTTATTCATTAGAATTAGCCACCAGCGATACTTGTCTTTTTGATTTTCAAAGCACTATTAAAACTACTAAGTTAAGTAATAAATTTTTTGTGGTTGCGATTGACGCAAAAGAACAAGAAGAGATTTTGCTTAGTTTTTATAGTAGCCCTTTCTCTCGTTTAATAGCAAAACTTAAAACAAATACTAGTAAAAAATTTATTAAAAATTATTATCAAGATTATCATAGTGCTTTAGAGAATTGTTGTAGTATGAGAAAAACAGAAGATTATCATAATTGGATTAATAAATATGAGCACTTTAATAACTTAGAAAATTATGATTATCAGCCTAAATTATCAGTAATTATTCCGGTCTACAATGTTTCTAAAAAGTATTTAAGTGAGTGCTTAGATTCAATTCTTCAACAAAGTTATCAAAACTTTGAAATTTGTCTAGCTGATGATTGCTCAAGCAATCAAGAAACTCTTGAAACTTTAAAAGCATATCAAGATAAGGATCAACGTATTAAAGTTGTATATCGCACAGAAAATGGCCATATTTCTTTAGCCAGCAATTCAGCACTAGCAATCGCAACTGGTGAGTTTGTGGTGATGATGGATAATGATGATACAATTGAAAAGACAGCCTTTAATGAATTTATCAAAGTGTTAAATGAGGATAGAAATCTAGATTTCATTTATTCTGATGAGGATAAAATTGATGAGTTCAATAAGCGCACTGATCCCCAATTTAAACCGGATTTAGCGATAGATAAGTTATACGGTGGCAACTATATTTGTCACTTAAATATGGTTAGAAGAACTATTATTAATCAAATTGGTGGTTTTAGAAAAGGCTATGAGGGTGCTCAAGATTTTGATTTATTTTTAAGAGTTTTAGCAGTAACGCAAAACTTTAAACATATTCCTAAAGTATTATATCATTGGCGAATGATTGAGGGTTCAACAGCTCTAAATTCTTCCTCAAAAAATTACGCTGGTGAGGCAGGGAAGCAAGCATTGACAGATTACTTTACTCAAAAAAATATTGCTGTAAAAGTATATACGCTAATACATACACATTATTTTGTGGAATATCAATTGAAAATACAACCTACAGTTCAAATAATTATGGAAATAAAAGATGTTAATTCTTTTAATGCTAATTTAATAGAAAAGATGTTAACTAACTTATCTTATCAAAACTATTTTGTTACATTTATTACTCAACATCAAGATTTAAAAGATAAATTGGCAAATATTTCTTTCAAATATGAAGTAATAATTGTAGATGATCTCTTTACTAAAACAATTAATAAAATAGTTAAAACCAGTTCTTATGAGTATTTATTATTTTTAAATGAGTATGCAAGTTTGGAGAATTTTAATGCTTTAAGTCTGATGGTTGGCTATACTTCTAATAGTGATCATGGTGCGGTTGGTGCTAAAATTTTTAATGAGCGAAATCATATAATTGATAGTGGTAGTTTTTTACTTCGTAATAAAATTGTTCCTGCTTGTATTAGTACCTTTGCGGCTGATTTTGGTGTTTATGCAACTTTACTGGTGCCTAATAATTATCGCTTACTTAGTGATGTTTGTTTTATGCTTACAAAAGCTAACTTTTTGGCCGTAGATGGTTTAAATGAAAAGTTAGGCAGCGATAGTTATTACGATTTATTTATGAAACTAGATCAAATAAAGCTGCGTAATGTTTTTGTGCCTCAAGTAGAAGTTGTGCTTAGTAAGCAGTATCTAAAAAATACTATTAAAAAAAGTACTATTAAATATTGGCAAGAGGTGGGTTACAATTGTCATAGTGATAAGTACTACAATGAAAATCTATCAAAAGAGCTAGCTTTTTTTCTAGATAAATAAGAAAGGGTACTATGATTAATTATCTTAAAGGAATTTGTATTTTATTAACTCTTATCTCAACTTACCAATTATTAGGGATGGCTATTAGTAAATCTAATAAGCAACATGGTTATAATTTTGTTATTGGTTTTTTTGCTTATACTGCATTATTGGCTAGTGTCGGCATTTTCTTACAATTATTGAATAGTAAATGGATTTATTTTTTAATTATTTCCTTATTGTTGTGGTTGGCAATTATTATCTTTATTGTTTATTCCATTAAGAAAAAGCGTATTATTCTCAATAAAGAATTTTTTTCTAGCTATTTAAAGACAACTATAGTTGTCTTGTTGGCGGCTTTAGTGGTATTTTTTATCACAATGCAGTCACCTGCTGCTTTTTGGATTAATAATATGACTGATGGTGGTTTTTATATTAATAGAATGGCGAATTTACCTTATTTGCCAACTTTGAGTACTTTTGATCCTATTACAGGCTTGGAAGCTCCTTTTAGTTTAAGTTATTCTTTGAATACTTTTGAGTTAGAGTCTTCGCTTTATATCTTTTTAACTAATATTTCCTCAACAGTATATGCTCGCTGTTTTTTAGCTTTTTTAAATATTTATGTTTTTCTAAATATCTATAATGTTTTTTGTGAGTTTATTTTCAGTAAGTGGCAAAGTCAGTATAAAAATCTTGTTTTTACTTGTTTTTCAGCTAGTTTTTATTTAATGTTGGGGATTTGTATAGGATCTTATTTGACAAATGTGGAAGAAGCTTGGCGTTTGGCTACTGCGGTTTATTTTGGTTCTAGTTTTTGTATGGCTATTGCCCCTTTTGCCTTATGTCTGCCTGTTATGGATAGGAATATTAAAGGCTTCTTGCGAATTTTTTGTATTGGTGTTGTTTGTTTGACTTTAGTATCTCGCTCATCAGTCGCAATACCAATTATTGTTTTGTTTGCTTTGATTTATGGCTTTTATCAAATCTTACATTTAGTAAAAAACAAGCTTATTAAGACTGTTTTAGTTATTATATATTTCATTAGTCTAATGTTGATAGGCTTAATTTTAGAGAAGCTTAATTTAGTGCCTTTTGTTAATTATGAATTATTTTTAAGCATGGTTAGTAATATATTAAGTGTTGTGGTGCTGATTATTTTTGTGATTAGTGTTTACTTTATACAAGATAAAAATATCAAATTGTTATTTTATTGTATTTTATTTGGCATTCTTGTTTTTCTCTTTATTCCTGTGTTACAAAACATTATTTTTACAGCTAGTGAATTTTATTTTGTTTATCATAGATTATTAATAACCTTAGAGTTATTTATCTATTTTGTAGCATTTGTATTATTATATGTTTCTTTTATCAAAGTGTTAAATAAACATCAGACTCAAGTTATCTTGGCTTTGGCGACTTTGGTTCTTTGTTTTGCTATTACTTGTCATAATAGAGAAATTAGCCTTGGTAGTATCAGGAAAACTGCCGCAGTATATTTTCATAATAGTGAAATTATATCAAGAACCACTACTAAGTTAGCTGAGACATTAGAAAACTATTATAAAGAAACCAAAGAAACACTCTATGCGATTGTCCCAAATGGTAGTTCCTCTGGAGATTATGGTCATATAATTTCTAGTATTGTTCGTTATAAAACACCCCATACTATAGTGGTATCAGGGACTTTAAGAATTTATCAAGAATACCATAATGAGGGTAATATGTTTGATGGCTTTACCTTGCAAGAGCAAAATATTATTGAATCATTAAGTAATGATAGTGATCAAGCGACGCAATATCAAGCCGCAAACATTTTGAGCAAATATCCAATTAATTGTGTAGTTTTACCAAACAGTCACAACAATAGCTCAGAGGTTATGAGCAAACTAGGATTTTTTTATGTGAGTTCTGTTACTGACAATGATTATGAGCTATTTAGTATGTATGTTAGAAAGTGATTTAGAGTTCTACTCAAATAAGATTAATTGTGTTATGATAATAAAAGTTTATAGGTAGGAGTTATCATGATTAAAACTTTAATTGTAGTGCCGGCATATAATGAAGCAATGAATATTGAGAAAAGCATTAATGATATTTTAGAAAATGCCAAAGGTGTGGACTATCTTATTATTGATGATGGCAGTAATGATCATACAGCTGAAATAATTGTTAAAAATAACTTTAATTGCATACATTGCTTTTTAAATTTAGGTTTGTTTGGTGCTGTGCAAACAGGGTTTAAATATGCTCTTAAACATGATTATCAAGCAGTAATTCAATTTGATGGTGATGGTCAACACTCCGCAAAATATTTAAAAGCGATGATTCAAGAGATTGAAAAGGGCAATAATATTGTGATTGGCTCACGCTTTGTCAGTAAAAAGAAACCTTTATCCGCTCGAATGTTGGGTAGTCGCTTAATCAGCCTAGCTATTTTCCTTGTCACTAGAAAAACAATTAAAGATCCTACTAGTGGTTTAAGGGGCTATGATCGAAAAGCCATGGCAGAGTATGCGCATGATATGAACAATCCACCAGAGCCAGATACTCTAGTTTATATGTTACGTAATAAACATCAAATTAAGGAAATTCAGGTTGACATGAAAGAGAGAGAATTTGGTGAGTCATATTTAAACTTTACAAATACCATCAAATATATGAGTAGGATGCTGATTTCAATTTTTTTCATTCAGATATTTAGGAAGGTGAAATAATATGTCTTTACAATTACAATTAGTGTTTATAAGTGCTAGTATTATTACGCTATTTTTTGTTGTTATGGGTATAAGAAAAAACAAATTAAATATTGATAGCTCAATTCTGTGGATTCTTTGGTCATTTTTATTATTAATATTAAGTGTCTTTCCAAGTTTAGCTGAGCTTATTGCTAAAAGTATGGGGTTTATTTCTACTAGTAATTTTATCTTTTCGATATTTACATTTTTCTTGTATGTAATTCTCTTTTTTCAAACAATTAAAATTTCTGACTTAAAAGAAAAAAATAAAGCATTAGTTCAAAAACTTAGTATTAAAGAATACG
Source organism: Erysipelotrichaceae bacterium (assembly GCA_047971145.1). Taxonomy (GTDB): domain Bacteria; phylum Bacillota_I; class Bacilli_A; order Erysipelotrichales; family Erysipelotrichaceae; genus JBKDZL01. Next base: position 19,047 of record JBKDZL010000046.1, read on the forward strand.
AAGAAAATAAAAATTTTAAGGTCAAAAAATAATGAATTGCTTATTTGCTGATTTCCGATACAACTAAAGTAGAAGAAATCCAATAAGCAAAAAAGAACTAAAATTAAGATAGTGTAAATAAACAGTATATTTGTATTCTGCAATAAAAAAGGTATTACTTAGTTCAGTAATTAAAAAGGAGGTCTATAATAATATGATATCCATTATTATGTCCACATATAAAGAATCAGAAGGATTTTTGTGCAAAGCCATTGAATCGATATTAAATCAGAGTTATCAAGATTTTGAATTTATTATTATTTTAGATAATCCTGATAACCAATTGCACATCAAGATAATTCAAGCTTATCTAAAACAGGATAAACGGATTCGCTTTTTTATTAATGAGAAAAATATGGGTCTTAGTAAGTCTTTAAATAAAGCTCTAAGCTATGCTGAGGGTAAGTATATTGCACGCATGGATGCGGATGATATTGCGCTAAGTCAGAGACTAGAAAAGCAATTAGCATATTTAGTTGAGCATAACTATGATTTGATTGGTGGTGCAGTAGAGGTCATTGATGAAGATGAAAAAATATTATATAACATAAAACATGTCCCTACTAAAGTAGAAAATATTAAAAAAATTGTGAAATATAATCAATGTATAGCTCACCCTACTTGGTTTGCGAAAAAAACAGTTTTTGATAAACTTAATGGTTATCGAGAAATACCTTTTTGTGAAGATTATGATTTTACCCTTAGAGCTTTGATGAGAGGATTTAAAATATCAAATCTTGATGAGATAGTGTTAAAGTATCGTATGAGTAAACAGAGTATTTCTCGCAATAATTTATTAAGACAATTCTTATTTATGAAATATATCACTTGTGAATATCAAAAAGGACAAATTGCCAATATTGAACAAGCAAATACTTATGTTGAACAACACTACTCAGCTAATAAAGAAGAAAGATATAAAAAAGCAAATGTTTATTTTAATCAGATGTTGAAAAACTTACAAAGTAAACAGTGTATTAAATTTATCAGTAATGGTATTAAAATAGTCTTTACATCTTTTACATTTTTACAAAAAATCTTTCGTTTTTTTATGGTTTCAATTTATAAATAAGAATTTAGTTGATATTTAAATCACTTAGGGTTTTATTGCATAAAAAGCCTTACGATAGTATAATAATTAAGAAAGTATCTAGTAATATTTATATTTAAAAAGATACACATTGTGAGGTGGGTGTATGAAAGGAATAGTGTTAGCTGGAGGGAGTGGAACTCGCTTATATCCTCTAACTAAAGTAACTAGTAAACAATTATTACCGATTTATGATAAACCAATGATTTATTATCCTTTATCAATTCTAATGAGGGCAGGAATTAAGGAAATATTAATTATTTCTACACCCGATGATACTGGAAGATTTAAGGAGTTATTGGGTGATGGTAGTCAATTTGGTATTAGCTTAGAGTATAAAATTCAGCCTTCTCCTGATGGTTTGGCGCAAGCTTTTATTTTGGGTGAAGAGTTTATTGGTAGTGATAGTTGTGCGATGGTATTGGGTGATAATATTTTCCATGGCCATGGCTTAACTAAACGTTTAAGGGCTGCGGCTGAAAAAGATTGTGGCGCAACGGTTTTTGGTTATTATGTAGAAGATCCTGAGCGTTTTGGTGTGGTAGAATTTGATGATGATGGTGTGGCAGTTTCTTTAGAGGAGAAACCAGATAAACCAAAATCAAACTATGCTGTAACTGGTTTGTATTTTTATGATAATAAAGTGGTAGAGTATGCGAAAAATCTTAAGCCTAGCGCAAGAGGTGAATTAGAGATTACTGATTTAAATCGCATTTATTTAGAAAATAATGAACTTAATGTTACTTTATTAGGCGATGGTTTTACATGGCTTGATACTGGTACTCATGAGTCTTTAGTTGATGCGACTAATTTCGTCTACACTATTGAGACTCATCAAAACCGTAAGATTGCTTGTTTAGAAGAAATTTCTTTTAATAATGGTTGGATAGATGAGCATCAATTAAACAAGACTTATCAAATTTATAAGAAAAATCAATATGGAAAATATTTGAAGAAAATTTTAGATCATAAATTTATTGATAAAAGGACTAATAAATGAAAATAGTAAAAACTGATATTTCTGAGGTTTTAATAATTGAGCCTGATTGTTTTGGTGATGAGCGAGGTTGGTTTATGGAGAGCTACTCAAAAAATAAATTTAGAGAGCTTGGTATTACTAATGAATTTGTTCAAGATAATCATTCAATGTCACAAAAAAAAGGGACACTAAGAGGCTTGCATTTTCAAAATCACCCTTATGCCCAAGCTAAACTTGTGCGCTGTACTAAAGGTGAGGTAATTGATGTGGCAGTTGATTTGCGCAAAGGAAGCCCTACTTATAAAAAGTGGGTTAGTGTTAAGCTAAGTGCTGAAAATAAAAAAATGTTTTATATACCATCAGGTTTTGCCCATGGGTTTTTATGTTTGAGTGATGATGTGGATTTTCTATATTAGGTTGATAATCCTTACTCTAATGACTGTGATAGAGGAATTCGTTATGATGATCCTAGTATTGGGGTTGATTGGGGTACTTTATTGGATGGAATTGAGCCAATCTTAAGTGAGAAAGATAAAAACGGTCCACTATTAATTGATAGTGATTGCAATTTTGTATATAAAGGAGAAAAATAAGATGAAGATTTTGGTGACAGGTGGTGCAGGGTTTATTGGTGGTAATTTTGTCCATTATATGGTAGAAAAATATCCTGATGATCTGATTGTTAATTTGGATAAATTAACTTATGCAGGTAATTTAGAAACTTGTAAGAGTGTAGAAAATGCTAAAAATTATCGCTTTATTAAAGGTGATATTGCTGATAGAGATTTTATTTTTAAGTTGTTTGAGGCAGAAAAGTTTGATATGATAGTGAACTTTGCGGCTGAATCTCATGTGGATCGTAGTATTGAAGATCCTGAAGTTTTTGTTAAAACTAATGTCATTGGAACTACTACTTTATTAGATGCTTGTAATACTTATGGTATTAAACGTTTTCATCAAGTTTCTACTGATGAGGTATATGGTGATTTGCCTTTGGATCGACCTGATTTATTATTTACTGAGCAAACTCCTATTCACACTTCAAGTCCCTACTCAAGTGCTAAGGCTAGTGCTGATTTATTTGTTTTGGCATATCACAGAACTTTTAATTTGCCAGTTAGTATTTCTCGCTGTTCTAATAATTATGGTCCTTATCATTTCCCTGAAAAACTAATTCCTTTGATGATTTCACGTGCTCTAGCAGATGAGAGTCTACCTGTGTATGGAAAAGGCGATAATGTTAGAGATTGGCTGCATGTTTATGATCATTGTGTCGCAATTGATTTGATTATCAGACATGGTAGAGTAGGTGAGGTCTATAATGTTGGTGGCCATAATGAGCGTACTAATTTAGAAGTGGTCAAAACTATCCTAAAGGCTTTAGATAAGCCAGAAAGCTTAATCAATTTTGTTGAAGATCGAAAAGGACACGATAGGCGCTATGCTATTGATCCTAGTAAATTAGAGACTGAATTAAACTGGAAGCCTAAATATAATTTTGATACTGGTATCAAACAAACTATTCAATGGTACTTAGATAATAAAGCTTGGTGGCAAAATATTTTAAGTGGCGATTATCAAAATTATTTTGATCAAATGTATAAAGAAAAAGGAAGAGTATAAGTTGATAACTTATACTCTTTACTTTAGCTAAATGAATAAAAAATGTTGATATTTTGTTGAGTATTTATCAGGCAAATATCGAATATTAAAAAAACAATTAATTTCTTTAAACCAGTAAAGCTATGACAAAATTATGTTATATATTTTTGATGATTCTATTAATAATAATGTGAATACTCAGATCTTTAAAGAGTATATTACTAATTTTTCTTCTGAGATTTTAGCTTATAAGGATGAAAATCTTAATTATATTAAAGAAAGCTTTTGAAAAGCTCTGAGCACACTCTTCTGCAGATTATGTGGCTTTTTGAGTGAAACCCTTGTACAATATAGAAGGCATGGTAAAAATGTCAGTGGTGTTCTTTTAGATATTAATTCTTAAGTAGATTATCTTGAGAAAATAATTAAGAGAATTAGTTTAAAAGTTACGGAATTAGAAATAAGATATCCTAATCATAAGTATTAAAAGAAATTAAAGACTTTGTTGATGTGGAAAAAAGAAGAGATTTTAAAAATCTTTAAATATCGTTATTTAGCACCGGATATTACAAAGTTTGAAATAGTAGCCCAGATAATACCAAGTTTTCTCTTTAATTTTTTATTAAAATGGGTTAAAAAAATAAAAAATAAGAAAGGTAAGTTATGAAAATATTAGTTACAGGTTATCAAGGACAGCTCGGTTATGATATTGTCAATGAGGCAAAAGCTCGAGGTATTGAGGCAGTAGGTGTAGATTTAGCTGAGATGGATATCACTAATGCTACTCAAGTAACTGAGGTTATTTCTCAGGGCAGCTATGATGCAGTTATTCATTGTGCTGCCTATACTGCAGTTGATCAAGCTGAAGAGTCAGTAGAGTTATGCCACAGAGTAAATGTGAAAGGTACTCAGAATATTGTCGATGTTTGTAAAAAATTAGATATTGCGATGATGTATTTTTCTACTGATTATGTATTTTCTGGTGGTGGTAGTGAGCCTTGGAGTGAGTATGGAGTACGTCAGCCTTTAAATGTTTATGGTCAGAGTAAATATGAGGGAGAGTTGGCAGTTGAAACTTTAACTAAGCATTTTATTGTAAGAATTTCTTGGGTGTTTGGTATTAATGGCAATAACTTTGTCAAAACCATGTTAAAGTTAGCCCAACAGCATGATAAACTAAGGGTAGTTGATGATCAAGTTGGCTCGCCTACTTATACTTTTGATTTGGCAAAGCTATGTCTGGATATGATAGTTACTGAAGAGTATGGCACATATCATGCAACTAATGAGGGTGTTTGTAGTTGGTATGAGTTTGCCTGTGAAATTTTTAAACAAGCAAATTTAAAGGTTGAGGTTTCAGCAGTTGATAGTAGTGCTTATCCAACTAAAGCTTTAAGACCAAAAAATTCTAAAATGGGTAAAACTGAGTTAACTAAGCATAATTTTAAGCCATTAAGAAGTTGGCAAATGGCTCTGTCGCATTATTTAAAGCAGTTAAAAGAGATTAAATAATATTAATAAAACAAAGTGTAGGAGGAGTAACTTATGAATGTAGCAATTATAATTGCCGGTGGTAGTGGTAATCGGATGGGACATGATATCCCTAAACAATTTATTAATGTCTATGATAAGCCAGTGTTGATTTACACACTAGAAGGTTTTCAGAAACATCCAGAAATCGATGCGATTGGAGTAGTTTGTATTGATGGTTGGCAAGATGTTTTATGGGCTTATGCGAAACAATTTGACATCAGCAAATTAAAGTGGGTAGTTAGTGGCGGTAAAACAGGTCAAGAATCAATAAAAAAAGGTGTTGATAACTTAATAAATGTTTGTGATGAAGATGATTTGGTGATTATTCATGATGGTATTCGTCCTTTAGTCGATGCGAGTGTTTTAAGTGATGTTATTAGGGTTTGTCAAAAATATGGTAATGCAGTTACATCAATGCCCTATAATGAGCAAATATTTGTTAAGCAAGATGAAACCTGCACTAAACAATATATCCCTAGAGAAACTCTTCGCAGAGTTTCAACACCTCAGGCTTATAAATATGAAGAGTTACGCAGTGCTTATCAAGAAGCTTTTGAGAAGGAAATTGGTATTTATGGCTCATCTTATACCAATACAATGATGGTAGATTTAGGCAAAACATTATATTTTGCAGCTGGATCAGATAAGAATATTAAATTAACTACTCAAGATGATTTGGAGTTATTTAAAGCTTATGTGAAAGCCAATAAAAGTTATTAATGGAAGTAAAGGTAATTTATGAAAATATTAACTAATGATATTTATCTTAAAAATATAACAAAAATAGCAGAGCTATCTTATGATTGGCCACAACTGGCTAACAAAAAACTTCTAATTACTGGTGCCACTGGAATGATTGGTAGTTGTTTAATTGATGTTATCATGTTGAAAAATCAAAGAGATAGTTTAAACTGTACTATTTTAGCAATAGGACGTAATAAAGAAAAAGCTATTAAAAGATTTCCTGAGTATTTTGGCAATAAAAATTTTGTTTTTTTAAAGAGAAATATTAATAATCATATTGATATTGAAGATCCAACGATCGACTTTATTATTCATGCTGCCAGTAATACCCATCCTAGAGCCTATGCCAATGATCCCATTGGTACTATTACCACTAATGTTATTGCGACTAATTCACTGTTAGAATTGGCAGTCAATAAAAAGTGTCAACGTTTTGTCTTTTTATCTTCAGTAGAGGTTTATGGTGAAAATAAGGGTGATATTGAAGAGTTTAGTGAAGATTATTGTGGCTATATTGACTGTAATACTTTAAGGGCAGGATATCCTGAGAGTAAGCGGGTTGGTGAGTCATTGTGTCAAGCTTTTATTAGGCAGAAACAGTTAGATATTGTTGTCTGTCGTCTATCTAGAGTTTATGGTCCTACGATGTTGAAGAGTGATTCCAAAGCTTTATCACAGTTCATTTTAAAAGCTCTGGATAATCAAGATATTGTCTTAAAGAGTGAGGGTAATCAGTTTTATTCTTATACTTATGTTGCTGATGCAGTTTCAGGAATTTTAAAAATTTTATTTTCAGGTAGAATTGGTGAGGCTTATAATGTAGCTAATACTCAATCTAATATTAAACTAAAAGATTTGGCAGAACTTATTGCGAATAATGTTGGTAGAAAAGTTATTTTTGAATTGCCTGATGCCATCGAAAAAGCAGGTTTTTCCACTGCCACTAAAGCTATTTTAAATCCTGATAAACTCATTAATTTAGGATGGAAACCTCTGTTTAGTATTCAAGAGGGAATTAGTGATACGATTAATATTTTAAAAGATAATTATCAAAAAAAGTAAAGGGTGTAAAATGAATCAGAAGAACTTAAAAAAACTACAAGAGATTGAATTAGAAATTTTTGATGAATTTCAGAAAGTTTGTGAACAACACAAATTAACTTTTTACTTGTTTGGTGGAAGTTGTCTTGGGGCAATACGCCATCAAGGAATGATTCCTTGGGATGATGATATTGATTTATGTATGCCTCGTAGTGACTATGAAAAATTGATAAAAATTGCGAGTGAAAGTTTAGATCAAAATTATTTCCTTCAACATTTTGAGAATGAGACAAATTGTGGTTTTGTCTTTGGCAAAATTAGAAGAAATAATACAGTGCTGAGTGAAGAATACTCACATCAATTAAAATTTCATCAAGGAGTGTGGATTGATATTTTCCCTTGTGATAATATTTCTGATAATACACTAATACGTAGTTGGGATATCTGGAGATTTAAGTTTTATCAAAACATTTATATTATTAATTGTGGTTATAATTTCCCTAATAGCAAAAAAAAATATTTAAAACCAATTTTTAATATTATTAAACCTGTGGCAAAATTATTTAATCGAGAAACATTGGTTAAGAAATTGAAATATCTAATGACCCGTCACAATAATAAAACAACTAAAGCAGTGTTTCCCTATGGTGGTGCTTATGGTAAGTCTGATATTTTAGAAAGATCAATTTTTGAGAATTCGATTGTTGTAGATTTTGAAAATAGAAAAGCGAAAGTTTTTGAAAATTATGATAAGTATTTAACTAGTATTTATAATGATTATCTACAACTACCACCATTAGAACAGCGCAATGGTGGAGCTCATATTATCCATGAATTCAAGGATGAAAGATAAATTTAAATGGCTACAATAAACAAAGTATATCAAAAATTAATTAATGAAGATTCTAATATGAAGAAGAGTATTTTTTGGTATACTGCTGGTAATATCTGTAATACAGCTTCCTCAGTATTATTACTGATGTATGTAACTCGGATATTAGGACAAAATGAAGCGGGAGTTTTCTCTATTGCTTGGGCTATTGCTCAATTAATGTTTACGGTTGGTAGCTTTAGTAATAGAGCTTTTCAGGTTTCTGATAGTGAAGATAAATATAAGTTTAAAGATTATTTAACTCTCAAGTTTTTAACTTCTTTTATGGCTATTAGCGGTGGAGTAGTTTACTCGATTGCTCTGGGTAATTATGGTAATGAATTACTGGTTACTTTTCTTTTGTGTAGTATGTTTGTTGGTGATATTTTTGCCGATTGTTTTAGTGGTTTTTTTCAAAAACAAGAAAAATTACATATTGCTGGTAAGTCATCTGTCATTAGAATTTGTTTGTATAATTTAACCTTTTTATTAATGTTACTTTGTTTTAACTCCCTTGAAATATCAATAATTAGTGCTTTAATTGTTTCTGTTTTTTGGGTATTTGTTTTTGATTATCAAATTGCTAAGCGGATAACTGAAGTAAAAATTTCGTTTAATATTGTAATATCTTTTTCTTTATTAAAAGATTGTTTTCCTTTGTTTTTGAGTAGTTTTTTAACTATTTTCTTAATTAATATTCCTAAAAATGCGATTAATAATCTTTTCACTAATGATACTCAAGCTATATATAATATTTTATTTATGCCCTCTGCTTTGACTAATATGTTTTGTATGTTTATTTTTGTACCACTATTTAGTTTAATTACAAAGAAGTGGCATGGAAAAAAGCTTAGTGAGTATTTATCACTAGTGGGTAAAATCTTATTAATGGTAGTAGTTGTGAATATTTGTGTCTTAGTTGGTGGCTACTTATTAGGAGTGCCATTATTATATATGTTTTTTGGTGTTGATGTTTCTGAGTTAAAAATGTTAATGATGTTATTGTTGTTGGCGGGGGGATTTACTAGTATTAACAATATTTTAAACTTTACTGTTGCGGTTATGCGCCAGCAAAAATATATTATTATTGGTTATTTTGTGGCTTTAGTGGTCAGTTATTTAAGTGTCAATTCTTTAATTCATGATTTTGCTTTATTAGGTGCTGCACTAACTTATTTATTAGGGATAAGTATTGTTACAATAACATTGGTAATTATTAATCTTATCTTTATCTATCGCCGTTATCAACAAGATAAAATTTATAAATAATAAAAGATTTTTGCTAATAATAAATACAATGATTTATTTAGGTGTTTAAAATAAGAGTTTTTTAAACCACTTAAATTTTTAAGATAATAGTTTTGCTTCCAGTGAGGATATTTACTATTTAAGATTTGCCAATTTTCTTCCAAAATTTCTTGTTTTAGTTTTTGATTAGGGATTTTTGCAATTCTTTTAAATGAGCTACCTAATAAAAAACGAATATATAAATACTCAAGTTCGCTTTGATAATCTTGATAGATTTTTAATTTCTGATAATAATTAACCACTTCCTCTAACATCACAAAAATATCTCTAACTCTTTTATCTTGTTTGTTGGAAATACTATTAGAGCGCTGAATATAGTGAATTAAAGGCAGATTAACACTTTTAATAAGTGGTTTATGCGCTAAGAGTTTATAGCAATAAGGAACATCCTCATATTGATAACCAATTGGAAAATCAGTATTAGCTCTTTTTAAGAAACTGCTTTTATAAAGTTTATTCCAAGCCACAACCCTAATATCTAAAAGAGGATTATCTTTGATTATTTTATTATCTACTACACTTTTATTGGGATACTCCCAAATAAAATTACACTCAACAATATCAGCATCAGTATTAATTGCACACTGATATAGTGTTTCATAAGTATTAATCTCAACATAATCATCACTATCAAGAAAAGCTATATAATCAGCATTTGCCCTTTGGTAGCCAAAATTACGAGCATCACTTAAACCACCATTTTCTTTTACTAATAATTTAAATCTTTGATCAACTAAAAACTCTTTAGCGATTTTTTCACTATTATCTAAAGAGCCATCATTAATTAATAAAAATTCAATATCTTGAATTGTCTGTGCTTGAAGAGAAGTCAAACATTTTCTGATATACTTTTCAACATTATAGAAAGGAACAATTACTGATATTTTCTTTTTTCTCATCTTCTTAATTATAACTAAAATTAAAAACAATGCCAAATAGTAGCTAAGTTATTGTCATTCTTTAGATTGGATAATATAATATAAAGAAAGAGGGTAAACAAAATGAACAAAATAATTCAAATGCGAACAACAATGAAACAAGGAGACTTAGAGCGTTTAGCTTTAGATAAAAAACCTCAAGGGCTAAAAGTATTAAGCGATATAAATTATTACGGCGATGATGATCAACAGCATACTTTAGATATCTTAAGACCAGAGAATAATAATGAAAAGCTACCTGTAATATTTCATGTTCATGGTGGAGGTTTTTTGGGTGGTGATAAAGATATTTACGATAACTATTGTCGAAGATTAGCTTTGTATGGCTATGTGGTAGTCAATTGTAATTATGGTTTAACTCCTGAGCATCCTTTTCCTGAGGGTATCTTAGATTTAGTTAAAGCCATGGAATATGTGGTAGATAGGGCAGAGGAATTCTTGTTAGATTTAACTAATTTTAATTTAGTTGGTGATAGTGCGGGTGGTAATTTGGTGGTTACTTTAGGCTTGATTGGTACAAATAGTAAATATGCTGATTATTATCAAACTAACTTACCAATTGATATTAGTGCCATTGGTGCTAGCTGTGGTCTTTATGATTTGCAGTCATTAAATAGTGCTGAAATACCTTTTTTGGCGATGTATTTACAAAAAAATGAAGACGCTATTAAAGAAGAATTATATCGCATAGATATATTTAATAATTTAACTAGCAGTTTTCCTAGAACCTATTTAACTTCTTGTCTTGATGATTTTTTATATACAGACAATAAATCTTTATTCAAAGTTTTAAAAAAATTAAATGTGGAGTGTGAAGCATTATTTTATGAAAATGATGTTGAGTCTAATCCTTTAGGACATGTGTTTAATTATCGCTGGATTAGAAAAGATGGAAGTCTTATGCTTGAGGCTCAAGAAACTACTGATAAAATGATAGAGTTTTTTAGAAAAAAGATTAATTAAACTTTATTATAACAATGTGGTTTTAAAAAGAAATCACTAATTAATGATTTCTTTTATGAAAATGGATTATCTAAATAATTATTTACTTAAGTATTACTTGATTTTCTGAGGTTCAGGATATTCTTGATCTTTAGTATCAACAGTAATACTTTTAATTATTTGAGGTGTAGTTGGGCGATCTTGAGTTGCAGTTTTAGTGTTTGCGATTGCGTCCACTACCTCTAGTCCTTCAATTATTTTACCAAAGGCGGCATATTGACCATCTAAGTGGGGCGAAAATTCGTGCATTATAAAGAATTGACTTCCGGCTGAGTCTGGATGCATTGCTCTGGCCATAGATAAGACTCCTTTTTCATGTTTCAAGTTGTTTTCATAGCCATTTTTAATGAATTCTCCTGCTATGCTATAACCAGGACCACCAGCTCCTGTGCCATCAGGACAACCACCTTGAATCATAAAGTTTTTAATTACTCTATGAAAGATTAAATTGTTGTAGTAGCCTTTTTTAATTAGACTAATAAAATTGTTGACAGTGTTTTTGGCGATCTCTGGATAGAGTTCTGCTTTCATCGTACTACCATCTTCCATTGTTATGGTTACAATTGGGTTTTTATTCATAAATTCTCCTTTTCTTTTTTAATTATATCAAATAATATTCAGAAATTGAAATCGCCTGAGAACATTAAAGTTAGGATTTTTATTTACTAGTAAATTGTGATAATAATCAAATAGTTAATAATTGTGAAATAATTAGCAATTATTTTAAATAATATAGTCATTTATCTTGTAAGCTATATCTAACTTTGGTAGAATACAATTATTAAGGTAATGTAAAGGAGGTAGTATTTTGGCAAAAGAATTTAATGGTGGAAATTGGAAGAATTCTACTAATGTAAGAGATTTTATCCAAAAGAATTACACACCATATGATGGTGATGAAAGTTTTTTGGTTGAACCAAGTGAAAGAACACAAAAACTTTGGGATAAACTAAGTGGTTTATTAAAATAAGAAAGAGCAAGAGGTGGAATTTGGGATATCGATACTCATACTATCTCAACTATTAGTGCTCATAAACCAGGATATATTGACCAAGCTAATGAGTCAATTGTTGGTTTACAAACAGATCAACCTCTAAAAAGAGCAATTATGCCATTTGGTGGTTATCGAATGGTTACAAGTTCACTAAAGGCTTATGATCGTGCCATTGATCCGAAAATTGCAGAAATTTTTAAATATCGCAAAACTCATAATGATGGGGTTTTTGATGCCTATACTGATGAAATGAAAGCTGCCAGAAAGAGTGGTGTTATTACTGGTTTACCAGATGCTTATGGTCGTGGTCGTATTATTGGGGATTATCGTAGAATTGCTTTATATGGTGTTGATTATTTAATTGCCGAGCGCAAAGAACTTCATAAAAATTATATTTTTGATTTTATGAGCTCACCAGTAATTAGACAAAGAGAAGAGTTTGCTGAGCAAACAAGATCACTAGAAGAACTAAAAGTAATGGCTGAGGCTTATGGTTTTGATATTAGTCAACCGGCTAAGGATGTTAAAGAAGCAATTCAATGGGTTTATTTTGGCTATCTTGCGGCAGTAAAAGAACAAAATGGGGCAGCAATGTCTATTGGTAGAGTTTCAACTTTTTTAGATATTTATGCTGAAAAAGATTTGTTTGAAGGACGCTATAGCGAAGAAGAAATTCAAGAGTTTGTCGATCAATTTGTTATGAAATTAAGAATTGTTAGATTCTTAAGAACACCAGCTTATGACGAGCTATTCTCTGGTGATCCGACTTGGATTACTGAGTGTTTGGGTGGTTTGAGTAATGATGGTCGTCATATGGTTACTAAAATGAGTTATCGTTTCTTGCATACACTAACAAATTTAGGTCCAGCTCCAGAGCCGAATTTAACAATTTTATGGTCGGAGCGCTTACCAATTAATTTCAAAAGATATTGTGCTAAGGTTTCTATTGAAACATCATCAGTGCAATATGAAAATGATGAGTTAATGAGAGCTAAATTTGGTGATGATTATGGAATTGCTTGCTGTGTTTCAGCGATGAAGATTGGTAAGCAAATGCAATTCTTCGGGGCTCGTGCTAATCTAGCAAAAGCTTTATTATATGCGATTAATGGTGGTAAAGATGAGATTAGTGGTGTACAAGTGGGTCCTAAGTTTGTACCTATTACCTCAGAATATTTAAATTATGATGAAGTTGTGGAAAAATTTGATCAAGTAATGGATTGGCTAAGTAAGCTATATATCAATACTTTGAATATTATTCATTTTATGCATGATAAATACTGTTATGAGAAATTACAAATGTCTTTACATGATCCTGAGATCATTAGAACTATGGCTTGTGGTATTGCAGGATTATCGGTGGTAGCCGATGCTTTAAGTTCAATTAAATATGGCAAAGTTAAAGTTTTAAGAAATGATGAAGGTTTGGCAACAGATTTCGAACTTGAGAGTGATTATCCAGCTTTCGGTAATAATGATGAGCGAGTTGATGAAATAGCTGTAAATGTTGTGAAAACTTTTATGGATAAACTAGAAAAACATGAGACTTATCGTAATAGTAAGCCAACTATGTCTATTTTAACTATTACCTCAAATGTGGTTTATGGTAAGAAAACTGGCAATACTCCTGATGGACGTAAGTATGGTGATCCTTTTGCCCCTGGTGCTAATCCAATGCATGGCAGAGATAATAAGGGTTGTGTAGCTTCAATGGCTTCTGTTGCGAAATTACCATATGATAATAGTGAAGACGGTATTTCTTATACTTTCTCAATTGTACCTGGTGCTCTAGGTAAAGAGTTAGAAGGACAAAAAGATAATCTTTATAAGTTAATGGATGGTTACTTTAATGAGGAAGGACATCATATTAATATTAATGTCTTTGATCGCTCAGTGCTATTAGATGCGATGGATCATCCTGAGAAATACCCACAATTAACAGTGAGGGTATCTGGTTATGCAGTCAACTTCATTAAGCTAACTAGGGATCAACAAATGGATGTTATTAATAGAACCTTCCATGAAAGATTTTAATTAATTAAAATATTTAAAGCATACAACTCCGAAAATCTCGGAGTTGTATTATAATATAGGTATGCTAAAAGGATATATTCACTCAATTGAAACATTTGGCGCTGTTGATGGTCCTGGAATCAGATATGTCATCTTTACCCAAGGATGTCCTTTAAGATGTAAATATTGTCATAATCCTGATACTTGGCAAACAAATGCTAATAAACAGCTGAGTGTTAAGGAAATTACTGATGATATTATCAAATATCGAAATTTCATTAAAAGTGGAGGGGTAACTATTACAGGTGGTGAGCCCTTATTACAAATTGACTTTATTGATGAGATTGTCAGTTTTTGTAATGAAAATAATATTCATGTGGCAATAGATACCTCAGGTATTATTCCTTTAGAAGTCTGTGCTTCTGTGATTGATAAAGCTGATTTGATTTTATTAGATATTAAACATATTGATCCTTCTAAGTGCCAAGCTTTAACTGGTCAAACTAACAAAAATGCCTTAGCATTATTAGAATACTGTGAAAAAACAGGTAAAAAAGTTTGGATAAGACAAGTGATAGTTCCTAAAATTAGTGATGATTTAGCTGATTTAGAGAAGTTGGCAAAATATTTAAGCAGATTCACAGTAATCGAAAAAGTGGAAATTTTACCTTTCCATAAAATGGGTGAGTTTAAATGGGATACCTTAGGATATAAATATGAGCTTAGCGATACACCAACACCTAGTAGTGAGTTAATAAGTGAAATTAAAAAGTTATTTAAAAGCTATAATATTAAAGTTTAGTATTAAATAGTTTTTTCCATTTTTAAGTGTTCAATTCCGGCATCTAAAAAAATATCTGAGTAAACTTTATAGCCATTAGCTTGATAAAAGTCTATTGCTGTAATTTGTGCTGCAAGGGTTAATCTATCAATATTATTGGTTTTTGCCATTTTTTCAATAAATTCTAATAGTTTTGAGCCTATTTTCTGTTTTCGATAGGCTTTTTTTACAGCAAATCTTCCAATTTTATACTTATTGTTAGTGGGTATGACTCTACAAGTGGCGATGACTTCTTGGTTATCTATTACTACTAATTGAATTGCTGTTTTGTCTATTTCATCAAATTCTTCAATCAAGGGAACTTTTTGCTCAAAAATAAAAACATCTCTTCTTAAGAGAATTAAAGCAATTATCTCAGCTTGCGAATTGGCAACTTTTATTTCCATATTTTCTAGTATATATAAAAATTAAGGTTTTGGTAAGAGCTTATGTTATAATTAGTATATTAAATATTGAAGGAGGAGCTGATATGTTTATCACTTTTGCGACAAAAGACACCCTAAACTTTTTTTCCACTGATTTTTTAAGTGATCTTTTCAACAATGGCTTGTGGATTTATTTATTAACAGTAGGATTAATGATAATAGCAGTAATTATTACCTTAAAATTAATTCAAAAGTTATTTCTGAAATTTACCAAAAATCATGATTATCAATACAATTTACTTTATAAATTAATTAAAGTAGTTTTATATAGTATCGTTATTTTTGTGGCTGTTTTAAATGTCAAACCTTTATCAGCAATGATGGTAAGCTTATTAGCAAGTGCTGGTGTGGCAGTTGTGGCTTTGAGTTTACTTGCTCAAGAGGCTGCCGGTAATTTAATTGCCGGTATTATGATCACAAGTTTTAGACCTTTTATTGTCAATGATTTTGTTAGTATTGAGGGACAGGGAATAACTGGTACTGTCACTGATATTAGCTTAAGACACACAACTATTAGAACCTTACAAAATACCAGAGTTATTGTCCCTAATGCCATTATGAATACTGCAGTATTAGAAAATAAGAAAGTCACTGATGGTAAGTATTGCACATATATCTTACTTAATGTCGGTTATGATTCCGATTTATTAAAAGTTAAGAAGTGTATTACTAAGGCGATTAGTTCACATCCTTCTTATAAGGATATGAGAACAAAAAAAGAAAAAGAAGAAAAACGTGATAAGGTGCCAATTTATTTTACTGATTTTGGTGAGAGTGGCATTAAAGTTCGAGTTAGTTTATGGACTAAGGGTTTAGTTGATGGTTGGGAGGCAGCCTCTGATTGTCGTGTGAGTATTAAAAAAGAGTTTGATAAAGCAGGTATTGTAATTCCATATAAAATTGTTGAGGTGCGAAATGGCAAAGTTTAAATTAATTCTTTTTGATTTGGATGGAACTCTTATTCATTTAGATGCTCAAAATTTTGAGCGTGATTATACTAAGTTAATTATTAGTTACTTTAGTCAGTGGTTGGATGCCACTATGGTTCAAGATACTTTTGCTAGAGCTTTGAAAACCATGGTTGAAGTTGAGGATAACCGCACTAATAAAGAAAAGTTTTATAGTTGTTTTGCGGGGAATGATAAAATATCATTATCAGAAATTATGGCTAAGGAAGCTGATTTTTATCATCAGCATTTTGATAAGTTAAAACCATATATTAAAGAGAATACTAATATGAGTCATGCAATAGCAATCTTAAAGGAAAAACAATTTCCTATGGCTATTGCCACTAATCCTTTATTTCCTAGAATTGCTACTTTAAGTAGACTGAAATGGGGTAATTATCATAAAGAAGATTTTTCATTAATTACAACTTTTGAAGATTGCCATTTCACAAAATTTCATAAAAAATATTATGAAATAGATATTTTGAAAAGATTAAATCTTAAAGCAGAGGATTGTTTGATGGTTGGAAACAATACAGTTGAAGATGGCTTAGCAAGTAGTCTAGGCATTCAAACTATCATTATTACTGATGATATCATTGATCAAGCTAACCAATATCAAGTTACAAAAATGACATCGCAGGAATTTTTGGAATATGTTAGAAAACTTTAAGTATCCTGTAGTTGTTCAAAAATCAAAAAGAAAGACCTTATCATTAGAAGTTAAAGCTGGTAAGGTTTTTGTTAAGTGTGATTATCGAGTAAGTAATCAAGAAATATTAGAACTTCTGCAAAAAAAGGAACAATGGTTAGATAAACGATTAGCTAATTATGACCCCGATAGTTTTTATTTATTAGGTCAGAAATATCAAATAGTAAGAAAAAAAGGGCCAAATGATTATTTTCTTAGTAATAATCAGC
Source organism: Erysipelotrichaceae bacterium (assembly GCA_047971145.1). Taxonomy (GTDB): domain Bacteria; phylum Bacillota_I; class Bacilli_A; order Erysipelotrichales; family Erysipelotrichaceae; genus JBKDZL01. Next base: position 36,335 of record JBKDZL010000046.1, read on the forward strand.
TTTTTATTTATGGTGATGAGAAATATCTGATTGATAAAATATATCTTGATCATCAAGATATTATTTTGAATATTGCAGAAAAGTGTCTTAAAAATTTTGAGGTTCAGCCTAGTAAAATAAGTATCAAAAGATTAAAAAGAACTCTGGGAATTTGTCATAAAGATGGTAGTATTTCTTTAAGTCTAACTTTAAGTAAGTATCATCCTGATGTCATAAGTATGATTGTTTATCATGAGCTAAGTCATTTGCTTCACTTTAATCATTCTAAAGCTTTTTATAATTGTTTAAGTCGTTATTGTCCCAACCATCGAGAATTAAAACAAATTACTCGAGAATATTAGTTTAAAAAAGAGAACAAATTACTAATAATATTTGTTCCACTTATAAAAGTGGCAATAGCTGAAAATAAAGATGGTACGATAACCACAATGAGAATTTTAGTGATTCTGTTTTTAAAGAAACCAGTAAAAGTATTGATGTCATTAGGTAAATTTTGGGCATCTTTGGCAGTAGGTTTTCTCAAGCTTGCCTCAACAATGCCAGTAATAAAACCAACTCCAATAATGGGTATTAAAGAAGTAATAGGGGCAGCGATAAAGGCAGTAATGATAGTTATCGGATGAGCCAACACCAATAGAGCACCAAGGGCTGCGAAGCTTCCATTCCATAAAATCCAGCTTACAATTTGAGTATAGCCTAGAGAAGTTGATTGAGTAAATGAAATAATTATTGCGAGTAATATTATTGCGGGAATGATAAAGCCAATGATTGTGGCAGTAGATTTTTTTGGTGGTAGTGTGTCTAAACCTTTAATACTTTGTGGTGTATTTATTAACTCTTTAATACCAATAGTATGGGCAGCACCTAATACTGCTACTATTTTTTTGCCTGGCGCATTTTGAATTTTGGCACATAAGTATTGATCACGCTCATCAACTAATACTTTTTTTAAGTTGGGAAATTCTTCTTTTATTTCTTCCACAAAACCCTCAAGACTAGCTTCTTGAATCATTTCTTTAATGTCTTCCTCACTAGTTTTTTCTTTTTGGGTTGTAGAAAAGATTATTGAAGTTAGAACTTTTATTTTTTCCATAAAACTTAGTGAGCGATAAATTCTAGTGAAAGTCGTATTGACATTTCTGTCGGCTAAGACAACTTTAATATTATTGGCTTCAGCAATTTTAATGGCCTCTAAAAATTCAGCACCTGGCTTAGAGTCTAAGTGCTCAGCTGCTTTTCTTTGTTGGGCGGCTAGAATTAGGTTTATTAATAATAGGCCGGTTCTTTGTTCTTTAATGATTTTTATTAAATCAGTATCTTCCCATTTTTTTGGGTTTTTAATAGAATCGTAGCGTTCTTTATCTAACTCAACGCAAATGGTATCAGGTTTTTCACTTGCAATAATTTCTTGGACTTCAATTACTGATTGTTTGGAAACGTGGGCAGTTGCCACTAAGATAATTTCTTTATCTAAATAATCTATTCTAATAATATTTGACATGGGATAATTATAGCATAAATTAGGGATTACTGTGGTAGAATAAAATGAGTGGTTAGTTGAAAAAACAAGACTAATCAATGTATAATGGTTTTAGGAGAAATTTATATGACACTTAATTTATTTTTGCTTAGTAGTATAATACCTTATTCAAGTTTTTTAAATATTATCACTTTAATTATTGATGTTTTAGTAGTTTGGTTTCTGATTTATTGGGTTATTAAAATTGTTAGAAATAATTCTCGTACTATTCAAATTTTTAAAGGGATTGTCTTAATTATTTTAGCTAGAGTTATTGCGGCTTGGTTAGGTTTAAACACTGTTAGTTGGTTGACAGATAGCTTTATTAGTTGGGGATTTTTAGCGGTTATTGTTATTTTTCAGCCTGAGATTAGAGGTATTTTAGAGCGCTTAGGTAAAAGTAAGGCTTTTGGAGGTAGTCAAACTTTAACTCCTGATGAAAAAGAAGAATTGGTTAAGGAGTTAATGAAGGCGGTACCTGAGTTGTCAAATCATAAAACTGGTGCACTAATTTCATTAGAACAATCAATGGATTTAGGGGAGTTTATCAAAAGTGGAACTAAATTGAATTCAGATATTAGTGCTGAGTTATTAGTGTCAATTTTTCAAACTAATACTCCTTTGCATGATGGTGCAGTAATTATTAGAGGTTCTAAAGTTACTTGTGCTTCGGCGTATTTTCCACCGACTAATTTTGAAACACCCTCACGCTATGGCGCAAGACACAGAGCTGCCAAGGGCGTATCTGAAATTACTGATGCGATTACCATAGTTGTTTCTGAGGAGACTGGGGATATTTCTATTGCACGTGATGGTGAGTTGCGAATTGTTGATATTGAGGGCTTACGCAGTTACTTAAATAAGTATATTTTAAATATTACTAAAACAGAGTTGACTACAAGCTATAGTAATGAATTGTTTGAAGATGAAGAGTTAGATGTGGTAGATGAGCAAGCTAGAGGTAAAGTTTTAGTGAGTGCGGTTGATGGTAAAGAAGAAGTTCAAAACCCTTCTGTCAATAAGGAGGTAGAATAATGTTTGGTAAAAAGAAAAAAAATAAAGAAGTTATTTTAAAAAATAAAGATAGTGATTTAAAGATTGAAAAACCTAAAAAAATAAAAAAAGAAAAGAAAAAGAAAGTAAAAAGAAAACGAAAAATAGATATTAGAAGTGAAAAATCTAAAACTGATTGGGCCGAAAAGATTGGTAAGCGTACTAGTGATACTTATAATAGTACTGAAGCGCTATTCTTAAGAGCTTTTAAACCAATTAGTGATTTGTTTGATAAGATAGTTTTTAATAGAAAATTTGCGGCACTCACTTCGCTGATATTGGCAGTTATTATGGTAGTGGGGCTTAATTATGGTGACTTTCAAGAGTTAACAAATAGTTATCGAACTATGACCACTAGGGAAAATGTTGAGGTCATGGTTATTGGTAATACTGATGTTTATGAGATTCTTGGTATTCCTGAAACTGTTACCGCAAGAATTGTAGGTGACTTAGCTGATTTACAGTTAGTTCAATCTAGTACTAGCTTTACTATCGTGGCGGATTTATCCGGTTTATCTGAGGGTGTGCATTCTGTGCCTTTAGTAGCTCAGAATTATTCTAGTAACTTAGATGTACAAGTAGAACCCTCAACAGTAACGGTAAGTATTGCCCGTAAAGTTTCTCAACAATATTATGTGGGCTATGAGTATATTAATACTAATCAAGCTAAGAGTATCTATGATTTTGGTGTTCCAACTTTTGATAAAACTAGTGTTATAGTGAGAGCCTCACAAGATACTTTGAATAAGATTTCTTCAGTTAAAGCTTTAATTGATGTGGCAAATATGAATGCTGATTTTGAACAGGAAGCCATTTTGGTAGCTTATGATCAAACAGGTAATAAAATAGATGTTGATATTGTTCCATCTGCTATTAAGGTTAGTGTAGCAGTAACATCACCTAATAAGACAGTGCCAATAGTAATTGCACCAGTTGGTGATATTCCAGGTGGGCAATCGATTGAACGAATTACCTTGGATCATGATTCTATTACTCTTTATGGACCACTATCAGTCTTAGAAAATATTGATAAGTTAGTAATTCCTGTTGATGTTTCAAATATGACTAGTGAGAGAACTGATGCGATTGCTGAGGTGGTTCTGCCAAGTGGAGTTAAAGGTAGCGATATTAAAAAGGTGAACTATAGCTTAAGTTTGGGAGTAACAGCAACTAAGAAGTTTGAGGGTGTTAGTATTAGATATATCAATTATGATGATGATAAATATCGCTTTACTTTAGTTGATGCTAATGATGCCACAGTTGATGTTATTATTTCCGGAACTGAAAGTAATCTGGCTAATATTAAAGTTGAAGATTTAGATGTTTATGTTGATTTAGCTACTATTAAGAGTGGTACATTGTCAATACCGATTGTGGTTGATGGTAATAATGTCTTGCTAATTTATGCTCCAAGTCGAGATAATTTAGATATTATTGTTGAGGAAAATTAGTATGGGTAAATATTTTGGTACTGATGGAATTAGAGGCCGTGCTAATGATACACTAAGTGTTGAAATGGCTTATAAAATTGGTCGTTATCTTGGTTATTATTATGAGAAAGAAAAAGAGTCAAAGATCTTAATTGGTAAGGATACTCGCTTATCTTCGACGATGTTTGAAAATGCTTTGGCTGCTGGAGCTTTGGAGAGTGGTGCTGATGTTTATTTATTGGGCTACACTTCTACTCCTTGTGTATCACATTTAGTGTCACATAAAGATTTTACTTGTGGCATTATGATTTCTGCTTCACACAACCCATATTACGATAATGGAATTAAGCTGTTTAAAACTGATGGTACTAAAGTTGATAGTGCTTTAGAAGACTTAATTGAAGAGTATTTTGAAGCTAATCAAGATATCCCTAAAGCTCATGAAGAGAAAATTGGCAGATTATTTAATTATTCAGAAGGCTTAGAGCTATATTTAGCTTATTTAGAGCAAGTTGCAACTTTGGATTTAAGTAAATTTAAAATTGCGATTGATTTAGCTAATGGTTCTACCTGTTATACTGCTAAAAAATTATTAGATAGATTTCATGGTACTATTGATTATTATTTTAATGCACCTGATGGTTTAAATATTAATCGAGAGTGTGGTTCTACCCACTTGGATAAATTACAAGAAATTGTAATAGCAGGAAATTATGATTTGGGTATAGCTTTTGATGGCGATGGTGATCGAACTCTATTAATTGATCATCGTGGTAATATTGTTGATGGTGATGCAATTATTTATCTTTTGGCTAAACACTTCAAGCAATTAAATAAATTAAAAGATAATACCGTAGTTACCACAGTAATGAGTAATATTGGCTTACTTAAAGCCTTAGAAAATGAAAATATCAATTATCAAATAACAGCAGTTGGTGATAAGTATGTATTTGAAGAAATGAAAAATAATAACTACTCATTAGGTGGTGAACAATCTGGTCATATTATTATTAAAGAATATGCTAATAGTGGTGATGGCTTAATGACTGCCTTAGTTATTCTAGATATTATGGCTAGCTCTAAGATTAGCTTAGCAAATCTTTTGAGTGATTTAGTTATTTATCCTCAGTTATTAGTGAATGTTAAAGTTAAAGATAAAAGTTATGCTGAGAATGCTGAGCTAATTTGTGAGGTTGAAAAAGCCAATCAAGAATTAGCTGGAAATGGTCGAGTACTGATTAGAGTCAGTGGTACTGAGCCGTTAATTAGAGTTATGGTTGAAGCTAAGAGCAAAGAAATTTGTCAGAAATATGTTGATAAATTTGTGGCCATGGTTGAAGAAAACGAAAAAAGAATTTAAGATAAAACCTAAATTACTAATACTAATTTAGGTTTTTTAATAAAAAAGACTAACTTCCATTGAAAGAAATTAGTCTAAATTAAAGCTCGATAGTTATTTAATTGTCTTAGTTACTAGCATTAGCAGCAGCATTTTGTCCTGCAATTCTACCAAAGATAATAACATCACTTACCGCATTACCACCTAAACGATTAGCACCATGAACACCACCGGTAACTTCTCCTGCTGCATATAAGCCAGAAATTACATTACCCTCAGTATCTAATACTTCAGCATTAGTATTGATTTGAATACCACCCATAGTATGATGAATACCTGGCGCTACTGCAATTGCATAATAAGGAGCACTTACTAATGGTTCTGCAAAAGCTGTGCGATTAAAGTCAGGATCATTTTTAGCTTCAGTATAGCTGTTCCAAGATTCAAGGGTAGTTTTTAAAGTTGCGCCGTCAACCTCTAGATTTTCAGCCAAAGCTTCAATAGTTTCGCCTTGTCCTGCAAGGTATCCTTTAGTGATATATCCTTGTAATACCGCACTTTTATCAACCATTCCTTGATCGAAAATTAAATAAGCAAAACCGCCTTCTTGAGCAATTTCAGCAGCAGATACTACATCTCTTGTTCCAAGCTCATTAGTAAATCTTTCACCCTTACTATTTACTAAGATTGCTCCATCACCTCTTACAGCTTCAGTGATTAATGCTGAAGAGTCTAAATGAACTGTTGGATGAATTTGAATTTGATCCATATCAACAGTAGCAGCCCCAGCAGCCTCAGCCATCTTAATACCATCACCTGTAATTAGTGGTGAGTTGGTTGTCACAAAACCTTTAAGATCAGGATTAAGTTCTGCCACCATATCTAAATTAGCTGCAAAACCACCAGTAGCAATAATTACAGATTTAGCATTAATAGTTAAATTATCACCTGTAACACCAACTGCAACATTATCTTCAACAGTAATACTACTTACTGCTCTATCATAAATAACTTCAATTCCTAAAGCTTCTAATTGACTATTTAAAGCTGATACTAAGTAATTACCAACCGCAATAGTTTTACCCTCTTCATTGACAGGTTTGTGGATACGCTTAACTGAAGCACCACCAAAACTACCAACATAAGATAAATCAGCATCTATTGTTTTTAACCATTCAATAGCTGAGGCTGATTGTTCTACTAATGTTAAAACTAATTCATGATTATTTAAGTTTTTTCCACCAACTAAAGTATCTAACATAAATAATTCATTAGTATCAAAATATCCTTGTGGATTCGCAAGATATTCATCATATTGTTTTTGTACAGTACTAGTTAGATCAGCAAGTTCTGGATAATCAGCTGTTGCCTTAGCTAATATTTTTTCTACACCAGCATTTTCTTCAAAAGTATTACTTTGTTGCTCAGTTGTTTCAGAAGCATTAAGACCACCAGTAGCTCTTGTGGTATTACCTCCTGTAATTGAACCTTTTTCAATAATAACTACTGACTTACCAGCATTATGGGCTTCAATAGCAGCACTCATACCAGCACCACCTGCTCCAACCACTACGACATCAACAGTCTTGTCTATTACTTCTAATTCTTTTTCTTTTGCTACTAATTTGCTAGCATCAATGCCAGCTTCAGCTAAAGCAGCAGTTACAGCAGCCACTACAGCATTACTAGTAATAGTAGCACCACTTACTAAATCAACATCAACAGCTTGTACAGCAACAATATCAGCAACTAATTTCTCAGCTGCAACTCCTCCAATATCTGCTGTTTCAGTTTGTTGAGTAACTACAATATCTTCAATCCCTGTATCTGATAAGGTAACTTCAACTACAACTTCGCCAGAATAACCCTCGGCACTGCCTGTATATACTCCCGCTTTCCAATCGATGTTGTTATCAGCACAACCAAACATGGAAAACATCAGCATAAAGGCAAGTAAAAACGATAATAATTTTTTCATAATTCCCTCTTCTTTCCTTCAATATCATAACGTTATTATTTTAGGGTTTCAAGTTTTTTTGCTCAAGTGATTAAATATTATAAAAAGGCGAAGATAAATATATAATTTTTTGCTTGTATCCTTAATCATTGGTGAACTATTTTTTTAAAAAACAGTGTATGAACTTGATGATTTTTATGATAATAAAACAAGAAAATTAGCTATTTATGTTTTGTGTAATAGTTAAATTTTTTAGATATTTTGTTTTTATTAATTAGCTCTTATTAGTATTTCAATAAATATTGATAAAATTTAGTCTAGATTTAAAAATTATGTAAAAATTCAAACGATATTTATGAAAAGGCTTGCAAAAAAATTTTAGTATGGTATATTATAGACAAAGGACAGTGGTATATACCACGAAATAAGGTTAAATAATCAATAGCTTTATCATTGATTAGTAAAACAGAGTCTTTTGATTAGTGCTATTTTGCGTAGGATAGAAAAAGGAGAATATATGCAAAAATTTCTAACATGGATGGAACAACACTTTGTTCCAGTAGCTGCTAAAATTGGGTCACAAAAACACCTAGTAGCAGTACGTGATGCTTTTATTTCAATTATGCCAATTACAATGGCAGGGGCATTTGCGACATTATTAAATGTATTTATTAGAGATTTACCGACCCAATGGGGAATGACTGATTTTGTCAATGCAGTACAACCAATTATTGCTGTTAATGGTAATGTTTGGTGGGGTACAATCGCAATGTTATCTATTGCTTTTGTTTTCGCTCTTGGTTATCAAGTTGCTAAAGCTTATAAAGCACCAGAATTAGCTGGTGGATTAGTTGCTATTGGCTCTTTTCTAGCTGTAACTCCACAAGCTATCAGCTTAACTGCTGAGTCAGGTGAAGCTGTTGGTGGTTGGGGCTTTCTAGCTTATGGTTACTTAGATGCTAGAGGTTTATTTACCGCTTTAATTATTGGTTTATTATCAGGAATAGTATATTCAATATTAATGAATAAGAAAATTACTATTAAACTTCCTGATTCTGTACCTCCAGCTGTTTCTAAGGCTTTTGCTTCAATTATTCCAGGGGTAGTGGCAATTTATTTATGTGGAGCTTTAGCTGTAATTGTTTCTACAATTACCGGTTCTAGTATTGCTGATTTAATTACTACTTATATCCAATTACCTTTCTTGGCTTTATCTCAAGGTTTAGTTGCTGTATTAATTTTGGTTTTGGGTGTTCAATTATTATGGTTCTTTGGAATTCATGGTACTAATGTTTTAGGTCCTGTTTTAGATGGTGTTTATCTTGCTGCTTTAAATACTAATAACTCATTATTTATGTCAGGAACACCAGTTAATGAGCTACCTTACTTCTGGACTAGAGGATCATTTGATGCTTATGTTTGGATGGGAGGTGCTGGTTGTACTTTAGCATTTGTTATTGCTATTTTAATTTTCTCTAAGCGTAAAGATGAAAAAACAATCGCAAAATTAAGTGCACCTATGGGTATTTTCAATATTAATGAGCCAGTAATCTTTGGGATTCCTGTAGTGTTAAATCCTTTATACTTTATTCCTTGGATGCTAGTTCCATTTGTTCTTACTTTAATTGCTTATGGAGTTTGTGCTACTGGTCTTATTACACCAGTTTATAATACAATTCCATGGATTATGCCTCCGGGTATCTATGCTTTTCTAGCAACAGGTGGCGACTTATTAGCCGCAGCTTTAGCGCTTTTCAATCTAGCTATTGCTACTGCAATTTGGGGCTTCTTCGTTTTACTAGCTAATAAATTTGAAATAAAAGATGTAGAGTAAAATTTGTTATAATAATAGGGGGCACAGACCCCCTATTATAATATAAAAGGAGATAGACAATGAAACAGTGGTCATTATTTACTATGAGTTTAGGTGGGGTGTTAATTATTTTTTCATCAATATACAATTATAATTTAGGACTTTTATTAGCAGGTTCATTGTTAATTATTGGTGGTGTTTATTTTTTAATTAAAGGGAAAAAGGGATCTTAGTATGGAAATTAAAAGAATCATTAAAGGAACTAAAGAGCTTTGTTTTGAAGTGTTGAGTGAATCTTTATTGTTTGATATTAATAATTCAAGTGAAAAGGATATTGTCCTAAGTGACATTAAACCTGGTTACAGCTATACTAAAAACTTACAAAATAAAGTAGGTAATAAAGGTGCAGTTAGAGTAGAAATTAAAACTTTTACCCCTAATAGTAAATATGAGGTAACTTTTGATACCAATCAGGGTTGCAATACTTTAAGTTATCAATTAAATGATTATGATGCTGAGCATTTCGAATTAATCTATAGTGAGAATTTCACATCAGAGAAATCTATGAATACTATGAATTTTAAATTCATGTCTAAATTATATGAAAGAGGAAATAAAAAGAAAATTAATGCTACTTTAGATCAATTAGAAAATATTATTGTAGCGAAAATGAAGGAGAATTCTGTATGTCAAGATTAGGTATTTCTATTTATCCCGAACACTCTAGTCTAAATGATAATAAGGCCTATATTGCAAAGGCAGCAAGTGTTGGCTTTACAAGAATTTTTACTTGCTTATTGAGTGTTGAGGGAAGTAAAGAGCAAATCGTTAGTGAGTTTAAAGCAATGATTGATTATGCTCATCAATATAATATGGAAGTAATTGTTGATGTGGCACCTATGGTCTTTGAAAAATTGGATATTAGCTATCAAGATTTATCTTTCTTCAAAGAAATAGGGGTCGATGGTATTAGACTTGATGAGGGCTTTGATGGTCTTAAAGAAGCTGTAATGACTTATAATAAAGAAGGATTAAAAATTGAAGTCAATGCCAGTTTAGCCAATGGTTATATTGATAATATTTTGAGTCATTATCCCGCCCTTGAGAATTTAATTACTTGTCATAATTTTTATCCGCAAAAATATACAGGCTTAAGTGCTGAACATTTCCATTTATGTAACCAGAAAATAAAAGCTAAATCATTAAAAGTGGCAGCTTTTGTTTCGAGTCAAGTTAAAGATAGTTATGGTCCTTGGCCAGTGAATGAAGGTTTATGTACTTTAGAAGAGCACAGAGAGTTACCCATTGATGTTCAAATTAGACACTTAGCCGCTATGCAAGAAGTTGATGATATTATTATTGCGAATGCCTATGCCAGTAATGAAGAATTGGAAATTTGTGCAAAAATAAATCCCAATTTATTAACTTTTAAAATAGACTTTGAAAAAGAATTGCATCCAACTGAAGAAAAGGTCATCTATCAACATGAGCATTATGTTAGAGGAGATATGAGTGCTTATATGGCTCGTTCTACCTTTCCTAGAGTCACTTATGCTGATTTGAGTGTACCATCTGCTAATACTCGTGATTTAAGGCGTGGCGATGTTATTGTTGTTAATGATAATTACAGCCGCTATAAAGGAGAATTACAAATAATATTAAAAGATATGCCCAATGATGGCAGAAAAAATGTTATCGGAAGAATACCAGATAATGAGTTAATGTTACTTGATTATTTAAAACCTTGGCGCTCTTTTGCTTTTATGAAATAATTGTTTTTAAAATTCTATTTTAGTATAATAAATAAATAGTAAAGAAGGAGATAATTGAGTGGCAATACCAAAATATCAACAAATAAAGAATCAAATTCTTTTAGAAATAACTAAATTATCTCCCAATACTGCAGTAGAGAGTGAAAGAGACTTAAGTGTTAAGTATTCTGTTAGCAGAATGACTGTTAGAAAAGCCTTAAATGATTTAGTTGATGAGGGCTATTTATATAGAGATTCTAATAAGGGTACATTTATTGCGGACAAAGAGTTAAGAAAAAAGAATACAACTTTAGATAAAGTTGGTTCTTTAAGCTATAAAACTATTTATTTTGATGTTAAGAGTACTTATACTGATGAAGTACAAGAACATTTAATGTGCCGTAGTGGTGATAATATTGTTCGAATGGTACGCTTAGAAATGTTGGAGGGCATTCCTCAAACTATTGAGGAAATCTATATTAATCGAACAGAAATAACTGACCAGCAATTTTCGGATATGCCGATGTGGCAAGAATTTTCTAAGTTTATAAAAAATGGAGTTTTAACACAGAGATTTATCCCGACTTTAGTTCCCATGAAATATGCTCACTTATTAGATTTAAAAATAAATGCGCCTATTATTATGGTTGAGAACTTTATTAAAGATCTTAA